>NZ_CP098361.1:0-300000 GCF_030388245.1 Paracoccus sp. TOH
CACGCAATGGCGCGGTGGGCGGCGCAACCATGCGCTGCTTCTGGACGGCGTCGATCCGGCGCATGAAGCGGCGATCGCCAAGGCCCTGGCCGAGTTGTTGGCCTTCCTGCCGGAATTGCCGGGCGGCGTGGACATCGGATTCGCGGCGCGCGATCTGCCGCGCGGGGCGCTGATTCTCGAACCGCCGCCGCCGCCCTCGGCGCCCGAGCCGGCCCGGCGCGATCCCAAGGCGCCGCCGCGGCTGCGCTAGGCGCAAAACGAAAACCCGCCCCAAGGGGCGGGTCTTTGCGTGATCATCGGATTGTGATCTTTCGCGAGTCAGGCGCCCCAATGGCGGACCGGGCCGCAGTCCATATGGACGAAATTCGAGCGCGAATATTTGCCGACGCCCCCCGCCCGGCAGGCGGCAGCGGCCTTGTACATCTGCCCGACCGAGCGCGATTTCAGGCGCAGATCGGCGGCCTTGCCCACCATGTGCAGCGAATTGCGCGCCACGCCCGAGGACCGCGAGCGCAGCATGGCGTTGGTCTTGGGCGAGCGATAGCCCGACAGCATCATGTAGGGTTCGTTGGTTTGCAGCAGCCGGTGCGAGGCTGCGGCGATATCGACGGTGCGCGGGTCGATCCCGATCACCTGGCCCGTGCGCCAGTCGCGCATGAACACGTTGATTTCATTCAGGGCGTCCCGGATATACTTGCCATCGACCCAATAGACCGTGTCGATGCTTTCGCCCGTGCGCCCCGAATACATGCGAATGCGGCGGATGTCGCCGGCGCCCCGCATCAGTCCGAAGGCATTGGCCATAACCGGCGCTGCTGCCACGGTCGTCGCCGCAAAGGCACCAAGGATGCCCCGACGCGAGATGGTTTCAAACGTCATGTCAGATCGCCTGTCCTGCTTCGTTGTGTCGCCGCCCGTTCTGGGGCGACCCGGCCCCGGTTTAGCCGGGACTGGTTAAGAATATGTCACTGCCGCGCGAGCAGAGGGAAGCGTTTCGTTCCGGACGCGGCGAAGTTCCGCCCTTCTCGGCAAAAATCCGCCGATAGACGATCCGAATCGGAACCCGGGCCAATGTTTTTCAACGGCCGTGCTCGGGCCGCATCAGTGACGCAAGAAAAAAATGCCTGCGCTGGACCCCCCACCCGGCGAATGAGAAGATTTCCGCCACCGGAAAAGGAATAGTTAAAGGTGCATTTCGCAGGACCGATTCGCCTTCTGATTGTCGCCCTTTTGCTGGGGACCGCGCCCCGGCTGGCGGGGGCGCAGGCGTTGGACGCCGTGCCGGTGGCGGCGCTGCCGGCGCCACGGCTGGCCTTTTCGGAACAGGAGATGGCGCTGGCGCAGCGGGTCGCCGGCGATCCCGGGCTGGCGGATTTCTATGGAACCAACGGCTTGCAGCCGATCTTCCTGGGGCCGGAGGGCGCGCCGCGGCGCGCGGCGCTGATCGAAGCGGTAGGGCAGGCGGCTTCGCACGGACTGCCCCCGGCGCGCTATCGTCAGGCCGCCTTGCGCAGGCTCGACCGCGAAGGCGTCGATTCGGTCGAGGAGGAACTGGGTTTCGCCCGCGCCTTCGCCCGCTGGAGCCATGACGTCTCGGGCGGCATCCTGGATCCGCGCAAGGTCGAAAGCGGCATCAAGCGCGAGGTGCAGCGGCCGCGCACCGGCGATCTCATGCGGGAATTCGCCCGCACCGCCGATCCGGCCGCGGTTCTGGCGGCATTGCCGCCGCGCGATCCCCGTTACGAGGCGCTGCGCAGCGCGCTTGGCCGGCAATCGCAACTGGCCGCCCCGGCCGAGGTGCCCCTGGTGCCCGAGGGATTGTGGCGCGAGGGGATGAGCGATTCTGCCGTGGCGATGCTGCGGGTGCGGCTGTCCTCGATCGGCTTTGCCGCGCCGCCGCTGGGCAGCCCGGCCAGCTTCGACGCGCCGCTGGCGCAGGCGGTGGCGGCCTATCAGCAGGCGGCGGGCCTGCCGGCCGATGGCGTGGCCGGGCCGCGGACCGTCGCCCGGCTGAATCGCGGCACCGGCCCCGAGGCCGAGGCGATCCTGGTGGCGCTGGAGCGGATGCGCTGGATGGCCGGCCACGACCTGAACGCCCGCCATGTGTGGGTGAACCTGCCCGAATACAATGCCCGCATCTTCGAAGGCGGCCGCGAGATCTTCGAAACCCGCGCGGTCATCGGCAAGGCGAACCGCGAATTCGAGACGCCGGAATTCAGCGAGACGATGAAATATCTGGTGGTCAATCCGCGCTGGAACGTGCCGCGCTCGATCACCGTCAAGGAATACCTGCCGCGGCTGCAGGCGAACCGCTACGCGGTCGCGCATCTCGACGTGGTGGACGGGGCCGGCAATGTCATCCCGCGCGACCGCATCGACTTTCGCCGATACAGCGCCGCGAGCTTTCCCTATCGGATGCGGCAGAAACCCAGCGACGACAATGCGCTGGGGGTGGTGAAGTTCATGTTCCCCAACCCCTGGAACATCTACCTGCACGACACCCCGACCAAACATCTGTTCAACCAGTCCTCGCGGGCCTATTCGCATGGCTGCATCCGCATCGGCCGGCCCATCGACCTGGCGCATGAGCTGCTGCGCCCGCAGGTCGCAAACCCCGATGCGGTCTTCGCCAAGGCGCTGAAATCGGGGCGCGAGTCCTATCTGAACCTGCGGCCGCCGGTGCCGGTGCATCTGGTCTATTTCACCGCCTTCCCGGACGAGACCGGGAAGATCCACCGTTTCCCCGACATCTATGGCCGCGATGCGCTGATCCATGCGGCCCTGGTCAAGGCCGGACTGGATTCCGCCGCCGCGGATGAATAGATGAACCCCGAACCACAGGGCTCGAACGACCAGGGGGAAGTCGCATGACATTGACCATCGCCGAACTGGCCCGCGCGCTGGATGCCCGTCTTTGGGGCGACGGCAGCCTGATCGTCACCGGCGCCGCCGAGGCCGGGCAGGCTGGCCCGGGGCAGATCGCGCTGGCGACCTCGTCCGCCTATGCCGAGAAACTGGCGCCCGGCGGCACGGCGCTGCTGGCCGATGGCAGCGACCCCGAGGCGCTGGGGCTTCGGGCCGCCATCCTGGTCGCGCGGCCGCGGCTGGCCATGGCCGGGCTGACCCGCGCCTTCGATCCCGGCCCGGGCATCGCGCCGGGCATCCACCCCAGCGCCGTGATCGACCCCAGCGCCGAGATCGCGCCGGATGCGGCCATCGGCCCCTTCGTGGTGATCGGGACGGGGGTGCGCATCGGCGCGGGGGCACGCATCGCCGCGCATGTCTCGATCGGCGCCGGCACCGTGATCGGGCGCGATGCGCTGATCCATCCCGGCGTGCGCATCGCCCATGGCGTGACCCTCGGCGACCGGGTGATCCTCAATCCCGGCGTCTCGATCGGCGGCGACGGCTTCTCCTTCGTCACGCCCGAGAAATCCGGGGTCGAGGAGATCCGCGAGACCCTGGGCGGACGGGCCGAGATCCGGGCGCAGCACTGGACGCGCATCCATTCCCTGGGCGGGGTCGAGATCGGCGACGATGTCGAGGTCGGGGCCAATGCCACCATCGACCGCGGCACCATCCGGGCCACGCGCATCGGCCGCGGCACCAAGATCGACAACCTCGTGCAGATCGGCCACAATTGCGTGGTGGGCGAGGATTGCCTGCTTTGCGGCCTGGTTGGCATCGCCGGCTCGGCCCGCATCGGCAACCGGGTGGTGCTGGGCGGGCAGGTCGGCGTCTCGGACAATATCTTCGTCGGCGACGACGTGATCGCCGGCGGCGCCACCAAGATCTTCACCAATGCCCCGGCCGGCCGGGTGCTGCTGGGCAGTCCGGCGGTGAAGATGGAAACCCATGTCGAGGCGCAGAAGAACATCCGCCGCCTGCCGCGGCTTTATGCACAGGTGGCCGAACTTCGCGAAACTGTTAAGAAACTGCTCGACAAGGACGCCCGGGAATAGCATTCCCCGGGGACAAGATCGCCCCGCAACGGGCACAACGGAGGCCGAGATGACAGAAGTCCGCGACCGCATCGTCCAGATCATCGCCGAACAGGCGATGCTGGATCCCTCGGAGCTGAAGCTCGACATGTCGCCGCAGGAGATCGGCATCGACAGCCTGGGCCTGGTCGAGTCGATCTTTGCGCTCGAGGAGGAATTCGACATCTCGGTGCCCTTCAACGCCAACGAGCCCGAGAAATCGGAGTTCGACATCTCGAGCCTCGGCAGCATCATCGCGGCGGTCGAGAAACTGGTCGCTGAAAAGGCATGAACGCCAAGAAGGTCAAGGGCGAGAAGCCGCCCAAATCGGAACGCAAGCCCGGCAAGGTCAAGGGCAAGATGAAGTCCGCGACCAAGATCGCCCGCACCGTGCTGGGTCGGGTGATCATGGGACGGCACGCCAATGGCATGCGCCGCGTCGCCATCACCGGCATGGGCACCGTCAACGCGCTGGGGCGCGACGTGCCCTCGACCTTCGCGGCGATGCGCGAGGGCCGCTGCGGCATCGGCCCGCTGGATTTCCGCGACGTGGACCGGCTGGCCATCCGGATCGGCGGCCAGGTCCGCGACTGGGAGCCGGAGACCTATTTCAACCGCCAGCAGATCGTCCTCTATGACAAGTTCACCCAGTTCACGTTGCTGGCCGCGCGCGAGGCGGTCGAGCAATCCGGGCTGATCTTCGAGGGCGAACTGGGGCTGCGCTCGGGCGTGGTGCTGGGCACCGCCGCCGGCGGCATGAACACCTGGGACGAGAATTACCGCACCGTCTACGAGGAGGGGAAGAACCGCGTCCATCCCTTCGTGGTGCCCCGGCTGATGAACAACGCCGCCTGCTCGCATCTCAGCATGGAATATGGGCTTCTGGGGCCCAGCTTCACCGTGGCGACCGCCTGCGCCAGCTCCAATCACGCCATGGGCATGGCCTTCAACATGGTGCGGTCCGGCGCGGCGACGGTAATGCTGACCGGCGGCTCCGAGGCGATGCTCTGCTTCGGCGGCGTCAAGGCCTGGGAAGGGCTGCGCGTGATGTCCAAGGACGCCTGCCGGCCGTTCTCGGCCACCCGCAACGGCATGGTGCAGGGCGAGGGGGCGGGGGTCTTCGTCTTCGAGGATTGGGAACATGCGGTGGCGCGCGGCGCCGACATCCTGGCCGAAGTGGTGGGCTTTTCCATGTGCGCCGACGCCCAGGACATCGTCATGCCCTCGGCCATCGGCGCCGAGCGGGCGATCACCGGCGCCATGCAGGATGCCCATATGCGGCCCGAGGAGATCGGCTATATCAACGCGCACGGCACCGGCACGGCGGCGAACGACAAGACGGAATGCGCGGCGGTGGCGCATGCCTTCGGCCATCACGCCGACCGGCTGATGATCTCCTCGACCAAGTCCATGCACGGCCATCTGATCGGCGGCACCGGCGCGGTCGAGCTTCTGGCCTGCATCATGGCGCTGCGCGACGGCGTCATCGCGCCGACCATCGGCTATGAGGAACCCGACCCGGAATGCGCGCTGGACGTGGTGCCGAACGAGGCGCGCGAGGCCAGGGTCGAGGCGGTGCTGTCCAACGCCTTCGCCTTTGGCGGGCTGAACGCGGTGATCGCGCTGCGCAAGGCCTGAAGCCGCGCCGCATGGGAAGGAAAGGGGCAGGGGCGCCGCCCCCTCGGCGCGGGCCGCGCCTTCTCCCCGGGGGATTTGGCAACGGAAAAGACCGGCGGCCGGGAACGGGGCTTTTCAGCCCGTTCCGGATGGCCTATCTGCGGGGCAAAGAAGGAAGGCACCCCATGGCGAAGATTACCTATATCGAGCATAACGGCACCGTCCACGAGATCGACGTCAAGCCCGGCATGACGGTGATGGAGGGCGCGCGCGACAATGGCGTTCCCGGCATCGACGCCGATTGCGGCGGCGCCTGCGCCTGTTCGACCTGCCATGTCTATGTGGCGCCGGAATGGGTGGACCGCCTGCCGGCCAAGGATCCGATGGAGGAGGACATGCTGGATTTCGCCTGGCAGCCCGATCCCGAGCGTTCGCGCCTGACCTGCCAGATCAAGGTGACGCCGGAACTGGACGGGCTGGTGGTGAAGCTGCCCGAACGCCAGATCTGAGCCGGGCGGCAGTCAGCCGCTTTTCCGGGCCTTGGCCTGATGCCGGGCCGGGGCGTTCGCCTGGACCAGATTGTCCATGAACATGCCAAAGATCCGTTCGGCCAGTTCCGGGGTCGAGCGGTCGTCCTGGGCGAACCAGGGATCGGTGGCACGGGTCATGAAGATCATGTTGCCGCCCTTGACCAGGCAATGCAGCATCATCGTCGCCAGCTCGATATCGGTTTCCTCGGCCAGGATGCCGAGGCGTTGCGCCTCGACCAGCTTGCGGCGATAGAGATCGCGCATCGAACTGGTATAGCGATGCAGCGTGCTGTCCGGCTTGATCGGCCCGTTCAGGGCGGCGACCAGCAGCCGGAACAGCGCCGGGTTCCTGTCCGCCCAGACCAGATAGCCATGCGCGATGGCGCGCAGCTGCACGATCGGATCGCTGGTGGTCGAGGAAACCGCGCCCGCGCGCAGCGCGTCATTGAGCAGCGTGACGCCGTGATAGATCATCCCTTCGTGCAGGTCTTCGGGCGACTGGAAGACATCGCCGACCTCGTCCTCGCCGATGCCGGCGAATTGCGCAAATTCAGCCAGGTCGGCCGGCAATTGGCCGTTCCTGCCCAGGTAGTCCTGGGCAGCGAAGATCAGTCTTTGATAGACGTTCCCCCGGCTCTCCATCAGCGCTCCCGACAGCATTCGGAACAATCCTAACAGACTTCCGGCATTGCGGAAGCCTGTAATCCTGCAAGATGAGGGATTCGCTCAGCCTTCGCCGCGCGATTGCCGCTTGCGCTCGTGCGGGTCCAGGTAGCGCTTGCGCAGACGGATGCTTTTCGGCGTGACCTCGACCAGCTCGTCATCGTCGATATAGGCGATGGCCTCTTCCAGCGACATGCGCACCGGCGGCGTCAGGCGCACCGCCTCATCCGTGCCCGAGGCGCGGACGTTGGTCAGCTTCTTGCCCTTGAGCGGGTTCACTTCCAGGTCGTTGTCGCGCGAATGCTCGCCGATCACCATGCCCTGATAGACCTGTTCCTGCGCGCCGATGAACATCTTGCCGCGCTCTTCGAGGTTCCAGAGCGCATAGGCCACCGAAACGCCATCCTCCATCGAGATCAGCACGCCCTGACGGCGACCCTGGATCGGCCCCTTATAGGGCGCCCAGCTGTGAAAGATGCGGTTCAGAACGCCATTGCCGCGCGTGTCGGTCATGAACTCGCCCTGATAGCCGATCAGCCCGCGCGAGGGGACATGCGCGACGATGCGGGTCTTGCCATGGCCGGCGGGCTTCATCTCGACCAGATCGCCCTTGCGGTTGCCGGTCAGCTTGTCGATCACGGCGCCGGTATATTCGTCATCGACATCGATGATCGCTTCCTCGATCGGCTCGTGGCGGACGCCGTCGATGTCGCGGAAGATCACCCGCGGGCGCGAGATCGACAGTTCGAACCCCTCGCGGCGCATGTTTTCGATCAGCACGCCCATCTGCAATTCGCCACGGCCCGAGACCACGAAGGCGTCGCCGCCGGGCGTGTCCTCGACCTTGATGGCGACATTGGTCTCGGCTTCCTTCATCAGCCGCTCGCGAATCACCCGCGACTGCACCTTGTTGCCGTCGCGGCCGGCCAGCGGGCTGTCATTGATGCCGAAGGTGACGCTGATGGTCGGCGGGTCGATGGGCTGCGCGGGCAGGGCGGTTTCGACCTCGGGAGCGCAGAGCGTGTCGGCCACGGTGGCCTTGGACATGCCGGCGATGGTGACGATGTCGCCCGCCACCGCCTCGTCGATGGGCTGTTGGGTCAGGCCGCGGAAGGCCAGCACCTTCGAGATGCGGAACTGCTCGATGCGCTCGCCGTCGCGCGACAGCGCCTTGATCGTATCGCCGGGCTTCGCGCGCCCGGCCTCGACGCGGCCGGTCAGGATGCGGCCGATGAACGGGTCGGCACCCAGCGTGGTGGCCAGCATCTGGAAGGGCTCGTCCTGGCGGGCGATCTGCTTCGGCGCCTCGACATGGCGCAGCACCAGGTCGAACAGCGCCGACATGTCCTTGCGCGGCCCGTCCAGCGTCTCGTCGGCCCAGCCGCCGATGCCAGAGGCATAAAGATGCGGGAAATCAAGCTGTTCGTCGCTGGCGCCGAGGTTCGCGAACAGGTCGAAGACCTCGTTCAGCGCATTGTCGGGATCAGCCGCGGGCTTGTCGACCTTGTTCAGCACCACGATGGGCTTCAAGCCGAGCGCCAGCGCCTTCGAGGTCACGAACTTGGTCTGCGGCATGGGACCTTCGGCCGCATCGACCAGCAGGCAGACCCCGTCCACCATCGACAGGATGCGCTCGACCTCGCCGCCGAAATCGGCGTGGCCGGGGGTGTCGACGATATTGATGCGGGTGCCCTTCCACTCGACCGAGGTCGCCTTGGCCAGGATGGTGATGCCGCGCTCGCGCTCGATGTCGTTGCTGTCCATCACCCGCTCGGCCACGGCCTGGTTCTCGCGGAAGCTGCCCGACTGCCTCAAGAGCTGGTCGACCAGCGTGGTCTTGCCGTGGTCGACGTGGGCGATGATCGCGATATTGCGGATGTCCATAGGGGGCCTTTATCAGAATTTGCGCCCCCGGTAACGCAGAGGGGCGCGAAAGGCCAGCGTCAATCGCAAGCGCGTCTAGCGCAGGCCCAGCATCCCCAGGATGAACAGCACCACGACGACGAGGCCAACAAGATAGATGATCGAGTTCAAGACAGATTCCTCCCGTTTGCCCGCCGCAGGATGCGTCCGCGGCCCGAGGCCTGCTGGGGAAACCCCAGCAAGGCGCCGGAGGTTCCGGGGATTCCTGCGGCCCGCGCCGCCGTTCAGCGCTCCGGCGCCGCCAGCGATTCGATCAGCGGCCGCATGCCCGACAGGTCGTATCCGGCCCGCGCCGCGGTCTCGATCAGGTCCGCCACCGGCTCCTGGCCGGCCTGCGCCAACGCCCAAAGCACCGTCGAGCGGTTGCCCGAGCGGCAATAGGCCAGTTTCGGACCCGGCGCGGACAACGCCTCGGCCTGGGCCGAGATCAGGTCCGGAGTGATGCGGCCGGGCGTGAAGGGGTTGAAGAAATAGCGGATGCCCGCCGCCTCGGCCGCCTGACGCATGGTTTCGTCATCCTCGCCGGGGCCGACCTCGTCGTCGGGGCGGTTGTTGATCAGCACGCGGAAGCCGGCCTCGGCCAGCGCCGGCAGGTCTTCGGGCTGGATCTGGGCCGAGACGGCCAGATCCGGGGTCAGTTGGCGCAGGTCCATCGCGACTCCTTGGGCTTCGTTCGGGCCGGGGGACGGCCTGGGCGACGGATTCCGCCGTTTCGCCGCGCTGTCAAGCATCGCCGTGCCGGCGGGATCGGCCGGCCGGCCTCAGCCGACGGCCGCGGCCTCCTCGACCAGCAGCGGCAGCCGGGCGAAGTCATCGAAACTGGCCTGGTGCTGCAACTGCTCGATCGGTGTCTTGCG
The DNA here is from genome assembly GCF_030388245.1 of Paracoccus sp. TOH. Classification (NCBI taxonomy): domain Bacteria; kingdom Pseudomonadati; phylum Pseudomonadota; class Alphaproteobacteria; order Rhodobacterales; family Paracoccaceae; genus Paracoccus; species Paracoccus sp. TOH. The sequence goes on from NZ_CP098361.1 coordinate 9,571, forward strand.
ATAGCCGCGGGTGAACAGCAGAAAGGGCAGCCCGGCATTGCGCGCGCATTCCTCGTCGAACTCGCTGTCGCCGACATAGAGGGCGCGCGGCGCGTCGGGATGCGCGCCCAGTCCGGCCACGGCGGCGCGCAGCGGTGCCGGATCGGGCTTCTTCTGCGGCAGAGAATCGCCGCCGATCACCACCCGGAACAGCTGCGCGATACCGAAATGATCCAGCACCGCCCGGGTCGGACCCAGCGGCTTGTTGGTGCACAGGCCCAGCGGATAGCCGCGGTCGGCAAGCGTGCCCAGGGCGTCGGCGACATGGGGATAAAGCCGGGTCAAGCTGGTCGCGTCGTGATAGCGGGTCATGAACGAGGTCACGAGATCGCGATGCGCCTCGACCGGCAGCGCCGTCGCGGCGACGACCCGCCGCCACAGCAGGTCCACGCCGCCGCCGATGAAGCCGCGCACCTGGTCGAGGGTCAGCGGCGGGACCTCATGCAACCGCAGGACGGCGTTCACGCAGGCGTGGATATCGGGCGCGCTGTCGATCAGCGTGCCGTCCAGATCGAAAACCACGGGACAGGGGGCAAAGCAGATGTTCATTCAAGCCTTCCATTTGATCGAGCAGCCGATCGACGGGATCTGGTCCTGCGGACCATGCCCGGTTTCGGCGATTTGCACCATGGCCTCGAAGAGCTCGCGCCGCGCATCCGGCGCGCCGGGGCTGCGACCCGAGGCATCCAGCCGACCGCGATATTGCAGCTCTCCCGCGGCATTGTAGCCGAAGAAATCCGGCGTGCATTCGGCGCCATAGGCGCGGGCGACGTCTTGGCTTTCGTCGTAGAGATAGGGAAAGGTGAAGCCGTGCTTCCGGGCCTCGGTCTTCATGTGCTCGGGCGCGTCCTGCGGATATTCCGCGACATCGTTGGCCGAGATCGCCGCGACACCGATGCCGAGCCTTTGCAGTTCAGCCGCATCACGCTGGATGCGGTCGATGACGGCCTGGACATAGGGGCAATGGTTGCAGATGAACATGACCAGCGTGCCGCGCGGTCCGGCGATATCGGCAAAGGCGACGATCCGGCCGTCGGGATCGGGCAAGGCGAAATCCGGAGCCTTTGCGCCGAAATCGCAGACGGGAGGTCGGACAGCCATGAGATCTCCTTCCTTGTAGGTCCGGGCCGGTTTAGCACCATCCACGGCTTGAAGGCAAAGCGCCTTTGGTTTGGGATAGATATGTTACATAACTCTGGTTATCGGGAAAATGCTTGCCCTAGGGGTGGGTTCTATTCTGAATCGCGCCAGCGGATAATTTTCTGAACCGACGGCCAAAAAGAAGCCATTTGGCCCGTTTCGGCGACCATTGGTTGGCCAAATGTTTACCATTGGACCGTCGACCTGATCGATGTTGATATATTTCAATATCTTACAGTCACGGCCGACTTTCTCGCTTTCCCTGCCAATCAGAGGCCGAGGCCACTGCGATATTCGTTCGGCCCGATTGGCGCAGCCGGAACATTTCAGCAACACCTCAGGCACTGACCAGCGATAGCCTCGGAGCACTGACTGGCCAGCTACAATGTTGTCGCTGCTGCGTCGGAGAATCTTTGTTCCCTGAACGGCAGTTTATGGTGAAAGGTCCGCTGAAGATGCTGTCCTGTTCTATCAACTCACGCGCTCCGGCTGCCGAGCCGCTGCCGCCATCCCTTCACGGTTACTCAAAGGTCACAACAGCCCGCGCATCGATCGTCGAGACGCATTTTGGGCGCATTCTCGCCTTGCTTTGCGCAGACCCGCCCTGCCCCAACGATCTCGCACACGCGATGGTCCTTGAGGCCTGGCAGCCCTGCCTTTCCATGCAAGGGTTTCCTGCGCTTTGGGGAGTTCTGATGGATGATCCCCGCCTCGGGCACCGCCCTGTGTTGACACCGCGACTGCTGGTGATTGACCGATCTGACGGCTGGGCCCGCAGCTTGCAGGGCTTGATCCGTCTGGGTCTTTCCTTCGCCCAGCAACGGTCACGGGCACCCTCGCATTTGAACGGCATCGCGCGCCAGATAGGCATGATCGAGGCCGCAGGCTATATGCCCATCGACCCAAGGATGCTGGAAAGTCTGCTTTCGGAATTTGCTCGGACTGTTCGCCTGATGCATGCCTGCCGGCCACGCCCTACCCTCTTGAGGGCTTCGCAGTGATTTCCCCCGCCGGCAGTTTCCGCATCTTTCTGGCATCCGAACCGATCAATTTCCGCAAGGGCATGGACGGGCTGGTGGCCCATGTCGCCAACCATTTCGAGCTCGATCCGTTCGACGGCGCCATCTACGTATTTCGCTCCCGCCGCGCCGACCGGCTGAAACTGCTGGTCTGGGATGGCACCGGCCTGGTGCTGACCATGAAGCGCCTGAACGGCGGGCGGTTCACCTGGCCGAAGCCGCAGAACGGGCCGGTGGTGCTGAGCAAGGTGCAGTTCGGCCGAGGTCTTCAGCGAGCGACTGGCCGAGATCTAGGCGCGATGGTAAGATCCGTTCTGCGGGACAAAGCCGTCATCGTGCGTGGTGCTTGGGCGACTTCACCATACGCTCTGGCCGTTGCTGGCGGTGAAGGTCGTGACTTGTCTGTCCGTAATGTTCAGTTCGCCAGCTTGTCGCAGCGTTTCCGCAAAATCAGCACTGGTGAAGTGGGCATCCAAAGCCTCGCGATCACGCCAGCCTTCGGCGACTCGCATCAGTCGCGCAGCAGGACCTGCAATTCCATCTCGACCAGCAGTCCCGGACCAGCCAGTGCGGCCACACCAACACCTGTCAGCGACGGCGTGGCGCCTTTGCAGAAGGCGTTGAGCTGCGCGACGCAGATGCCCAGCCGGACCTCGTCCAGGTCGACCACGTAGGCCCGCGCCAGGACGATATCCTCGGGCGTCGCATCCAGCGCCTCAAGCGCGGCACCAGCCTTGCGCATCACGTCTGCGACCTGCGCCTCGAAGCCCTCTTCCACGGCCTCCGCGTCGGCCACCTGGCCAGAGACGAAGGCCATGCGCCCCGGCTGCGCGATAGAAATCTGCGCATAACCGATGGCGGTAGTGTCGGGCAGTGTGCGGGGGTTGAGGCGGGTGATCCTGGCGGTCATTTGATGTCCTTTGCTTCGGGCGGGCCGAGGCGCTGCGCCCATGTGTCATGGCACGGAGATACGGTGCTTTCATTCACGCTAGAAGTGCGTCATTTCTCTCAGGTCAATGAAATGGAGTCATGAATGGCGCGTGACCGCCTCGATACCCTTGCCGCGTTGCGCGTGGTGGCCGAGCACGGCAGCTTTACCCGCGCGGCGGTCGAGCTGGGCGTGACGCAATCGGCGCTGAGCCATGCCATCCGGCGGCTGGAGGACGATATCGGCCAGCGGCTGTTGTCGCGCACCACGCGCTCGGTCGCGCCGACGACCGTGGGAGAGGCCCTCTTGCTTCGGCTTGGCCCGGCGCTCGACGAAATCACCGCGGCGCTGTCGCAAGTGGCCGCCGGGGCGGATCAGCCCTCTGGTCTGTTGCGCCTGACGATGGGGCGCGACGCGGCTGAACTGCTGGTCCTGCCGATGCTCTCGGCCTTCCGGGCCGCGCACCCCGGGATCCAGGTCGAGATCGCCGCAACCGATGCACTGGAAGACCTGGTGCAGGGCCGGTTCGATGCCGGTATCCGCATGGGGGACAGGTTGGAGCAGGACATGATCGCCCGGCGCCTGACCGAGGAGACCCGGCCGGTGGTCGTCGCGGCGCCCGACTACCTTGATCGGGCCGGACGGCCGGTCCGGCCGGAGGACCTGGCCGGGCATCCGTGCCTCGGCTACCGGATGCATTCGGCGGGCCGCGTGATGCCCTGGCGGTTCGTCGGGCCGACGGGTGAAGTGATGTTCCGGGACGCCACCACGATGGTGTTCAACGACGGAGCGTTGCTGCGGCAGGCCGCGATCCGGGGACTGGGGCTGACCTGCCTGTGGCACCACATGGTAGCGGAGGACCTCGAAACGGGGCGACTGGAGAGCGTGCTGCACGACCGCATCGGACCCTTGCCGGGGTTCTATCTCTACTACCCGTCGCGCGAGGTGTCGCCGGCAATGTCCATCTTCGCCGAGGCGCTGGTCGCCTGGTGCCGTCGCCCCCGCACGCCGTGACCGCAGGCAACAGATACAGCCTGCGCCCGATTTCAGTCAGCCGCCCTGCCTGCCGCTTTGCAGCGGAAGAAATGCGGCGAGCATGCGCAGCGATAATTTGACACTTCGGCAGTGGGCTCTTCCGACACCTTCGTCGCTCGATGCACGAATGTGTACTGTCGGCAATCGCGACCATCCACACCATCGTCCGCGAACAGGGAAGACGCGGACGGAGCAGACGATCATCGCCTTTCTATGGCTGCGCCACACGAGCGATGGGATGTTGGGACCTGAACCCAACGGCAAAGCGGTTCCATGCGTTTATGGTCGTGATGATGAGCGTCAGTTCGACCCTTTCGCGATCATCAAAGGCATCCGCCAGCATCTGGTAATCGGCATCAGGGGCATTCGTCGTTTCCAGCCGTGTCAGCGCCTCGGACCATGCGAGCGCCGCACGCTCTTTTGCATCGAAGGCCGGGCTTTCCCGCCAGGCAGGCAAAACATCCAGTTTTTGCTGTGAAACCCCCGCCGCGCGCGCCTCGGGTGCATGTAGGTTCAGGCAATAGGCGCAACCATTGATCTGCGATACGCGCATTTTCACCAATTCTCGAATTGGCGCTGTGATGGAGAGTTCCTTGGTCGCTTCCTCCAGATCCATCATGGCCTTCATTGCGCCTGGAGCGGCGCGATAATAATTCATCCTACTGGACAAGGTCCGTCCTCCATGTGGTGCTAGTGACCTAGCTTACGCTGCCGATCACTGTCCGCAATGGACTCTGAACGACGATGACTTCATCCAACTGACCGCATGATCCGGCCCGGCTGCGATGCGTATGTCTCCGCCCGCCCGGATCATGCTATGCTGACAGGACTTGTCGCGTTTCGTCTTGAACTCACCAGCTGCGGTGCGACTTGGTTAACACATTCGCGTTTTTTGCATGACCAGTCGCACCACTTCGGCCGCTTGATGGCCCATGCCAGAGCCGCGCCCATGCCGGTCCGATACCAAGGCGGAACGCTCGGGCTAAAGATAAGAAACACTTGTTTTGCAATGCATTGCAAGCAGATCATGAAGCACAGGATGAAGGGCGCGGCCAGCAGCACCGCTTCAAGCGCGGCGGGCGGAAATAAGCGCATCGGCTTTCCCAACCTCGGCCGTGCCGCTGGCCGAGTTCCCGCGCGCCGGCTGGTGCTGGCCGAATTTCCGGCCCGAGGAACCGGCCTGCAAGGACGGCTCGATTCTGATCCTCCCCCCGACCGTGGACAAGCTCCAGCGCCTGCGCGACCGACTGGGCGCCCCGCTGGTGGTGAACTCGGCCTTCCGCAGCCCGGGCTATAACAAGCGCGTCGGCGGCGCGGCAGGCTCCATGCACCTTGCGGCCCGGGCCTTCGACATCCGCATGGCCGGGCACGATCCGCACCAGTTCGAGGCGGCGGCGCCAAAGGCCGGCTTCACCGGGTTCGGCTTAGGGGCTCAAACTGACATCCCCATCCCTGCTTCCCGCATGATCCGACCGCCCGCCCGGATCATGCTGTGTCAGCGCAGACTGGCACGGTGCGCGTTGAACCCGCACAAACGCGGAGAGAATCCCCTGCCGTGCAGGCTCCGGATGTCGGCATCAGCCCATGCAAAAGCCGGGCATCCGCTCTCGCTTGACGGGAACTCGAATAACGCCGATCTTCAATTGGTTGAAATCGTCAAATCACGGCCGGACCCCTTCGGCAGAGACAGCCACCAATCGGAGAGCAATTCCTACAGAAAACCTTTACGTTTCTTGAGAGATGGCGAGGTCCCGCCGTGAATCCCAGGACAAGTCGCGAGTTTTCGCCGGGCGTTCGACGGCGCCCCGTTTCGGTAACGATTTAGACAAATATTGTCGCTATACACAGCCCTCGCAAAACCAACTTGCCAGGAGTTTGACATGGCAGTGATCCGAGGATCGAATCTTGACAACGCAATGCGGGGCACCGTCGGGAACGACGTGCTCTGGGGCCTGGACGGCGCCGATCTCTTCTACTGGAAGAACGGCCGGGGCAACGACACCATCCACGGCGGCGATACCGCGGACAAGTTCGACCCGAACCCCTATTCGCCCGGCAATCCCGGCGGCGACCGGATGATCCTGGAAGGAACCCAGGGCGCCAGGGTGCATTTCTCCTCGACCGAGGCGGGAACGGCGCAGATCGGCGGCAGCACCCTGCACTTCACCGGGATCGAGCGCTTTTTCGGCACGATGGGCAATGACGTGATCCGCGGCGGCGCGGCGGTGCTGAATGCCCCGCATGGCGGCACGCCGCAGCACGGCTTGACCATCTTCTCGCGCGGCGGCCATGATGATATCATCGCCTCGCGGTTCAACGACGTCATCGACGGCGGCGCCGGCAATGACACGATCCGGGCCGGCGCCGGCGACGATTTCATCCATTCCAGCACCGGAAACGACCTGATCTATGGCGGCGCCGGCGGCGAGAACATCCGCTGGGGCTCGGGCAACAACACCCACAATCCCGGCCATGACACGATCTATGGCGGGGCGGGCAACGATCTGATCAACGTCTGGATCAAGAACGGCGATGTTTCGGCGCGTAACGAGGCCGTCGGCATCGGTGGCATCGGCGTCACGATCACCGCGGTCGGCGCCGACAGCAGCTTCAATGGCCGCGCCCAGACCGATATCGGCGGCCCCTCCTCGCTGCGTTTCTTCGGGTTCGAGCTGGGCTGGACCCATGCCGGCAACGATACCGTCAACGGCGCCAATGCTGCGGTCGCGGCGAACGGCGCCGGGTTCAACTTCAACACCCGCTGGGGCCATGACGTGATGGTCGGCAGCCGCGGCAACGATACGCTGGTGGCGGACGAGGGCCGCGACACCGTGACTGGCGGCGACGGCAATGACCAACTCTGGATCGGCGAGGCCGAATATGGCGACGACGACCGCGACGTGCTGATCTTCCGCGCCGGCGATGGCCATGACACCGTCTTCGGCTTCGATTCCGACCTCGACGTTCTCAATATGGGCGGGCGCAACTACACGGCGCGCGAGACCGCCGACGGCACGCTGCTGAACCTGGGCGGCGGCGACACCGTCCTGCTGTCGGACGTGTTCGACTTCGTCTGAGCGGCAGGCGACATCAAGCATATCGCCGGGCGCCCGATGTCGGCGCCCGGCGTTTTCCAGTTTCGTGCCGGTTCATGGCGAACCATGCCTATCGAAGACCCCGGCCCCGTTCCGATGCCGGCAGGCGCGGAAAGCGTGTCCCTGAAACATCGCCGTTGCGCAACCGCATGGAATCCGCCGATGGCCGACAATCTGCCCCGTTAGACAAGATGACCGGCGCCGGCAAAAATGCCAAAGATGCGCTGGAGATATCCTGCGAATCGGGTAGCTCGTTGGTACGGTAGTGAGGTGACAAGTGCATATTTCCGGCGGGACGTCTTCGTTCAGATTGTCGCATCCCATCCCCTTGGCGATGCTTCTGCTGGGAATCGTCGCCCTGTTGCTGTTCGGCTATGTCGGCCTGGCACGCGGGACGAGCAGCTTTTCCTTTGACGCGCTGTATTTCTACGTCTCCGGCGAAATGTGGGAGACCGGGGCGACACCCTATGACCCGGTCGCCTTCAAGGGCCAGATGGATTCCATGGTGAGCATCCAGTCGGTCAGCTATGCCTATCCGCCGAATTCCGCGCCCTTCTCGCTGTCGCTCTCGGTCGGCTCGATCAGGCTGGCGCAGATCATCATCGGTTCGATCAACCTGGCCTCGATCCTGGGCATCCTGGCCTTTGTGCACCATGCCATCCGTCTCGACCCGCCGGGCGTCCCCGAGCAGGAGATCCGGGCGGCCGAGATCGTCACCTGGGCGGTGATCATCGGCAACCCGTTCACCGCCCATGTGGTCTGGATGGGACAGACGACGCTGTTTTCCGCCGCCTTCCTGCTGGGCAGCTGGTTGCTTGCCAGCCGGCGGCTCGACCTGCTGGCCGGCATTCTGCTGGGCATCAGCGCCATCAAGCCGCAGCTGGTCTTTCTGGTCGGTTTCTGGTTCCTGCTGGACCGGCGCTGGCAGCTCGTCGCCGCCTCCGCGCTGACCGTGGTGGCGATGTCCGGCTGGCCGCTCTGGGTGAACGGGCTTGATGGCTCGTGGCTGGCCTGGGTGCGGTCGCTGATGGATTACAAGGACGGCGTCTACAACGCCCTGGCCTTCAAGCATGTGTTCGGGCTGCGCAGTCTTCTGGCGACGCAGGACGTGCTGATCCCCTCGACCCTGCCGGTGGCGCTGGTCGGCACGGTGCTGCTTTACGTTTTCCGCAGGCACTACCAGGGCGTCTGGCTGATCGGGCCGTTGCTGGCCCTGTCGGTGCTTTTCGTCTACGCGCATGACTATGACCTGGCGCCGCTGGCGGTGATGGCCTTCCCGCTGCTGATCGCCGCCCGCGGCAAGCCGCAGGTCATGGCGGCGATCATCCTGACGGTCTTCGTGATCTATTTCCCGCAGCGGATCTGGGAAAGCCTCGACCTGGCGCAATTCGCCCGCTCGCGCGAGGTGGCGCTTGGCGCCCTGCTGACGCTCTACCTGGTCGTCTGCCGGGTGCCCCAGCGGGACCGGCGGCTTGAGGCGGCGCCTTGAGCGCGGGGCTCCGCCTCGCCGCCCTGCCCCTCCGGCGCCTTTCGCCGGCACCGATCCGCGCTGCGGCGCGTTCAGACCTTTGAACAGAAATGGATTGTCACCCATGTCCGCCCTAGATGCGCAGGCTTTCCCGCCGGGGGTCCAGGAACCCCACGCCGCCCAGGCCGCCGCCGTTCCGCTGATCGTCGACCTTGACCGGACCTTGTGCCGGTCCGACACCATGCACGAGGCGCTGGTCGGGCTGCTGGCCTCCAGCCCGGCGGCCATGCTTGGCCTGCCCGCCTGGCTGGCCTCGGGCAAGACAGGATTCAAGCAGGAACTGGCCGGGCGAAGAACCGTGGATCCCGCCCTGCTGCCCTATGACGACGAGGTGCTGGCGCTGATCGCGGCCGCCCGCGCCGAGCGTCGCCCCGTGGCGCTGATCTCGGCCTCGGACCAGCGCCAGGTCGCCGCGGTCGCCGCGCATCTGGGCCTGTTCGACGACGCGGTGGGCACCGGCTCGCCCGGGGTCGCGGGCAATCTGTCCGGTCAGGCCAAGGCGGATTATCTGGTCGGCCGCTTCGGCGCCGGGGGGTTCGACTACATCGGCGACAGCGCCGCCGACCTGCCGGTCTGGGCGGCAGCGCGGCAGGCCTATGGCATCCGCGTGGCGCCCGGCATCCGGAAAAGGGCGCGGGCACAGGGCACGGCGCTGCAGACCGTGGGCGACAGCGCCTCGGAGCTGCCCGCCCTGCTGCGCGCCTGCCGACCGCATCAATGGGCCAAGAACGTCCTGGTCCTGCTGCCGGTCCTGACCGCGCACGACCTGACCCATCTGCCGGCAGCGCTGCTGGGCATGCTGTGCTTTTCCCTTGCCGCATCGGCGATCTACATCATCAACGACCTGGTGGACCTGCCCTCGGACCGCCAGCATCCCAGAAAGCGCTTCCGGCCCTTCGCCGCCGGCACGGCCAGCGTCAAGAACGGCCTGTTTCTGGCCGGCGGGCTGCTGGCCGTCGCGGCGCTGGCGGCGCTGCTGTGGCTGCCGGGGCCGTTCTTCTGGACGCTGATGGTCTATCTGGTGGCGACCTCGGCCTATTCCTTCTCGCTCAAGCGCAAGATGATGGTCGACGTGCTGGCTTTGGCCGCGCTTTATACGCTGCGGATCGTCGCCGGCAGCGCGGCGACCGGGATCGTGCTGTCACCGTGGCTGCTGGTGTTTTCGATGTTCCTGTTCTTCGCGCTCGCCACGATCAAGCGCCAGGCGGAACTCGAGGACATGCTGCTGCGCGGCTCGGAAAGGACGGCGGGGCGCAACATGATGGTGGGCGACCTGCCGATCCTGCAGGCCATGTCCATCGGCGCGGCCCAGGCGGCGGTGCTGGTCTTCGCGCTTTATTCGCAGGATCCCGAGGTGCAGGAGCATTTCGATGCCCCGGACCTGCTGCTGCTGATCTGCCCGGTGCTGTTCTTCTGGCTGGGCCGCATGCAGCTGCTGACCCGGCGCGGCCACATGACCGACGACCCGATCGTCTTCACCTTCCGCGACCGGGTGGGACTGGTCTGCGGCGCGGTGATGCTGGGGATCTTCATCCTGGCGGCGCGCTGAACGCGCCGCCCGCCTTCTCAGGCCGAGGAGGTGGCGAAGGCGGTGACCAGCAGGCCCGAAACGATCAGACCCAGCCCCAGCGACCGGCCGACGCCGATCGTCTCCTGCTGGATCAGGGCGTCAATCACCGTCAGCGACACCATGGCCAGGGCAGTGACGGCGGTATAGGTCAGGCTCAGCGAATAAAGCCGGATCGCCGCCACGAAGGCGGTCAGCAGCAGGCCGGCGCTGATCACCGCCATCCACATCCAGGTCGAGCCGAGGATCGACAGCACCAGCGCACCGACATTGCTGGTGTCGAGATGCTGGCCGCCCTTCTTCAGCAACAGGTTCAGCGCCACATTCGCGCCGGCGGCGGTAACGATCAGGGTCCAGTGGTTCATACGCGCAACAAGATCATTGGAAACGATGGGCCTCATGCATATCCCCACTCGGTCCGCGGGAAAGCAGGGCCAGATTATGCCGGCCCCCCGCCAGGTTCAAGCGATCTGCCGGCGGCGCGACCTGTCCCTTGCGGCAGGTATGGCCGGGACGGGCTGGGCGCTTGCCGCTAAAAAGCCCCGCAAGCGCACGTTGCAATCCGGCGATTATGGACTAGAACTCGAGTCACCGCGTCCCGCATCGAAACTGGAGCCCCTCCCCGTGCGCGCATCACCCCGGGTCAGGACGGATCGGTAGCATGGCCGTCTTCGTGCTGCTGATATGGCCCGTCGTGATGATGTGGATGTTCACCCGATACGACCGGCAACAGGCGCTGATCCTGTCGCTGGTGGCCGGCTATCTGGTCCTGCCGCCGCTGATCACCTTCTTCATTCCCGGGATTCCCGGCTTCGACAAGCACACCACGCCGACCGTGGTGGCGGCGATCCTGCTGGCCAGCCGGCAGGGCAGCGATCCATTTCCCGAAGCCCCGTCGATGGGCCCGCTGATCAAGACGCTGCTGGCGATCTTCATCTTCACGCCGCTGTTGACCGACCTGCTCAATGGCGATGTCCTGATCGAAGGGAACACCTTCCGGCCCGGCCTGACCGTCGCCAGCGGCGTGAAAGAGATGTTCCGGGCCTTTTTCCAGGTCCTGCCGCTGCTGCTCGGCTATCGCTATCTGCACGATTTCCGGGGGGCGCGACTGCTCTGCCGCTATATCGTGCTGGCGATGCTGTGGTATTCCATCCCCATGCTGATCGAGATCCGCATGAGCCCGCAGATTAACGTCTGGGTCTACGGCTATTTCCAGCACGATTTCATCCAGACCATCCGCTATGGCGGCTACCGGCCGATCGTCTTCCTGGAGCATCCGCTCTGGGTGGCCTCGATCACCGCCGTCGCCTTCGCCTTCGCCGTCGGGCTGGCCCGGTCGGAAAGGACGCGGCGCGCAAAGCTGATCGTCGGCTACCTGGCCTTTGCGCTGTTCATCTGCAAATCCGCCGGGGCGCTGATCCTTTCGGCCATCTTCATCCCGCTGATCGCGCTCTACTCGCCCCGGCGGGTGGTGCTGGTCGCGGCGGTCGCGGTTTCGGTGGCGACGCTTTACCCGGTGCTGCGCTCATCGCCCTTCATGCCGCTGCAGGGCATCGTCGACCTGGCGATGAGCGCCTCGCCCGAGCGCGCCCGCTCGCTCGAGTTCCGCCTGATGAACGAGGAGCGGCTGCTGGAGCGCGCCATGGAAAAGCCGCTGCTGGGCTGGGGCGGCTCGGGGCGCTCGCTGATCGTCGATCCCTATGACGGCGATCTGATGGCGATTCCGGACGGGCTGTGGGTGATCTATCTGGGTTCGCGCGGCATGCTCGGTTATCTGGCGGTCTTCCTGCTGCTGGCGGCGCCGGTCTTCCTGCTGTATCGCGCGATGTCGAAACACCGATCCGGCCCCGTTTCGGAATATGCGCTGCTGGGCGCCATGGCGGTGGCGGTGGCGATGAACGTCATCGACCTGATCCCCAATGCCACGCTGACGCCGATCACTTGGCTGATCGCCGGCTCGCTGCTGGGCAATGCGGCCCGGGTCTATGCCAGCAGCGCCGCGCCCGCTGCCATCCTGGAAAGCGAGCCAGAGCCAAGGAAACGCGGACTGGCGACCATCCTTTAGAGGCGCGGGGTGGCGGTCCGCCGGCTCAGGCGTGGAAGCGCTGCCGATATTCGCCCGGCGGCAGGCCGACGATGCGCAGGAACACCTTGCGAAAGGCGCCGGGGTCGGAATAGCCGACCTCCCAGGCGATGCGCTCGACCGGTTGCTGGCCGAATTGCAGCAGTTCCTGCGCCTTCGCCACCCGCAGCCGTTGGGCGTAATCGGTCGTCGTCAGCCCGGTCGCCTTCTGGAAACGGCGCAGGAAGGTGCGCTCCTCCAGCCCCGCCTGCCCGGCCAGGACGGAAAGCCGCGTCTCGCGGCCCTCTTGCGCCTGCAGGAAATGCTGCGCCTTCAGGATCGCGGCATCGCCGTGGCTCAGCCGCGGCACGAAACCGCTGTAATAGCGCTGCTCGCGCCCCGGCAGATCGACCAGCAGCATCCGCGCGGTTTCGGTCATCGCCACCGGCCCCAGGAAGCGGTCGACCAGCTTCAGGCCCAGGTCGGTCCAGGACATCAGCCCGCCGGCCGAAACGATGTCGCCGCCGTCGATGATCAGCCGGTCGCTGTCCACCCGCACCCGCGGGAAACGGTCCTGCAAAACCTGCGCATAGGTCCAATGCGTGGTCACGGCGCGGCCGTCCAGCAGCCCGGTCTCGGCCAGCAGGAAGGCGCCGGCGCAGACCGAGGCCAGCACCGTGCCCCCGGCATGGCACTCGCGCAGCCAGCCGGCCAGCGGCGCGGCGGTCTCGGCGCCGATCGGCGGCTCCAGCGAGGGTGGCAGGATCAGCACGTCGCAGCGCGCCTCCTGCGCCTGCTGCGGGTCGCTGTCGAAGACCGGTTGCGGCGCGGCGGCCCCTTCGGCGCGCAGGTGCAGCACGCGCAGGCCCTCGCCCTGCCGCGCCGAGCGGGCGGCGATCCCGAACAGGTCGGTCAACCCCAGCACCGCCGAAAGCTGCATGCCGGGATAAAGCAGGATGCCGATCCTTGCCTGGGCCATTGTCCGGATCACCCCTGATTCTGTCGGTTTCGACAGTAGCCGGAACCGGACGCCCAACGCCATGCTGCCGGGGCAACAAGCACCGAAAGGACAGACCATGTCGAAGCGCGCCATTCTTGTCGTCGATTTGCAGAACGAATACTGGCCCAGGGGCAATTTCTCTCTGGTCGGGATCGAGGCCGCGGCCGCCAATGCCGCCCGGGTCATCCGTCATGGCCGCGAAAACGGCGATCTGGTGGTGAACATCCGCCACGAGATGCCGGGCGGGCCGATCTTCGTGCCGGGCAGCGACGGCGCGCAGATCAACGAAGCCGTCCTGCCCCAGGCCGATGAGCCGGTGATCACCAAGAACTTCGCCAATTCCTTCCGCGAGACCGGGCTGGACGCGCTTCTGACGCAACAGGGCGTCGAGGAGGTGGTGGTGGTCGGCGCCATGAGCCATATGTGCGTGGATGCCACCACCCGGGCTGCCAACGACCTGGGCTACCGGACGGTGACCGTCCACGACGCCTGCGCCACCCGCGATCTGGAGTTCAACGGCGTGACCACCCCCGCCGCGCAGGTCCATGCCGCCTTCATGGCCGGGCTGGCCTTCCTTTATGGCGAGGTCGTCGGCACCGACGAGCTTCTGGCGCGCTGAGCGGTCGCCGCGCCGTCAGACCCGTCGCAGCGAGCGGCGGGGGCCGGCGGGGGCTGGCGGGGCCGCCGCGCGGTTTCCTCATACGGGCCGGGGCCGACCCCGGCCCGACGGGACACCCGCGACCGAACGGTCGGCGCCGGAACGGCGTCACGCCCAGGTATCGCCGACGGTGAAGCCTTCCGGGAACGGATCGTCATGGTCCAGCACCAGCGTGTTCAGCCCATGGATCCAGCTGGTGCCCGAGATTTCCGGCACCACGGCGCGGCGGCCGGCGATCTCGGTCTCCTCGATCAGCCGCCCGGTATAGACATTGCCAAGAATGCTCTGGTGCCGGAAGCTCTGGCCCAGCGGCAGCTCGCCCTTGGCATGCAGCACCGCCATCTTGGCGCAGGTGCCGGTGCCACAGGGGCAGCGATCCAGCGCCCCGGTCCAGGTCGCCGGATTGTCCCAGGAAAATTCGCCCGAGGCCATGGTGACCGCGTTCTTCCAGTCCGCCTGCGGGTCGTCGGTCGGCCCGGACAGTTGCGAGATGGTGATGCCCACGCCCGGATAATCGGGATGCTCGACCGCCAATTGCTCGATCGCCGCCTGCCGGATCATCGAGGAGATGCGGGCGATTTCCCGGCCATGCTCGGGGATCAGCTGCAGGCCCGGGAATTGCCGGACATCGGCGATGGCATAGAACATGCCGCCCCAGCCGATATCGACGCGGACGCGGCCCAGATGCGGCACCTCGATCTCGGCATCCAGATGGGTGGCGAAAGCCGGCACGTTGCGGAAGGTCACGCTTTTGACCTTGCCGTTGCGGCATTCGGCGCGGATCCGGATCAGCCCCGCCGGCGCCTCGAGCACCAGTTCGGTGACCGGTTCCTGCATGGGCAGCAACCCCATCTCCAGCAGGACCGTGGCGACCGAGATGGTGTTGCCGCCGGACATGACCGGATATTCGACCTGCTCCATGATCACATAGCCGGCATCGGCCTCGGGATGCGAGGGCGGCACGATGATGTTGCAGCAATGCGCCGCATAGCCGCGCGGCTCGCGCAGCATCAGCTTGCGCAGCTGGTCGTCATTGGCTTCCAGCCATTTCATCTTCTCGTAGACCGAGCCGCCGGGAATATGCGGAACGCCGCCGGTGATCACCCGCATCGGCGTTCCGGCATGGGTATCGACGGCATGGATCATTCGCTTGAACGCCATACGGGTTTCTCCTGAGGCGAAGATTGGGGGAAGGGTCGATGCTTCGCCCGCCAGGGATCGGGCGAAGCGCAGGGTGCGTCAGCCGTGCCGGCCTGTCCAGCCGCCGGCGACCGATCTAGAGGGCGGCCTCGACCTTCGCGGCCACCTCGGCGGGCAGCCATTTGGTCCAGATATCCTTGTTCTCCTCAAGGAAATGGATGGCGCCTTCCTCGCCCATGGCCTGGTTGTCGCCCTGCCAGGCCATCAGCCTGGCCACGGTGTCATTGCTCCAGCCGCGGGTGTTGAAATAGTCCAGGATCGCGGGGCTGGCCCGGTCGGCGAAATCCTTGGTCAGCACTGTCATCACCGTGTCGATGGGCCAGCCGGTGACCTTGGGATCGGCGCAATCCAGATCGGTGATGCAGCGTTTCCATTCGACCGGATCGTGCTTGACCGCCGGTTTCAGCAGCACCAGCTGGTATTTGCCCAGAAGCGCGGTCGGCGCCCAGTAATAGGTGATGAAGCCTTCCTGCCGCTCATAGGCCCGGGCGATCGCGCCGTCCAGTCCGGCGGCCGATCCGGGGCGCATCAGGTTGAACCCCTTCTGTTCCCCTTCATAGGCCTTGAAAAGCTGTGCCGTGACCACCGTGGCGCCCCAGCCTTCGGCGCCGTTGAAAATCACGCCGCGGCCGGGGTCTTCCGGGTCAGGGAAAAGCTCGGGATGTGCCAGGGCATCCTCGACGGTCTTGATCTCGGGATGCGCGTCGGCCAGGTATTTCGGGATCCACCAGCCTTGGATGCCGCCGTCCGGCAGCGCCGGCGCGCCATAGACGATCTTGCCGTCCTCGAGCCCGCGCGGCACGATCTCGGGCAGCAGATCCACCCAGGTTTCCGAGGAAATGTCGGGCGAGCCTTTCTCGACCATCGAGGTGGTCGAGGGCACGGTATCGCCGGGAACGGTCTCGGTGCTGCAGCCGTAGCCGTTCTCGAGGATGAACTTGTCGACGTAGGTCAGCAGCTCGGCGCTTTGCACGTTATGCAGCGCCAGCGTGACATTGCCGCAATCCTGCGCGGTGGCCAAGCAGGCGCCGCCGAAAAGCCCGGCGGCAAAGACCGTCGAAGCGAGCAGTCTTGGCATTCTTCCCTCCCTGTTTGCGGCGTTGTTTCAGGGCAGCGTGCCGCGTCATGCCTGCCCCGCTGGGTGAAACGGTTGGTCTTGGCAGGCCGGCCGTTCGTTATGACTCGTATATTCGTATACGATATTCGATATCTGCTGCCCTGCATCGATTCTGTCAAGGGATTCCTGCAACGGCAGACTGCGGAGCGGTGCCCCGATCTCGCGCCCGGCCCATCGGCGCCGACAGGTCGCGATGGGCTCGCTCAGCACGTCGAGCAGCATGTCGTCGAGCCGCGGGGTGGCGCCGAGCCCGGGCATATCCGGGCGCGGACATGGCTTTGGCAGTGGTTTCCTGCAGGCTGACGGCATAGCCGGCCGCCAGGCAGATGTCGCAATGCCGCCAGTCTGGGTCAGGCGGTCATTCTTCGAGATCTTCAGCCAACGCTTTCCGCGGCATCAGCTGTACGATGATCGGGAGGTCGGTGCGGCGGCGCAGCGACAGAAGCTTGGCGGTTTCGCGCTGAGCAAGGGCAGATCAGGATAGCGCCGGGCCAAGCCTTGCCGCCCGGTTGCCGGTCGCTTGTGCGGGCGGAGGGGGCTCTGCCCCCACACCCCCGGGGTATTTGGAAAACGGTGAGGATCAGACCCGCAACGCCCAGAGGGCAAACAGCGGTTCCTCCTCGGCGCGCATGGCGTGGACCGCGTTCGGGGGCACGAAGAAGCTGCCGCCGATGCCGGGCTGGAACCAGTCGCGGCCGGGTTTGCGGAAGCTGCCGGGCGACAGGACCAGATAGGTTTCCTCGGGCGCGTGCTGGTGGTCGGGATAGCGGATCTGCGGCGCGATCAGGCTGAGGCCGATCCAGAGGTCGCGGCGCTCCTCGATGCCGCCGGGGCCCAGCAGCATGGCATTGGCATGGTTTTCGGCGAAATTCGCGCTGGCGCCGGCATCGCCGGTCCGGCGGCGCCAGCACAGCAGCGGCGCCAGGGCACGCACCGCCTGCAGGAGCTCGGCCAGATCCCCATAGTCCATCTCGCGCGCCAGCGCCCGGTCGAGCAGCGCATCCACCACCGGCAGGCTTGCCGGCCCGGCGCCCGTTTGCCCCACCGCAAGCACCGCCTCCGATATGGCCTGAAGCGAGGCCGGGGAGTTGCCATCATGGGCCCGCGCCCGCATGGCGGGCAAGGCGACATCGAGGAAATCCTGCAAGGGTTGCGGTCGCGGCATTTGGGTTCACCTTTCGGATCCGGCCGGCGCGCGGGTTCTCGCCGCGTGCCGGGATGCGTTACAAATCTTTGACCAGCCGCAGCGCGTCGTAGATCGCGGCATGGGTATTGCGGGCGGCCACCGCATCGCCGATGCGGTAGAGGCGGAACCTGCCCTCGGGGTTCTTGCGGACCTCTTGCGGCCCGCCGGCGGTCAGCGCCTCGTAATCCACCTCGCCCAGGTTCGAGGACAGCGGCTTCAACGCGAAATACAGCTCGTCCAGCGGCCGGGTGCCATGGTTGACCACCACCTGGTCCACGATGCGCTCGCGGGTGAAGGCGCCGTAATCGCTGCCGAGCGTGGCGCGCAGCTGGTTGCCCTCGCTCGTCACCGACCTGAGCCGCCAGGTCACGGTGAAGGTGGTGTCGCGCTTTTGCAGGTTACGCATATAGGGCACCAAGTTCATCGCCATCACCTCGGGCGAGAAGCTGCGGTCGGGGGTGACGATCTCGACCCTGGCGCCGGCGGCCGAGATCAGGTCGGCGGCCTGCAGCCCCGCGTGATCGCCGGCATCGTCGAAGATCAGCACGTTCTGGCCCGGCTTCACGTCGCCCGACAGGATATCCCAGGCCGAGGCAACCAGTTCGTTGCCCTGTTCCAGAACCTCGACATGCGGCAGACCGCCAGTGGCGACGATCACCGCGTCGGGATCGGTGGCCAGCACGTCGGCCGCATCGGCGAAGGTGTTGAAGTTGAACGTCACGCCGTGCTTCTCGCATTGCGCCATGCGCCAGGCGATGATCGAGATCATCTCGCGCCGGCGTTCGTCCAGGGCGGTCAGGCGGATCTGGCCGCCGGGCTGGTCGGCGGCCTCGAAGACCGTGACGTCATGGCCGCGCTCGGCGGCGACGCGGGCGGCCTCCATGCCGGCGGGACCGGCGCCGACGATGGTGATGCGCTGTTTCGCCGGGGCGGGCGGGATGGTCTGCGGCATGGTCTCTTCGCGGCCGGTGGCGGCATTGTGCAGGCAGAAGGCCATGCCGCCCTGATAGATGCGGTCGAGGCAGTAGTTCGCGCCGACGCAGGGACGGATGTCGTCCTCGCGCCCCTCGACGACCTTGCGGACCAGATGCGGGTCGGCCATATGCGCCCGCGTCATGCCGACCATGTCCAGCAGTCCCGCCGCGATGGCGTGGCGCGCGGTCGGCACGTCGGGGATCTTGGCGGCGTGGAAGGTCGGAAAGCCCGTAGCCTTCCTGATCTGGCCGGCGAATTCCAGATGCGGGGCGTTGCGCATCCCCTGCACCGGGATCACATCGGTCAGCCCGGCATCGGTGTCGATATGGCCCTTGACCACGTTCAGGAAGTCGACCAGTCCGCTGTCCTTGAGCTTTTGCGAGATCGCCAGACCCTCCTCGGCGGTCAGCCCGCCCGGCAGATCCTCGTCGCCGGTATAGCGCACGCCCAGGATGAAATTCTCGCCGCAGCGTTCGCGGATGCCGCGCAGAATGTCGAAGGTGAAGCGCAGCCGGTTGTCGAGGCTGCCGCCATAGGGGCCGTCGAGGTCATTGGTCAGCGGCGACCAGAACTGGTCCATCAGGTGGCCGTAGGCTTGCAGCTCCAGCCCGTCGAGCCCCGCCGCCTTCATGCGTTCGGCCGCATCGACATAGTCGCCGATGATGCGGTCGATATCCCAGTCTTCCATCTTCTTCGGAAAGGAGCGGTGCGCCGCCTCGCGTTCGTGGCTGGGCGAGACGACGGGCAGCCAGTCGGCCTTGTCCCAGCGGGTGCGGCGGCCCAGGTGGGTCAGCTGGATCATCACCGCGCAGCCATGGTCGTGGCATTCGTCGGTCAGCTGCTTCATCCAGCCGACCACCTCGTCCTTCCAGGCCAGAATGTTGTTGAAGACCGGCGGGCTGTCGCGCGAGACCGAGGCCGAGCCCGCCGTCATGGTCAGCGCCACCCCGGCCTTGGCGCGCTCGACGTGATAGGCGCGGTAGCGGTCCTTGGGCATGCCGTCCTCGGGATAGGCCGGCTCGTGGCTGGTGATCATGATCCGGTTGCGGAGCGTCAGGTGCTTCAGCTGATAGGGCTGCAAAAGGGGATCGTTCGACATGGCTCTGCCTGTGAGGGGTGGGAGTCGTTGCCCCAAGAAGGCAATGAAATGTTCACTTGTGTCAATTAAAAAATCATGAGTGATCCTTTGGTATGCACTCATGGACATTTTGCTTGAGGCGAATCGTTGCGGCGGCTATGCAGAAGTCATGGAAAACCCTGTTGTTCCCGAGACCGGATGGCGCGGCTCGCGCGAGGGCTGGCTGGAAGCTGGCTACCAGGCGCTGATCGACAGCGGCGTCGACGCGGTGAAGATCCTGCCCCTGGCCCGGCAGCTGAACCTGTCGCGCACCAGCTTCTACTGGTTCTTCGCGGACCGCGAGGCGCTGCTGACCGCGCTGATCGACGGCTGGGCGGAAAAGACCACCGAGCCGATGGTCGCGGCGACCCGCGAATATGCCGAATCGCGGGCCGAAGCGATGCTGAACGTGCTCGCCTGCTTCCTGTCCGGGGCTTTCGACGCGCGGCTGGAATTCGCGGTGCGCAGTTGGGCGCTGCAGGACGCCCGCGTCGCCGCGCGCATCGAGGCCGCGGACGAGGCGCGGCTGTCGGCGCTGCGCGACATGCTGATGCACTGGGGCCTTCCCGAGCACGAGGCCGATGTCCGCGCCCGCACCATCTATCTGACGCAGATCGGCTATATCTCGATGCGGGCGCAGGAGAGGCTGGAGACGCGGCTGGCGCGCATCCCCACCTATGTCGAGATCTATACCGGCCAGGCCGCCGAGCCGCGCGAGATCGCCCGCTTCGACGCCCGCGTCAGAAGCATGGCGAAAGCCCCGTCATGAGCGGCGCCATGCCAGGCGGCATCCCCTGCATCCGGGGCAGGATCGCGACGATCCCCGGGCCGTGTCCCCTCGCCCGCCCTGCCCGACCGGCCCCTGCACGACCGATGGCGCGATTCTTGCACAAAATGCCGTTATCCTTGCATCCCGCCGCCGGGCCGGCTGGAAGGATGGCACATCGGCGGCACCCGACCGCCGGCGGATCCTGCCCAGGATCCGAATTGCCCTGCAGGCGGCCGCCCTGCGTGGCCGCTTCCCGGGACGAAAGCCGGCAGGAGACCCATCCTGACCCAATCAGCCACCCGGTTTTCTGCGACGGGCCGGGCGGCGGTGATCAATGTCGCGACAGGGAAATGACATCATGAAACGATCCTATCTTTCCGCCTCTGCCCTGGCTCTGATGGCGCTGGCCGGCACCGCCTCGGCCGATTGCAGCAACCTGACCATCGCCAGCATGAACTGGCAGAGCGCCGAGCTGATGGCCAGCCTCGACCAGTTCATCCTCAACGAAGGCTATGGCTGCGACGCCGAGATCGTCGTCGGCGACACCGTGCCCAGCATCACCTCGCTGGTCGAGAAGGGCGAACCCGAGGTCATCCCCGAGGCCTGGGTGGACCTGATGCCCGAGCTCGTCGCGTCGGGGCTCAAGGACGGCAAGATCGTCGAGCTTGCCCGCTCGCTGTCGGATGGCGGCCAGCAGGGCTGGTTCATCCCGCGCTACATGCTGGACGAACATCCGAACCTGAACAAGATCGAGGAGATCCTGGCCCATCCCGAGCTGTTCCCGGCCCCCGAGGATCCGGGCAAGGGCGCGGTCTATAACGGCCCGGCCGGCTGGGGCGGCACGGTCGTCACCACCCAGCTTGCGAAAGCCTTCGACATCGAGGGCCATGGCTTCAGCCTGGTCGATACCGGCTCGGCCGCCGGGCTCGACGGCTCGATCGCCAAGGCCTACGAGCAGAAGGCGCCCTGGCTGGGCTTCTACTGGGCGCCGACCTCGCTTCTGGGCAAGTACGACATGGTGCCGGTCGATTTCGGCATGGAAAACGACATGGCGGAATGGAAGCGCTGCACCTCGGTCGCGGATTGCGCCGACCCCAAGCCGAACGCCTTCCCGGTCGACAACGTCTTCACCCTGGTCTCGAAGGAATTCGCCGACGCGGCCGATCCGGGGGTGATCGACTATCTGTCCAAGCGCAGCTGGGACAACGGCACGGTCAACAAGATGATGGCCTGGATGACCGACAACCAGGCCATCGGCGAGGAAGGCGCCCGCGAGTTCCTGCGCACCCACGAGGAGATGTGGACGCAATGGGTCTCGCCCGAGGCGGCGGAAAAGATCAAGGCCGCGCTCTGATCGCGACCCGTGCGGGCGGTTTCCGGGCCGCCCGCCCCTTTCCTCCCAGCAAAGAGAGGCGGACGGCAACGCCATGTCCTGGTTTACCTCATTCCCCCAGATCGACGACGGCCATCTTCGCGACCTCAAGCGGGTCATTGACGAAGGTTTCCGCAATTTCACCCGCAGCTACGGCGACATGATCGAGGGCTTCTTCAGCCCGCTGCAGTCCTTCCTGATCTGGTCCGAGCGGCTGCTGACCAACGCGCCCTGGCCCATCATCCTGCTGATCGTCGCCGCCCTGGCCTGGGGGGCCAGCCGCAGCCTGCGCGTGGTGATCGGCAGCGTGGTGACCCTGGTGCTGATCGGCATGTTCGGCATGTGGGACGACACCATGAAGACCGTGTCGATGATCCTGGCCGCGACGCTGCTTTCGATCGCCGTCGGTCTGCCGCTGGGCATCCTTATGGCGCGCTCCGAACGGGTGCAGTCGGTGCTGAACCCGATCCTCGACGTGATGCAGACCATGCCGAGCTTCGTCTACCTGATCCCGGTGGTGATGCTGCTGGGCATCGGCCGGGTGCCGGGGCTGATCGCCGTGGTGATCTATGCCCTGCCGCCGATGATCCGCCTGACCAACCTGGGCATCCGTCAGGTCGACCGCGAGGTGCTGGAAGCGGCCGACGCCTTCGGCTCCTCGGCCTGGCAGAAGCTGGTCAAGGCCGAGCTGCCACTGGCGCTGCCCACCATCATGGCGGGCATCAACCAGACCATCATGATGGCGCTGGCCATGGTGGTGATCGCCTCGATGATCGGGGTGCAGGGGCTGGGCCAGCCGGTGCTGCGCGCCATCTCGAACCAGTATTTCACCCTGGGGCTGTTCAACGGCTTCGCCATCGTCGGCATCGCCATCCTGTTCGACCGCGTCAGCCAGGCCTGGGGCAAGCGGCTGCAGAAACATCGCGAGGCCAGCCATGCCTGATCCCATCGGCATCGAGATCCGCAACCTCTACAAGATCTTCGGCCCCAATCCCGACGCCTATGTCGAGGCGGTGCGCGCCGGCATGACCAAGGCCGAGCTGCAGGCGCGCCACGGCCATGTTCTGGGCCTGCGCGACATCAACATCCAGGTGCCGGCCGGCAGCATCCAGGTCATCATGGGCCTGTCCGGCTCGGGCAAGTCGACGCTGATCCGCCACATCAACCGGCTGATCGAGCCCACGGCGGGCGAGATCGTCATCGAGGGCCAGAACGTCGTCGCCATGTCGCCCGAGGCGCTGCGCGAGTTCCGCCGCCACAAGACGGCGATGGTGTTCCAGAAATTCGCGCTGCTGCCGCATCGCACCGTTCTGGACAATGCCGCCTACGGGCTCGAGGTGCAGGGCCTCTCCGAGGCCGAGCGCTATCGCACCGCCATGCGCTGGATCGAGCGCGTCGGCCTGAAGGGCTTCGAGAAAAGCTACCCGAGCCAGCTTTCAGGCGGCATGCAGCAGCGGGTGGGGCTGGCGCGGGCCTTGGCCAATGACGCGCCGATCCTGCTGATGGACGAGGCCTATTCGGCCCTCGACCCGCTGATCCGCTACGACATGCAGACGGTGCTTCTGGACCTGCAGCAGGAGGTGAAGAAGACCATCGTCTTCATCACCCACGATCTCGACGAGGCGCTGCGCATCGGCGACCGCATCGCGCTGTTGCGCGACGGCTGCGTGATCCAGCAGGGCTCGGCCCAGGACATCGTGCTGCGTCCCGCCGACGATTACGTGGCGAATTTCGTCCAGCATGTCGACCGCGGCCGGGTGCTGAAGGTCGGCGCGGTCATGGTCAGCCCGCACGGCGCCGACAACCTGCCCCAGGCCAGCATCGCCGCGGATGCCACCATCGCCGATGCGCTGCAGCAGATGGCCGCCGGCGGGCTTCAGGCCATGCGCGTCGAGTCCCCCGATGGCAGACTGCTGGGCCTGCTGCCCTTCCGCAACGCCATCGACGCCTATACCGGCACCGGAGCCGCTGCATGAGGATCGGCATCATTGGCGCCACGGGCTGGCTGGGCTCGGCGCTTGGTGCCGGGCTTTTGTCGCGCGGCATCGCCCGGCCGGGCGATCTGGTGCTGCTGAACCGCAGCGGACCGCGGCCCGACTATCACGGCCATGCCGATATCGCCTGGGCGCGGGACGCCGCCGATCTGGTGGCGCAAAGCGACGTGGTGGTGGTTTCGGTGCGTCCCGAGGACTGGCCGGGCCTGGCGCTGCGGGCCGAGGGGCGGCTGGTCCTGTCCTTCATGGCCGGAGTCGGGGCGCCAGAGCTGGCGCGCTGCGGCGGCCGGATCGTGCGGGCGATGCCGAATGCGGCGGCCGAGATCGGCGCCTCTTATTCGCCGTTCTGGGCCGCCGAGGGCGTGGACGAGGCCAACCGCGATACGGTGCGGCGGCTGCTTTCCGCCATCGGCACCACCGACGAATTGCCGGACGAGGCGCAGATCGACCTGATGACCGCCCTGCCCGGCTCGGGCGCCGCCTATCCGGCGCTGATGGCCGTGGCAATGGCCGGGTTCATGCGGGCGCAGGGCATCTCGGAAGCCATCGCCTGGCGCTCGGCCGAGGCAGCGGTGGTCGGCGGTGCGCGGCTGCTGCAGGGCCGGATCGCCGATGCGCCGGCGCTGCTGGCCGCCTATCGCGACTATCGGGGCACCACCGCCGCCGGCATCGCGGCGGCCGAGGCGGCAGGTTTCAGCCGCGCCCTCGTCGCGGCGCTGGAAGCGGCGACCGACAAGGCCCGGCACATGACGCGGGACGCGGGGGATGCGGAATGAGCCGGCCGCCGCTTTCCGAGCTCGACGGGACGGAATACGAGGTGATCGTCATCGGCGCCGGCGCGGTCGGCTGCGCCAGCGCCCGGCAACTGGCCGGCCGCGGCTTTCGCACGCTGCTGATCGACCGCGGCGATATCGGCGCCGGCACCTCGTCGCGCTCAAGCCGCATGCTCTATTCCGGGCTCGGCTATCTCGCGGCGCGCTATCCGCTCTGGCAGATGCCTTTCCGCCCCGCCGACATGCTGCGCCGTCTGCTTTACACCCGCGAGGTCATGCGCTGCCGGGCGGAACTGGTGCACGACATGCCCGGCCATCTGACGAAGCACCGCTTCCACTACCCGTTCCGCAACGGCGACCGCTATCCGCCCTGGCTGGTCGATCTGGGCTTCCGGCTGGTCGAGGCGCTGGACGGCTGGCGGGTGCCGCTGGCCTATCGCCGCCTTCCGCCTGCGAAAGCCGCTGGCGAAAGCGCCATGGCCGCCGCCCTGGGCGGTCCGCTGCGCGGCGTGGGCGTGTTCGAGGAATACATGTATGCCTGGCCCGAGCGCATCTGCATCGATACCGCGCTGGATGCCGAGCGGCGCGGCGCCCGCATCCGCACCTATGCCGAGGTCGTGGCCATCCGCCCCGAGGGCGAGGGCTGGCTTGTCACCCTGGACGAGCGCGCCCCCGGGATGCAGGGCCGGGCGCAGGTCCGTGCCCGCCTGGTGGTGAATGCCGCCGGCCCCTGGATCGACCGGGTGCCGGGCGGCGGCGGCGAATCCGGCAGGCGCCGGGTGATCGGCATCAAGGGCGTCAACGTCATGGTACGTCTGCCCGAGGCGTTCCGCGGTCAGGGCCTGGAGGCGTTTTCCAGCAAGGGCGAGCCCTATTACGTCTTCCCCTGGCGCGATTTCCATTTCATCGGCCCGACCGAGACCGAGGTCACCGGCAATCCCGACGACATCCGCGTCGAGGATGCCGAGATCGCCTATATCCTGGCCGAGGCCAACAACCTGTTTCCCACTCTGCGGCTGACCCGCGCCGATGTGCTGCATTGCTGGTGCGGGGTACGGCCGACCTCGTCGCGCGACGGCCGCACCACCAGCCTGCCGGTCGAAGTGGCCGAGGATCCCGCCCGCCCCGGCCTGCTGGCCGTCACCGGCTCGACCATCATGCTGCATCGTCACGCGGCGCGGAAGGTGGCACGCCGTGTCGAGAAGCGCCTCGGCAAGCGCGGCCCCGCCCCGACCGGGACCATCCCGGCGCCGGAAAGCCGCGACGAGGGCATCGGCCAGATGGCGGCGCGGGAACATGTGGTGCGTCTTTCGGACTTGATCCGCCGGCGTTTGCCGGACGGGCTGGGGCCCGATCTGGGCCGCGACCGGGCCGAGGAATTGTCGCATATCGCCGCCGCCAGCCTTGGCTGGTCCGAGGCCCGTCGACACGAAGAATTGCAGCATTTCGAGGCGGATACGGCCCGGATCTATCGTCAATTATAGAACGCACGGCCTGACGCGGTCAGCCTGACCGAGGCCGACGACTGTGCTGAACGGCGAGCCCACGGCACCCCCCCGAATCGACCCGACAGCTGACGCTTGGGGCAGACAAGGATATGATGCGACCGGGTTTGTCACCGACCCGCGCCGGGCCTGCGTCACGCCGCATGTCGCGCAGAGAGCGCGACATTCAGCGGTCGACGGCCGCACCACCCGGCATGAGAGCCATGCCCTGTCCCAGAAACACCGCAAGCGCATTGAGGAGGCTTTCGGCTGGGCCAAGACCGTCGGCGGCATGACCCAGCCCGTCTATCGCGGCATCGAACGGGTGCGATCCCGCTTCATCTTAACGATGGTCACCAATAACCTGGCCCGACTGCCCAGGCTGCTGGCGGCATGAAGCCGAAAACTGGCACCCGGCGCCCATGCCTCTCGTAGAAACGGGCAGACGCGCAAGGCCGCCGGTCCATCCGACAGGAAAACGTTCCAGCGCGCCGACTCATTCAGCGACCTGTTAGGGAATGAACTTGCGCATACCTAGAGCGGGCGAATGCCCTCGGCGCAAGCCTTGACAAAAGCGGTGATCGCGGGCGCGCGAGGGCCGGACCGACGCCAGATCACCCCGGTCCTGCGCGTGTCCCGGAATTCCAGTGGCAGCTTGCGCAACCGAAGCCCGGCCGGCCAGGGCGGTGCCCAGTCGGGGACGATCGAAACGCCGAGATCGCAGTCGACATGCGCCGCGATCGCGTCCAGCGCATCAAGCTCCAGCCATTCCTGCACCACCAGCCCGTTCTCGATCAGGTAGCGGTCGACGATCTGCCCGCCCCACTGATTGCGGTCATAGCGGATGAAGCGGCATTGCCGCAGCAGGGCATGCGGCTCTAGTTCCGGTGCGCGCTCCGAAGCGATGAACACCAGCGGCTCGTTGCGAATGGTCAGCCAGTCGGTCGCCTTCGGAATGGCAAATTGCGGCTGCACGATGATCGCCGCGTCGAGCTGGCCGTCGACCACGCGGTGATACAGGTCGACCGAGGAACCGGGCTGGACGAAATATTCGATCGCGGGATGCTCGGCGCTGAGCCGCGTCAGAATGCTCGGCATCAGGCCGGTCAGCGAGGTCGCGGTTGCGCCCAGTCGCAATTGCCCGGCCGGCACGCCATTGGCCGCCAGCGCCCGAAGATCGCGCGTCCCCTGCACCAGAGTCCGAGCCTGGTCCAGGATCGCCAACCCCTCGGCGGTGGGCTGGACGGCACGACCATTGCGACTGACCAGAACATGACCCAGTTCGCTTTCCAGGGCCCGCAGGCGTTGGGCCAGGGCTGCGGGGGTCATGTTCAGCCGTCGCGCCGCCTCGGCGATCGAGCCGCAATCTGCGACCATGATGAAGCTTTCCAGAAAACGCATGTCCATGAAGATGGAAATACTATCTTTTGAAAGTATGAAAAGCCGTTTTTGCCTTTGTGTCTTCGCTTGCTAGGCTTGTGCGGAATCGACATGAAAGGATTGGCCGATGAGTATCGCGGAAAAATTCAGCAGGCTTGGCACGGATAACGCCCCGGGACAGGAGGTGCGCCAATCGGCCGAGGCGGACTTCCTGCTCGGCGAGGCCGTCACGGGGCGTCCGGTCGATTTCTCGCATGGCGATGTCGATGCGCATGGGCCGACGCCGGGGGCGTTCGCGCTGTTTTCGGACGGCGTGGCCCAGGGCGGACGTCAGGCCTATACGGAATACCGCGGCAGCATGGACATTCGCGCGCTGCTGGCCCCGCGCCTTGCCGCCTTCACCGGCAGCCCGGTCGATGCCGAGAACGGGTTGATCATCACGCCCGGCACGCAGGGGGCGCTGTTCCTTGCCGTGGCGGCGACGGTTTCGCGCGGCGACAAGGTCGCCATCGTCCAGCCGGACTATTTCGCGAATCGCAAGCTGGTCGAATTCTTCGAGGGCGAGATGCTGCCGGTCCGGCTTTCCTACGAGGATGCGGATGAAAGCCGCGCCGGCCTCGACCTGGACCAGCTCGAGGATGCGTTTCGGGCCGGCGCACGGGTTTTCCTGTTCTCGAACCCGAACAACCCGGCCGGCGTCGTCTATTCCGCCGCCGAGATTGCGCAGATCGCCGCCCTGGCCGGGAAATACGGCGCCACGGTCATCGTCGACCAGCTTTATTCGCGGCTGACCTATGCGGGCGTCGGCTATACCCACCTGCGCGCGGCCGCGGTCGATGCCGAGAACGTGGTCACCATCATGGGGCCATCCAAGACGGAATCGCTCAGCGGCTACCGGCTGGGCGTCGCCTTCGGCTCGACCGCCATCATCGCGCGGATGGAAAGGCTGCAAGCCATCGTCTCGCTGCGGGCGGCCGGCTATTCGCAGGCGGTGCTGCGGGGCTGGTTCGACGAACCCTCGGGCTGGATGGAGGACCGGATCAAGGCGCATCAGGCGATCCGCGATGATCTGGTCGGACTGTTTCCCCAAATCAAGGGCTGCAGCGCGCGCCTGCCGCAGGCCGGCAGTTACCTTTTCCCGCGGCTGCCGCAGCTCGGCATCACGCCAGACCGCTTCGTCAAGGCGCTGCGCCTGCAGGCCGGGGTCATCATCACCCCCGGAACCGAGTTCAGCCCGCATACCGCTGGAAGCGTCAGGCTGAACTTCTCGCAGGACCACGTGGCCGCGGTCGCAGCAGTGCAGCGGCTGGCGGCACTGGTCGAGCGGTACCGGGCATAGACCGTCGGATGACGTCGACGCTCATCGACGGGCAGGCGTTTGCGCTTGGCTTGCGCGGGCGCGTTGCGTCCGGGGTCGCGGGTCTGGCGGCGCACGGTGTGGTTCCCGGTCTTGCGGTGGTGCTGGTGGGCGAGGATCCGGCCAGCGAGGTCTATGTCCGCAACAAGGGCATCCAGACCCGCGAGGCCGGCATGGCGAGCTTCGAGCACAAGCTGCCGGCCGAGACCCCGCAAGAGGATCTTCTGGCGCTGATCGGCCGGCTGAACGCCGACCCGGCGGTGCATGGCATCCTGGTGCAGCTGCCGCTGCCCGGGCACATGGATGCCGAGCGGGTGATCAACGCCATCGACCCGGCAAAGGACGTGGACGGGTTCCACATCTCGAATGTCGGGCTGCTGGGGACCGGGCAGAAAAGCATGGTGCCCTGCACGCCCTTGGGCTGCCTGATGCTGTTGCGCGACCGGCTTGGCGATCTTTCCGGGCTGAACGCGGTGGTGGTGGGGCGCTCGAACATCGTCGGCAAGCCGATGGCGCAGCTTTTGCTGGGCGACAGCTGCACGGTGACCATCGCGCATTCGCGGACCAAGGATCTGGCCGGGCTCTGCCGCACCGCCGACATCCTGGTCGCGGCGGTCGGCCGGCCGCGGATGATCCGCGGCGACTGGGTCAAGCCGGGGGCGACGGTGATCGACGTCGGCATCAACCGCATCGAGGAGGACGGCCGCACCCGGCTGGTGGGCGACGTCGATTTCGACAGCGCGGCCCAGGTCGCCGGGGCCATCACCCCGGTGCCGGGCGGGGTCGGGCCGATGACCATCGCCTGCCTGCTGGCCAACACGCTGACCGCCTGCTGCCGGGCCCATGGCTGGCCCGAGCCCGAGGGCCTGACCGCCTGAGACATGCGCAGGGCCGGGTGTCCCCGGATGCCCGCCGATTTGCACAAGAAGGAAAATCGGGCCCCGTGCCCTTTTCAGTGGAGAGCCTGATGAAGAAATACACGCTGACGGTCGCCTGCCCCTCGACCCGCGGCATCGTCGCCACCGTGGCCGGCTTTCTGGCCGAGCATGGCTGCAACATCACCGACAGTTCGCAATTCGACGATACCGAAACCGGCAAGTTCTTCATGCGCGTCAGCTTCGTCTCGGAAGAGGGCGTGGGGCTGGAGGATCTGCGCGAGGGCCTGGCCGAGCCGGCCAAGCCCTTCGCCATGCAATACGCCATCCACGACGAATCCGAGAAGATGAAGGTGGTGATCATGGTCAGCCGCTTCGGGCATTGCCTGAACGACCTTCTGTATCGCTGGCGCATCGGCGCCTTGCCGATCGAGATCGTGGCGGTGATCTCGAACCACATGGACTATCAGAAGGTGGTGGTGAACCACGATCTGCCCTTCCACTGCATCAAGGTCACCAAGGAGAACAAGCCGCAGGCCGAGGCCGAGCAGATGCGCATCGTGCGCGAGACCGAGGCCGAGCTGATCGTGCTGGCGCGCTACATGCAGGTCTTGTCGGACGAGATGTGCAAGGAAATGTCGGGGCGGATCATCAACATCCACCACTCGTTCCTGCCGAGCTTCAAGGGCGCCAACCCCTACAAGCAGGCCTTCGAGCGCGGGGTGAAGCTGATCGGCGCCACCAGCCATTACGTGACCGCCGACCTCGACGAGGGCCCGATCATCGAGCAGGACATCATCCGGGTGACCCATGCGCAATCGCCCGAGGATTATGTCTCGCTGGGCCGCGACGTGGAAAGCCAGGTGCTGGCGCGGGCCATCCACGCCCATATCCACCGCCGGGTGTTCCTGAACGGCAACAAGACCGTCGTCTTCCCGGCATCGCCCGGAAGCTACGCATCCGAGCGCATGGGCTGAGAACCGCGCCGGGCGGCCAGCGGGCCGCCCCGTTCCGCCCCCGCCTTCACCGTTGCAAAAATGCCCCCGCCGGAGGCAGGCAACGGCCAGGATCACGCAGGGCGGTGAGCAAGGGCGGTGGCATTTCAGCCCGGGATGCCGGCGGCGCCGAACGCCGCGACCAGCCAGGCGTGAAACTTGCGCACGGAGGGCGAGGGGCTGGGCCGCGTCAGCGCCACGGTATGCACCAGCGAGGTCGGAAGTCCCGCCCCGGCCGGCGCGCTGAGCCGACCGGCGGCGAGATAGGGATCGCAATGCGTCCCGAAGACGATGCTGATGCCGCCGGAGCCTGCTACCATTTCGAGTGCCGTCGCCGCATTGTCGACCTTGACCGGTGCGACCCGCGGCGCAAGCACCGTCCCGCTGGCATCCGCCCAGCGTTCCCAAAGCTGGTGCTTGCCCTGGACATAGATCATGCGGCGCGCATTGATCCATTCCGCCAGCGGCTGGCCCTGGGCCGGTCCCGGTTCTCCCGCCGGCGCGACCAGCACCATGCGCTCGCGCCGCAGGGGGGTCAGTTCGGGCCGCAACTGGACCTCGTCCACCACGGCGATGCTGAGATCGGCCAGTTCGACATTGGGGTCGGTCCAGATCGTGCTGTTGACGCGCACCTCGATATCCGGGTGCAGGGCGTGGAAGCGGTGCATCTCGGCCGAGAGCCAGATCGAAGCGAAGGAGATCGGCGCCGAGACCGTCACGGTCCGGCGCGCGCGCGCGCCGACAAGCCCCTGCGTCGCGGCCTCGAGCACGTCCAGCGCCTCGGCCACCCCGGGGCGATAGGCCTGGCCGACCTCGCTGAGTTCCAGCCCGTTGCGCAGGCGGTGGAACAGTGGCCGGCCCAGATACTGCTCGAGCGCCCGGATGCGCTGGCTGATCGCCGATTGCGTGCAGTTCAGTTCCTCGGCCGCCTTGCTGAAGCTGAGATGGCGGGCGGCGGCGTCGAAGGCCTGCAGATAGGTCAGATGCGGCAAGGCGCGCATGAAGGCATCCAATTCTTTCTGATCCTATTAACAAAACGGGGTCTGAGGGTAAAGTTCGCTTTCTTGCGCGATGCCCCCTGACGGCCGAGGTTGCGGGTAGGAAATCAGGATGACCCAATGCCGATAGAACTTCTGAAATATGGCCTGAGGCGCGGCCATCGTCCGTTCCGCGACATCCCGCCCACGCCCGATCTGCGCAAACATTATGACGTGGTGATCATCGGCGGCGGCGGGCATGGCCTTGCCGCGGCCTATTACCTGTCGAACCATCACGGCGTCAGGAATGTCGCCGTCCTGGAAAAGGGCTATCTCGCGGGTGGGAACACGGCCCGCAACACCACCACCGTCAGGTCGAACTACCTGACGCCGCCCTCGATCGCGTTCTACCGCGAGGGGGTTTCGCTGTTCGAAGCCATGTCCGAGGAACTGGGTTTCAACGTCATGTTCTCGCAGCGCGGTCAGCTGACGCTGGCCCATTCCGACGCGGCGATGCGCAGCTTCCGGCTGCGGGCCGAGATGGGCAATCATGTCGGCATCCGGGCCGAATTGGTCGACGCCAAGACGGTGCAGGAGCTTTGCCCGCATGTGAACATGGATCTTGGTGGCCAGCACGAGGTTCTGGGCGGGCTCTGGCACGCCGATGGCGGCACCGCGCGGCATGACGCCGTCGCCTGGGGCTATGCCAAGCGCGCGGCCGAGAAGGGCGTCGAGATCCACCAGCGCACCGAGGTCGAGGGCTTCGGCATCGCCAACGGCCGCATCACCGAGGTCAGGACCAATCGCGGCACCATCGCCGCCGGTCAGGTGTTGCAGGCCGCCGGCGGCATGAACGGCCGCATCGCCGAGATGGCGGGCATTCCGCTGCCGATCCGCTGCTTTCCGCTGCAGGCCATGGTGACGCAGCCGCTGAAGCCGTTTCTGGACATCCTGCTGTCGTCGTCGAACCTGCACACCTACCTGGTGCAATCCTCGCGCGGAGAGATCGTCATCGGCGGCGGCACCGATCCTTATCAACTGGCCTCGACCCGTTCGAGCCTGCCGCAGAAGGAATCGCTTGCCACCGGGGCGCTGCAGCTGATGCCGTTCCTGCACAATATCAAGATCCTGCGGCAATGGGCGGGCATCACCGACATCACCCCCGATTTCAGCCCGATCATGGGCGCCTCGCCGCTGCAGAACTACTGGCTGGACGCGGGCTGGGGAACCTGGGGGTTCAAGGCGACGGGGGTTGCAGGCAAGCGCATGGCCGAGACCATCGCCACCGGCCGCGTGCCGGACATTCTTGCCCCCTTCTCGCTCGAACGGTTCTCGCGTTTCGAGCTTCTGAACGAAATGGGCGCGACCGCCGCCGGGCATTAGGAGAAACCATGAAGATCATGACCTGCCCGCTGAACGGGCCCCGCAACATCTCGGAATTCCAGTGGCTCGGGCCGGTGCATGACGATGCCGAGCTGACGGCCGCCGCGCTGGTCCGGCATCTGTTCTTTGCGCCGAACCCGATGGGGGTGCTGCGCGAATGGTGGCGGCACACGCCGTCGAACACGGTGTTCATCGCCGAGCGCAACCTGATCACCGACGAAATCCTGCGGACCTATCTGAAACCGGCCGCCGACAACATCGCGAGCGTCGCATGACGAACAGACTTGGCAGCGGCTGGGGAAGCCGCATCGACCGGGGCCGCGCCCTGGCCTTCACCTTCGAGGGCCGCCGCGTCGCCGGCCATCCGGGCGACACCATCGCCAGCGCGCTGGCCGCGAATGGCGAATGGGTGCTGTCGCGCTCGTTCAAGTATCACCGGCCGCGCGGCATCCTGACCATGTGTGGGCAGGACGCGAACACCCTGGTCCAGATCGGAGAGGAGCCGAATGTCCGCGCCGACCTGCGGCTGGCGTCCGACGGCATCGCCGTGACGCCGCAGAACGTCAAGGGCAGCCTGCGCCGCGACCGCGGACAGATCATCGAACGCTTTGGCCGCTTCCTGCCGGTTGGCTTCTACTATCGCACCTTCTTCGGACCCCGCCGGTCGAGCTGGCTGAAACTGTGGGAGCCGATGATCCGCGCCTCTGCCGGGCTTGGCACGGTCAGCACCGATGCCGCGCCCCGGCGCTATGTCAAGGAAACCCGGCATTGCGACGTGCTGGTCGTGGGCGGCGGTCCCGCAGGGCTTGCCGCCGCGATCCGCGCGGCCGAGGCCGGGGCCGGGGTGATCCTGGTCGAAAAGGAGCCGGAACTGGGCGGGGCCCTGACCTATGCCCGCTTCGCAGCGGACGCGGGCCTGGGCGCCCGGCACCTGTCCGCGCTGCGGGACAGGGCCCTTGCCCTGCCGGGCGTTTCGGTGATGACCGGCGCGACCTGCAACGGCCGCTTTGCCGACAACTGGCTGCCGGTGATCAGCGGCGACCGGCTGGTGCGCATCCGGGCGGCCGAACTGGTGCTGGCCACCGGCGCGCATGAGCAGCCGCTGGTGTTTCGCAACAACGATCTGCCGGGGATCATGCTGTCTTCGGCCGCGCAGCGCCTGATGCGGCATTACGCGGTGCGGCCGGGCCAGCGGGCGGTCGTCTATGCGGGCGACCGCGACGGCTATCTCGCCGCGCTGGACCTCGACGATGCCGGCGTCAGGATCGCCGCCATCGTCGACCCCGAGATCGAGGACCGCGACGGCCTGTCCGAGGAACTGGCGCGCCGCGGCCTGCCGGTCATGCGCGGCCGCACCCTGACTGAGGCCAAGGCCGGTCCCGGCGGGCTGCACCTGCAGTCGGTCGAGGTCCAGGACGCCGCCGGCACGCGCAAGCGGCTCGATTGCGACCTGCTGGTCGTGGCGGGGGGCTATACGCCGGGCTACCAGCTTGCGCTTCATGCCGGGGCGCGCCTTGCCTCGGACGACACCGGAACCCGATTCTCGATCACCGACGTGCCGGCGCATCTGCATCTGGCCGGCGCGGCGGCCGGGCTGTCCGATCTGGACGGCGTCATCGCCAGCGGCGAGGCGGCAGGGCTTCGCGCGGCCGCCGCGCTTGGCCTGACCCCCGCCCCCGAAGGCGCCGTGCCCGCTGCATGCGCGTGGCGCCGCAGCGCGCCGGTCGAGCCGCATCCCAAGGGCCGCGATTTCGTGGATTTCGACGAGGACCTGCAGGTCAAGGACATCGAGAACGCCGTCGCCGACGGCTATCGCGAGCTTGAACTGGTCAAGCGCTATTCGACCGTCGGCATGGGCCCTTCGCAGGGCCGGCACGCGGCGCTGCCGACGGCGCGGATCGTGGCGCGCAAGACCGCCCGCAGCCTGGCCGAGGTCGGCATCACCACCTCGCGCCCGCCCTTCGGCCCGGAAAAGCTGGGCCTGCTGGCCGATACGACGCCGGAACGCTATCGCCACACCGCGCTGCACCCCTGCCACGTGCAGGCGGGCGCCAGGATGATGCCGGTCGGCGCCTGGTGGCGGCCCTTCGTCTATCCGGGCAGCGAGCCGCCCGCCGAGGCGATCCTGCGCGAGATCCGTGCCGTGCGCGAGGACGTGGGCATGCTCGACGTCTCGACGCTGGGCAAGCTCGAGCTTCGGGGCCGCGACGCGGCTGCCTTCCTCGACCGCATCTATACCATGGCCCATGCCGGCCAGCCGGTCGGGCGGGTGCGCTATTGCCTGGCCCTGAACGAGATGGGCTCGATCCTGGACGACGGCGTGGCCTTCCGCATGTCCGAGCAGCATTTCTACGTCACCGCCACCACCGGCGCGGTCGATCGCCTTTTTGCCGAGATGACGCTGCAAAAGGCGATCTGGGGCATGCAGGTCGATATCCAGAACGTCACCGCAGCCTTTGCCGCGATCAACCTGACCGGACCGAAGGCGCGGGCGGTCTTGCAGGGACTGGCCGGCGACATCGACTTCTCGCGCGAGGCCTTCGGCTTTCTCGACGGGCGCGAGGGGATGCTGGCAGGCAGCCCGGTTCGCGTCATGCGCATCGGCTTCACGGGCGAGCTGAGCTATGAGATCCACCTGCCGCAATCCCATGCCGTCGGCATGTGGCAGGCGCTGGCCGCCGCGGGTGCCGACCTGGGGCTGCGGCCCTATGGCCTTGAGGCATCGCGGATCCTGCGGCTGGAAAAGGGCCATATCATCATCGGCCAGGACACGGACGCACTGTCGACGCCGGATCAACTGGGCATGGGCTGGGCGCTGTCGCGCAAGAAGCCGTTCTACACCGGCAAGGCCGCGGTCGAGGCGCGCCGCGCCCTGGGCGAGACGCGGCAGCTTTGCGGCTTCGTGCTGGAGGGCGGGAATGCCGCCGAGGTCGGGGAATCCGCATTGGTGCTGCACGATGGCCAGCCCGTCGGGCATGTCACCTCGTTCGGCCATTCGCCCTCGGTCGGCAAATGGATCGGGTTGGCCTATGCGCCGCCCGAACAGGCGGTGCCCGGCGCGCAAATCCGCATCAAGGGCTTTTCCGGCACCGAGGTTTC
Organism: Paracoccus sp. TOH; assembly: GCF_030388245.1. NCBI lineage: Bacteria > Pseudomonadati > Pseudomonadota > Alphaproteobacteria > Rhodobacterales > Paracoccaceae > Paracoccus > Paracoccus sp. TOH. The sequence continues at coordinate 45,695 of NZ_CP098361.1, forward strand.
GGCCGCCGTCGTGGCCCTGCCCTTCTATGACCCGACCAATGCCCGGCAGGAGATCTGAATGACCACCGCAACCATCGCCACCCGGCACTGGCCGCTGTCCCAACGGCTGCCCGCCGTGGATCGGCTGCCCGCATCGGGCGAATCCTGGCTGACTGACCTGTCCGCCCTGCCGCGCATGGGCTTGCGCGGGCCGGGAACTGCGGACTGGCTGGCGGCACAGGGGCTGTCCCTGCCCGGCCCCATCGACCGGACCCTCGACCTGCCCGGCCTGACCCTGGTGCCGCTGGGCGCCGAGGAAGCGGTCATCCTGCCCGATCCGCATGGCGATCCCGGCGCGATCCGGCGGCTGCGCGATGCCTGGCGGCAGAGCCCGGGGCCCAAGGGCTTCGACGCCTATCGGGATGAAACCTGGGCCTGGTTCCGGCTGACCGGACCCGCCGCCGAGCAGGCGCTGCCCCTGCTGACGGCGCTGGACACCCGCCCTGCCGCGTTTCCCGCGGCTGCGGTGGCGCAGACCCGCGTCATGCACATGGACGCGGTGATCCTGCGCAGCGCGGACGGCGGCGCGCTGGACCTGCTGTTCGACATCGCCTCGTCGGGCTATGCCCTGGACTTCATCGAGGACGTGATTCCCGACATCCGCACGGCGCGGCTGGCCGGATGATCGACGCGATAAACCAAGCGGAGGGTGCGATGCGCATCGGTATCATCGGGGCGGGCACGATCGGCAAGACGATCATCCGCGACCTTCAGCGGCGGGGTGACGTGGCCATCGACTTCGTGCTGGTGCGCGAGACGGCGCGGGCCGACTGGCTGGACCTGCCGCCCGCGACCTTCATCAGCGACGAGAGCGAGGCGCTGGCCCGCGGCGTCGACCTGATCGTCGAAACCGCCATGCCCGAACTGGTGGCGCGGCTGGCGCCCCGCGCGCTGGAGCGCTCGGATTTCTGCGCCTTCAGCGGCACGGCGCTGGCCGACGCGGCAGTCGAGCGCGCGATCCGCGATGCGGCTGCCGCCAGCGGCCGGCGCTTCTTCGTGCCGCATGGCGCCGTGCTGGCGCTGGACGGGCTGGAGGACGGGCGCGAATTGCTGCAATCGGTCACCATCACCACGACGAAAAGCGGCAAGAGCCTTGGCCTCGACCCCGATGCCCAAGGGCTCGTCTTCGAGGGCACGGCGCGCGAGGCCTGCAAGCGCTTCCCCCGCAACGTCAACGTCCATGCCGCGATCGCGCTGGCCGGGATCGGGCTCGACCGGACCGTCAGCCGCATCGTCGCCGTGCCCGGCCAGCAGGAGAACGAGCACCGCATCGAGATCCGCGGCGAGGGGCTGGAATGGACCCTCGAGATCGCCTCGCGCTCGCTGGGCGGGGTCACGGGGTCCTACACGCCCCATTCTGCGGCAGGCTCGGTCCGGCGCATCCTGGGCGGCAGCGGCATCAGGATGGCCTGACGATCCGCGTCCGCCGCAAAGGAAAAAGCCGGCGCCACAAGGGCGCCGGCTTTTTTTGCAGCATTCCGGGGCGGCAAGCGCCGCCTCCCGGCCTAGAGAACCTGATCCAGAAAGGCGCGTGTCCTCGGATCCTGGGCATTGGTGAAGAACTCGGCTGGCGCGCCATGTTCGACGATCACACCGCGGTCGGTGAAGTAGATGTGGTCTGCCACCTCGCGGGCAAAGCCCATCTCATGCGTGACCAGGATGCAGGTCATGCCATCGGCCGCAAGATCCTTGATCGTCACCAGCACCTCCTTGACCGTCTCGGGGTCGAGTGCGGCCGTCACCTCGTCGAACAGCATGACGTCGGGCCGCATCGCCAGCGAACGGGCAATGGCGACGCGCTGCTGCTGGCCGCCGGACAGCTCGCCGGGATAGTGGTTCTCTTTCCCCTCCAGCCGGACCTTCTTCAGCAGCGCCTTGGCCCGCGCCTCGACCTCGGCCGGATTTTCCCGCAGCACCTTGATCGGGGCCATCATCACGTTCTGCAGCGCGGTCTTGTGCGGGAACAGGTTGTATTGCTGGAAGACCATGCCGACCTTGCGGCGCAACGCCAGCTTGTCCAGCTTGGCGTCATGCACCTCTTGCCCCTCGACCTGGATCGAGCCGGCCTGGATGTCGTTCAGCGCATTGATGCAGCGGATCAGCGTCGATTTGCCCGAGCCGGACGGGCCGATGATGCAGATCACCTCGCCCTTCATGATGTCCATGCTGATCCCGCGCAGGACCTCGACCTGGCCATAGGATTTGTGAACGTCGCGGATGCTGACGATCGGCTGTTCGGCAGTCCATTGCGTCATGGGACACCTTTCAGGTTTTGACCGCGAACCGACGCTCGAGCCACATGGTCAGGCGGGCGATCGGGTAGCAGTAGACGAGAAACAGAACGAGGGCGAAGCCATAGAAGGGCAGCAGCAGCTCGGGGCGGTTGCCCTCGGCCTCCATGGCCTGACGGGTCAGGCTGATGATCTCTCCCACCCCCAGCAGCGAACACAGCGGCGTGGACATGGTCAGGATGGCATACCAGTTCATCCAGGGCGGCAGCATCCGCTTGAAGCATTGCGGCAGGATGATCTGCCAGATGGTCTGGCGCCGGGTGAAGCCCAGCGATTCCGCCGCCTCCCATTGCGCCGTGGGCACGGATTGCACGGCGCCGCGCACCACCTCGGCGATATTGGCCGAAACCGGGATGGCCAGGCCGATCACCGTCTTGATCCAGCTCGGCAGCGGAATGGTCGTCCCGAAGACCGTGACCTGGAATGGCGCGGCCAGAAGCACGATGAAGAGCAGGACCAGCCAAGGGATATTGCGGAAGAACGAGACATAGCCCTGGACCACCGTCCGGATCAGGCGGTTGCGGCTGATCAGCCCCAGCCCGGCAAAGGCGCCCGCCAGAGTCCCGATCGCCATCGCGCAGACCGAGATCAGCACGTTGAACAGGAACCCCTGCACGAACAGGAAGGGGATCCAGCGCAAGAGCTTGTCCAGCGGGCTTTCCGCCACGACCGCGGATTGCGCCATGACCGCAGCCGGAAGCAGCAGCGCCGCCGCGGTCAGCCAGGCCAGGGGAATGGCACCCAGCCAGCGGACCAGAAAGAATTCGTCATGCGCCGGCCCGCGCGGGGCAAAGGGCAAGAGCACGGGAAGGTTGCCCGGCACCATCGGCACGCCGGATTTATGCGCCATAGCCAGGGATCCTCAGCTTGCGTTCCCAACGCCCCATGCCCAGCGACAGCACGCCGACCAGTCCCAGATAACAGACCAGCAGCATCAGCATCGTCGGCTTCTGCGCAGAGGGGAAATCGTTCCAGATCGAGACCGACTGATAGAGCAGCTCGGGCACGGCAATCGCGAAGGCCTGGTTCGTCGTCTTGACCAGGTTGATCAGATTGGCCGACAGCGCGGGCATCGAGATGCGCAGCGCCAGCGGAAACACCACGTTGGTATAGGTCTGCAACCGCGTCATGCCGAGCGATTCCGCCGCCTCTCGCGTCGAGTTCGGAACGGATTCGACGCCGGCGCGGAAGATCTCGATGTTGAAGGCGCCGGCGAAGAAGGAAAGCGAGATGATCGCCCAGCCCACGTTCGAGATCATCGGCACCTCGAGCCAGCCGTCCGGGCTGTATTTCGGGGTGAACTGGCCCAGGGCGAAATAGAAGAACAGCAGTTGCAGCAGCGGCGGCGTATTGCGGAAGAACTGCACATAGCCCTGCACCAACCCGCGCAGAAGACGACTTCTCGCCCCCTGCGCCCAGGCGCCCAGAATGCCGATGAGGACGGAAAAGATCAGGCAGAAGACGCTGAGCTTGATCGTCATCCACAGCCCGGTCAGCACCCGGCCCTTCTGCACATCGTCATAAAGCCAGATGAAGTTCCATTGCGGCGAGGTCGCGGCAAGGTCGCGGAAATAGGTCTGGAAATCCGTCAGCATCGGCGACCGGCCCTATTGCGCCAACGGGTCGGCCATCTGCTGGTGCATGTCCTCGAGGAAGGGGCTGGGCTTGACGTTCCACTTCTTTTCCAGCTCGATCAGCGTGCCGTCGCGGTGCCAGGTGTATTGCAGGCCCGACATGATCTGGCCAAGCGCGCAGTTCTCCTCGGGCTTGGCCACGGCCAGGCCCCAGGGGGCGAAATCCTCGACCGGAAGCGAGATCTCGAAATCGTCCCAGCCGCCGGCCGCAAGATCGGCGCCGATGGTGGTGTCGTCATAGACGAAGGCCACGCATTTCTTGTCGCGCAGCGCCTGCTTGGCCTCGGCGGCGTTGCCGAAGGCCGAGACCTTGGCACCGTAACGCTGTTCGATCTTCTGCAGGTAGAACGAGCCCTGCACGCCGCAGATCGGCTTGTCGCGCAGGTCTTCCCAGCCGGTCATCTTCACGGCCTTGGGGGTCAGGGCGGCGGTGCCCGAGGCGTAGTAGTTCGGCCCCTTGATGCCCACGATCTCGCGCCGGTCGGCGGTGTCGGTCATGGTGGCGATCATGATGTCGGTCTGGCCCTGCTGCAGGAACTGCATCCGGTTCGACGCGATCACCGGCACCAGTTCCAGCTTGACGCCCAGGGTATCGGCCACCATCTGCGCCATGTCGATTTCCAGCCCGACGATGTTGCCGTTGGTGTCGCGATAGCCCCAGGGCTTGTAATCCGCCTTGACGCCGGCGATCAGGGTGCCGCGCTGCTGGATGCGCTTCAGCCCCTCGTTCGAGCAGGTTTCCGCAGCCGCCGCGATCGGCGCAAGCGCCACCGTCGAGGCCAGGATTGCCGTGAGAATATTTTTCATTTGCGTGACTCCCCGTTGACTCGGACATCGATAACGGGCTGGTCCCGCAAGCGTGAGAGACCAAATTATTGCCCTGCCGGGGCAATAATTTCGCCGCCCCGCGGGCGGGCGATCCGTGTCATGAAGCATGCCGGGGCAAGGAGGGGACGATGACGGGCGCGGCAGATCGGGCGAACCCCAAAGCGCGGCGGCGGTTCCTGCTGGCCGCGGCGGGGCTCGTCGCCGCGCCCCGGCTTGCGTTCGGTGCCCCCGCGCCCTGGCGGGTCGTCGGCATGCAGGAATTCCCGCCCTACAACTACCGGCGGCTGGGCCGCTTCATCGGGGCCGATGTCGATATCCTGAACGCCGCCGCCCGCCGGATGGGCATCACCATGCAGATGATCCCCCTGCCCTGGCCGCGTGCGTTGCTGGCGCTGGACATGGCCGAGGCCGACGCGCTGTTCCAGCTGACAGCGACGCCGAAACGCATCCGCGACTGGCACATGATCGGCCCGCTGCGCATGACGCGGCTGGTGTTCTGCGTGCGCGGCAACTCCGACATTGCCGATGTCCCGAACGTCGATGCGCTGCGCGGCCGCTCGGTCGGCGTCGTCCGCGGCTTCACCTATACGCGCGCGTTCGACTCGGCCGCGTTCGTCCACCACGAGGGCTCGTTCGACGATGCGACCAGCCTGCGCAAGCTGCTCCTTGAGCGCGTCGACCTGGTCCTGGGCGGCGAGGCCAATCTTCGGTGGGCCATCCGCCAGCTCGGGGCCGAGGACAGGTTGCGCATCCTGCCCACCGCCCTTGCCGTGCAGCCGCGTTTCGTCGGCTTTTCGCGCGACCCCGAGGGCATGCGCAAGGCCCAGCTTCTGCAGCGCACGCTGACAGCGATGACGAACGAGGGCCAGATCAGCGCCATCCTGCGCCAGTCGCTGGCGGACCTGCCATGACGCGCTGGCTGCCGGTCAGGGGCGGCATCGCCCGCCGCGTGGTTCTGGCCGGGGCGCTGGTCAGCGTCGTCTCGGGCATCGGCCTGGGCGGAGCCAGCGCAATCCTCGACCTGCGGCGCGGCATCGAGGCGGCGCTGGGGAATGCCGAGAGCGTGCTCTATTCCGCCGCGCCTCAGCTCGAGCGCGCCTATTGGGACGTCGACCTGACCACCGCGCGCGCGATCCTCGACCGACTGGTCGACGATCCGCTGATCCAGTCGCTGCACATCCGCGACATGAAGCTGACGCGCGAGCAGCTGGCCGCCGCGCAGATCCCGCGCCTGGGCGCGACGCGGGCATTGCGCGGGACACTTTCGGCCCCGATGCGCTGGCTCATCGCGCCCGAGCGCCTGACGCGCCATCGCCAGATCCGGCTGCAGATCCCCGGCACGGGCGAGCCGATGGCCTCGCTGGACGTCACCATCTCATTCGTCAGCTTCTACCAGGATTTCGCGCATCAGGCGCTGCGGATCGTGCTGACCTCGGTTCTACAGGCGCTGTTGCTTGCGGGGCTGCTGTTCCTGCTGGTGCAGAAGCTGGTCATCTCGCCCCTGGGCGCCTTGGGCCGCGCGGCCCAGGCCCTGCGCAATGACAAGGGGTTCGTGCTGGACCCGCGCAGCCGGCGCCGCATCGCCCGGCGGCATGACGAGATCAGCGGCCTCGCGCAGGATTTCTCGCGCACCGTGGCCCAGATGGAACGCTATCGCGACCATCTGCGCGAAGAGGTCGACACCCGCACCGCCGAGCTGCTGGTGGCCCGGAACCAGGCCCTGGCGGCCTCGCGCGCGAAATCGGCCTTCCTCGCCAATATGAGCCACGAGCTGCGCACGCCGCTGAACGCGATCACCGGCCTGTCGGAACTGCTGCTGGCCGAGCGCCTGCCCGCCGCCTCGCGCCGGCAGGTCGCCGACATGCAAAGCGCCGCGCGCCAGCTTCTGGGCAGCATCGACAGCGTGCTGGACCTGTCCAAGCTGGAAGCCGGCCAGATGACCTTCGAGGCGCGGCCCTTTGCCGTCATCGCGGTCTATGACGAGATCATTGCCCAGACCCGCGCCCTGATCGGCCGAAAGCCCGTGACCCTTGACGGAGAGATCGCCCCGGGCGTGCCGGACATGGTCGCCGGCGACCGCCAGAAGCTGGTGCAGATCCTGCTGAACCTTGCCAGCAACGCGGTAAAGTTCACGCCACGGGGCCGGATCGCGCTGCGCATCTCGGCCCGGGGCGGCCGCCTGCGATGCCTGCTGGCCGATACCGGCGCGGGCATCGATCCCGACAGTCACGAGACCATCTTCTCGGCCTTCGCGCAGGCCGACGACACCATCTCGCGCGAGGTTTCGGGCACCGGGCTGGGTCTGTCCATCGCCCGCAACATGGGTTCGGGCATGGGCGGCACGCTGGGGCTGCGTAGCCGGCCGGGCCGGGGCAGCGTCTTCACCCTCGACCTGCCGCTGCATGCCGCCGCTGCGCCGCCCGCGACCGTCCAAGGGCCGCGGCCGCTGCTCGATATCGCCCCCGGCCCGGCGCGGGACCGGCTGTCGCGGATGCTGGACCGGCTGCCGCTGGCGCAAGGCGACGGGGCGCCCGTGCTGCGGCAATCGGCGACAGGATATGAACTGCAAGCCGGGCCGGGGCGGGTCGAGGCCCTGCCTGCCGTGCTGACCCACCGCGAGCTTTTGCAGGCCATCGTGCATGTCACCCGCGATACGGCGGTCGGTGAAGCATCCGGTCACGCGCTGGCCCTGCGCGAAAGGTCCGTCCTGCTGATCGAGGACAGCCGCATCAACCGCGAGGTGATCGACGCCCTGTTCCGCAAGCTCGGCGCCCGCGTCGCCGTCGCGTCGGGCGCGCGCGAGGGGCTGGCGATCCTAGAGCGCAGCACGCCCGATGTCGTCATCACAGACCTGCACATGCCCGAGGTCGACGGCTTCGCCCTGCTGCGCGCCCTGCGCGACAAGGGGGTGGAACTGCCGGTGATCGCTTCGAGCGCGGATGTCTCGGCGGTGACGCGGCGGAATTGCATCGAGGCGGGTTTCGCCGATTTCCTCGCCAAGCCCATCACCGGCGCGGCGCTGGCCGAGATCCTGGGCCGGGTGCTCGACAAGACCATGCCCGCGCTCGACCGGCAGCTGCTGGCCCGTGCCACGGCCTGCGACGACGCGCTTGCCGGGCGCTGGCTGTCGCGCCTGCCGGCCGAGATCGCCGATTGGCGCGCCCGGCTGGCGTCGGATGCCGCGCAGGCCGATACGCTGCACCTGATCCGGGGCGCCGCCTTGCAGTTGGGCGCGGTCGAGCTGGCCCGCGTGGTCGGGGAAAGCCCTGTCGACCGGGCGCGGATCGACGCCGCGATGGACCGGCTGCTTGCCTTGGCGCCCGCGCCCGCTGCGCCATCGCCCGCCGACGCGGATGGCGCGATCCTGCAGGCATGCATCGCGGCGCTGGACGCCAACGAGATGCGCGGCTTTGACTTGCTGCGGACCGTCCTGCCCCGCCTGCCGGACGAGTTGCGGACCGAGGCCGAGGCGATGAGCGAGCGGCTGGACTTCCGCGGCGCCGGCCGGATCCTGCGGCAGGCTCAGTCGGCCTGATCGTCCAGGATCCCCCGGATGGCGGCAAGCCGCGCCTCGGCGCGCTCCAGCCGGTCGGCCCGGCGCCGCATCACGTCCTCCAGCGCCGCGGCCGTCTTGCGCAGGTCAAGCTGGACCCGGATGCGCGCCAGCAGAACCGGAGGAGCAAAGGGGCGGACGATGTAGTCGCAGGCCCCGGCGGCGAAACCCTCGGTCTCGTCCTCGGTGGTGTCGAGGCTGGTCAGGAACAGGATCGGGACATTCGCCAGGCGCGGGATCGCCTTGATGCGGCGGCACAGCGCATAGCCGTCCATCCCGGCCATGCGCACGTCGAGCATGATCAGCTCGGGGCTGCCGCCCGCCATGATCCACGACAGCGCCTCGTGCGGGTCGGTATGGGCGATGACCTCATACTGGCCGCGCAGGACGTCATGCAGCCGCCGGATGTTTGCGGGCAGGTCGTCGACGATCAGGATCTGCTCGGCCTCGGCATCCTCTCCGGACACGGCGGCGGCTTCCTCGGCCTCGTCGCCGCGGATCGCATGCGAGGCCAGCGCGATATTCTCGAGGCTGCCCGAGACGGTGCGGAAATAGTTCGCGCTCCATTCCCGCAGGACCGTGCTGTTCGCCGCGCGCTCGAACAGCGACATGCCCAGATGGGATTCCAGCGCGCGGATCTGGCGGCTGACCGCCTCGCGCGAGACGTTGAGTTCGCGCGCGGCCTCCGAGAAGCTGCCCAGCCGCGCCGCAGCCTCGAAGGCGACGAGGCTTGTCAGGGGCGGAAGGTTCTTCTTGAGATTGTCCATGGCGGTGCTGTCGCGGACGCTTCCGCCTCAGCCCGCCGAGACCGAGAGGTCGAACTGCTCGACCGCCGGATCGACCCGGAACAGCACCTTCTCGACCCGATTTCGGGTCAGGACATAATGGTCCACGGCCAGCTGGTCGGCCAGTTCCACATCCTGCGCCGCGATCGCGTCGTAAAGCACGCGGTGCTGGCGCTCGGTCTCGGCCAGATGGCCGGCCAGTTCCTCGCGCGTGGTGGGACCGAGGTATTCGACCGTGCTGGTCTGGGCAAAGCACGCCCGGGCCAGCCGGATCGTGCCGAGCAGCGCGCTGTCGTAGAAGGCCGAGAAATGCCGGTTGTGCGCCGCCCTCGAGATGGCGAGGTGGAAGCGCAGGTTTGCCTCGGACCGCTCGACCCCGTTCGAGACGTCGGTGCTCTGCTCGAATTCCAGCATGGCTTCGCGGATGGCGGCCAGATCGGCATCGTTGCGATGCTCGGCGGCAAGCCGGTGGATCAGCCGGCTGGAAACCAGCAGCGCGTCGTAGAGCTTGGGCACCTCGTCGAAATCCATGGTGGCGACGATGGCCTTGCGGCCGTGGCGCTGGACCAGACCGTCGGAAATCAGCTGGATGATCGCCTCGCGGACCGGGGTGCGCGACACCTCCATCTGCTCGGCAAGATCGGCCTCGTCCAGCACCAGCCCGGGCCGCAACTCCAGACGCAGGATGGCCTCGCGCAGCCGCCGCGCGACCTTCTGGCCGTCCCTCTCATCCACCGCTTTGTTTACCATGGCCCGAAACATGTTCCCTGAGTCATCCGAATGAAGGAGCATGACAGGCCGGACCCGTCAAGGCCACCCCCGCCGCGCCTTCGGCCTGGACCGCGGTCCAGGCACCGTCGCAGGCGGCGGAGTCCGCAATCGCCGCCATCGCCGCGACGCCGGCAAGGGCCTGCGATGCGGTCACCGGATAGGGCACGTTCCACGCCACGGCGCGGGCAAAGGCGTCGAGCTCCTGCGCCAGGCTGTCGCTGGCGGCGAAGCCTTCGCTGTGCGGCGTCCCCGAAAGATCGGCGGTGACCAGCGTGTGCTGGTCGGGCATCTGCGCCCAGCCCTGTCCGCCGAACAGGTGCAGACGCCAGAAGCTGGCCGTCGACATCAGGGTCGACAGGCTGCCCGTGGCGCCCGAGGCGAAGTCGAGCGCGACATTGGTCACGTCCCTGAGGTCCGAAGGCACCGCGACATGGCGGCTGATCGCCGCGACCCGTCGCACCGGCCCCAGCAGCGCGATCATCGCATCGAGAATGTGAACCCCCATCGCCGCCATGCCGCCCGCCGGGTTTTCCGCCGTGTCGCCGCGCCACATCCCGGCCGTGTATTGATAGCCGAAACTGCCGGAAAACGCGCCCTCGACATGCAGAAGCTGGCCGAGGCCGCCGTTGCGGGCGATCTGCTCCATGCGTCGGAAACCGGGCAGGAAACGGCGATTGAACCCGACGCAAAGCCTGATCCCCGCCGCCTCGGCCGCGGCGGTCGCGGCCTGGGCATCTTCGAGTCGCAGCGCCAACGGCTTTTCGACGAACACATGCTTTCCCGCCTCTGCCGCCTGGATGATCTGCCGGGCGTGCTGGCTGTGCGGCGTGGCCAGGACCACTGCGTCGATCCGGGGATCCGCCAGAACCTCCTCGTAGCTGCCGAGCAGGTCGAGGCCGCGGTCCCGGCACCAGGCTTCGGCCTTTTCCGGGCTGCGCGTGGCGCCATGGGTCAGGCGCAGGGCCGAGGCCGGGTTGGCGATATTGGCATCCGCAAGCGCCTGTCCCCAGCGGCCCAGACCGATGATCGCGGCACGGATCTCGCCGCTCACAGCTTGGCCCCGCCGTCGATGACGACGGCGCCCCCGGTCATGAAGCCGGACAGGTCCGAGGCGAGATAGACCGCAAGCTCGGCGATCTCGGCCGGGGTGCCCATGCGGCCCAGCGGCTGCCGGGCGCCGAAGGCCCGGCGCGCGGCGGCGCTGTCCGCCATGGCCTCGATCCGGGCGGTCATCGACGGCGTCTCGACCGCCGAGGGGCAGATCGCATTGCAGCGGATGCCCTGCGCCGCATAATCCAGCGCGACCGATTTCGTCATGCCGATCACCCCGGCCTTGGTCGCGCCGTAGGCGAAGCGGTCCGGCGCCGCGCCGATCGAGGAGATGACCGAGGCGATGTTGACGATGCTGCCCCGCCCGGCCGGCGCCATCAGCCCCAACGCCGCCCGCATCATCAGGAAGATCGAGGTCATGTTCAGGTCAAGCGAGCGCCGCCAGTCGTCGGCTGTGCAATCGGTCAGCCTGCCGACCGCGACCATGCCGGCGCAGTTCACCTGCACATCCAGGCGGCCGAGCCCGGCGTGAAAGCCCTGGACCGCATCCGGGTCGGTCACGTCGACCCGTGCGACCCGGAGGCCGGGATGCTCCCGCGCCAACAGCTCCAGCCCCGCCTCGTCTCGGTCCAGGGCATGGACGCCGGCCCCCTCGCGCAGGAAGGCCAGCACGGTTTCGCGCCCGATGCCCGCCGCCGCGCCGGTGACGACGCAGACCTTGTCCTTCAGCCGTGCCATCTTGTCGCCCTATTTGTTGAACAGGTGGTCGGGCAGCCACAGCACGATCTGTGGAAAGACCGTGATCAGCGCAACGCCCAGGCACATCAGCAGGAAGAACGGCACACAGGCCGAGATGATGCGCGTGATCGAGGACCGGGTCAGATCCTGCAGGATGAACAGGTTGAAACCCACGGGCGGGGTGATCTGCGCCAGCTCGGCCATCAGGATCAGGAAGATGCCGAACCAGATCGGATCGAAGCCGGCGGCCACGATCAGCGGCAGGGTGATCGGCAGGCTCATCACCGTCATCGAGATACCCTCGAGGAACATGCCCAGCAGCAGGTAGAACAGCACGAGGATGGCGATGAGCTGATAGGGCGACAGCTGCAGCCCGTCGATCACCTGGGCGATATTGTGCGGAACATGCATGAAGCCCATCGCCGTCGACATGAAGGCCGCCGCGATCATGATCGCCGAGATCATGCAGCTGGTATGGACCGAAGCCTTGAGGCTGGAGACGAAGACGTCCCAGTTCAGCTGCAGCGTGCAGGCCGCGTAAAGCAGCGTCGCCGCCACGCCGATCGCCGCCGTTTCCGAAGGCGTCGCAAGGCCGGAATAGATCGCCCCCAGCACGACGCCGATCAACAGGCCGATGGGGGCGAGGTTGCCGATCCCGATCATCACGTCGCGCAATGTCGGCGCCGAGGTGTCGGCGGGCGCGACGCTGGGCCTGATGAGGCTGCAGATGATGACGAAGGTCGAATAGATGCCCGCGATCATCAGCCCCGGGATCAGCCCCGCGGCAAACAGGCGCGAGATCGACACCTCGGCCAGCACACCATAGACGATCATCATGATCGAGGGCGGGATCAGCAGGCCCAGGCTGCCCGCGCCCGCCAGCGAGCCATAGGAGAGGGCGCTGGAATAGCCGCGGCTTTTCAGCTCGGGAATGGTGATCTTGCCCACCGTCGCGGTGGTGGCGGCGCTGGAGCCGCAGATCGCCGCAAAGACCGCCGATCCGAAGATGTTCGTATGCAGCATCCGCCCGGGCAGGTAATAGGTCAGGGGCGAGAGGCCCTTGAAAAGCCGGGTCGAGACATCCGTGCGCAGGATGATCTCGCCCATCCAGATGAACATCGGAATGGCCGAAAGCTCCCATGCGGTCGAGGAGCGGATGACCAGCGGGCCTAGGATCGTGCCGATGCGGTGCAGCGGCATGTCGATGAAGAAGGCAAGCCCGGTGACCGAGACGAGCAGCAGCCCGGCAAAGACCCAGACGCCGATCCCCAGGAAGAAGATGACCAGGGCGAGGACGCCGAAGGCGACAACCAGAGATTCCAATTCCTACTCTCCCTCGATCTGTTCTTCGGGAACGCCATTGAGAACCGTGTCGAACGCTGAGGCGACGAGCTGGATCAGGAAGATGACCAGGCCGGCGAAGATCGCCGCGGCGATATACCAGGTCGGGGTCGGAACGAGCCCGGGACTGACCGAACCGCGCATGTAGTCGCGGGCCAGGATCAGCCAGACGAAGCGGGCCATGAAGGCGAAGACCGCAAATGTCGCCGCCAGGCAGAACAGCTCGACGGCGATCGCGGCATTGCCCCGCAGATGCCGGCGCAGCAGGCTGACGCGGACATGCTTGCGGCTGGCGAAGGTATGGCCCATGGCCAGGAAGGCCATGGCGCCGGTCGCATAGCCGACGAATTCCCCCATGGTATTGGTCGAACTGGCGAAGAAGTTCCTCAGCACGATTTCCAGGATGATATGGACGACGATATAGACCAGAAGCAGCGCGGCGATCGCCATCCCTGCCCCTGAACATGCCGCGGAAACGCGGTTGACCGCATGCGAAAGCATGATTGACACCTCAGCAAGGGGTTGCAGGCCGGGGGCGCGCCTTTCCTGCGCCCCCGCGGCGCATCAGGAACCGCGCTTGGCGGCATATTCGTCCAGGATCTTCTGGCCGGCCGGACCCACCGCCGCCAGCCATTCGTCATAGACCTCTTTGCCCGATTGCTTGAGGAAGGCCAGGAACTCCGGCGGGATGTCGGTCACGATGGTCACGCCATGGGCCTGCATCTCCTTGAAATTCTCGGCCACGCGCAGTTCGAGATCGGCCCAGGCCGCGTCGCTGGCCTTCTGCGCCGCGTCGCGGATGATCTGCTGCTGCTCGGGGGTCAGGGCGTCGTAGACGTCCTTGTTCATGTGGGTCATGTTCAGCGCCATCGAATAGTTCACCGGCGTGAAATGGTCGAGGAACTCCCAGAACTTCGAGCTTGCCCCGCCATCGGCCGAGGTCAGGACCGAGTTGATGCTGCCCGCGGCAAGCTGCGGCACGGTGTCGGCCCAGCTGATCTGCACGGCGGTCGATCCCGCGTTGGTCATGGTTCGCACGCCGCTGGCATCCCAGCCGCGGATCTTCAGCTCCGCCATGTCGCCCTGCGCGGTGACCGGCTTCTTGGCCCAGATCCCCGAGGGCGGCCAGGGCGTCGCCCAGAGCAGGACCTGGTTGTGCTTGGCGAAGACCTCTTCGTAATGCGGCCGGGCGACCTCCCAAAGCAGTTTCGCGTCCGCATTCGACCCGGCGATGAACGGCAGCGACGACAGCAGGAACAGCGGCTCGATGCCCGAAAGCGAGGTGGTGATGGTGTCAGCCATGTCGAGCGCACCGTCGCCCACCGCGTCGAACTGGTCGACCGACTTGTAGCCGATCGACCCGCCATAATGGCCGGTGATCTTGATGTCTCCGCCCGAGGCCTGGTCGACGGCCTCGATGAACACCTTGTCGGCCTGGCCCATGATGGTGGATTCGCCGTATTCATTGGCAAGATCCATGGTGACGCTTTGCGCGCAGGCGGCCCCCGCCAGGGTGGTGAGGGCGAGCGTTGCGCCCAATATGCAGTTTCGCATCATTATCGTTTCCTCTCTGTTGGTGTTATGTCGAAGTCAGGTGTCGTCGATCACGCGACCTTTTCCACGCAATAGTTACGGGCGACGAATTCCTCGGTCAGCTTTTCCGAAACGATGTCGCGGCGAAGCGCCTCCGGCGCGCGTTCGGCGGGATCGCCGTAGCCGCCGGCGCCGGGCGTCTCGATCACCACCACGGTCTCGTCGGTGACGAAGATCCCCGAGATCTTGGACGGCAGCTCTTCCCGTGCGCCGTCGTCCTTCCTGAGGTGGAAGCTGCCGGCGGCGCCCGGCTTGCCGCCGAAGATGCCCCAGGGCCGGTGACGGAACCGCTCACCCACGCCGTTGAATTCGCACAGGTGGCCGATGGGGCGGATGGCGCGGCGGATGCCCATGCCGCCGCGGAACTTGCCCGCGCCGCCGGAATCCTGGATCAGCGCGTATTCCTCGACCCGAAGCGGATATTCCAGCTCGATCGCCTCGACCGGCAGGTTGGCGGTGTTGGTGATATGGACCTGCACGCCGTCCTTGCCGTCCTTGGTCGCGCGCGCGCCCATGCCGCCGCCCAGCGTTTCCAGATAGACATAGGAGCGGCCGGTCCGCGGGTCGGTGCCCGCAAACACCGCCGAGGTATTGGCGCCGTTCGCCGCGCCCACCACCCGGTCAGGCAGCGCCTCGGCAAAGGCGCCCAGCACCACGTCGACGACGCGCTGGCAGGAGTTGGCGCGCATGGCGACGCCGGCGGGATGCCTGCAGTTGACGAAGCTGCCCGGCTCGGCCTCGATGCCGATCGCGTCGAAAATCCCCTGGTTGTTCGGCACCTCGGGGTCGAGCAGCGCCTTCAGCGCATAGCAGACCGCCGATTTCGTGGTGTTCAGCGTCATGTTGAAGTTGCCCGCCACCTGCGGCGACGTGCCGGTGAAATCAAACACCACCTTGTCGCCGCGCTTGCGCACGGTCAGGGCGATCCTGACGTCGAGCGTGCCCAGGCCGTCATCGTCCATGACGTCCTCGAAGCGGTAGTCCCCGTCGGGAACGCCCGAAATTGCCTTGCGCATGCGCAGGTTCGTCCGTGTCACGATCTCGTCGCACAGCGCGACAAGATGGTCGGCGCCGTAGCGCGTCACCATCTCTCCGATGCGCTTCACGCCCAGCTTCACCGCGGCGATCTGGGCGTTCAGGTCGCCCAGCCGCTCGTCGGGCAGCCGCATGTTCAGCAGCATGAAGCGCATGATGTCGTCCTGCAGCCCGCCCTTGCGGAACAGGCGCAGGATCGGGATGCGCAGGCCTTCCTTGTAGATCTCGTTCAGGCCCCCCGACATCGAGCCGACCGATGCCCCGCCGACATCGGCATGGTGGACGATATTGGCCACGAAGCCCAGCAGGCGGTCGCCGTCGAAGATCGGCATCGCCATGTTGATGTCGGGCAGGTGCGAGCCGCCCGCGACATGGGGATCGTTCGCGATGAAGATGTCGCCCGGGGCCAGCGTGTCGGAATACTGGTCCAGGATCAGCCCGATCAGCCCCGACATGGACGCCAGGTGGATCGGCAAGGCATTCTCGGCCTGCACGATCAGCCGGCCGCGGGCATCGGCGATGGCGGTCGAATGGTCGTGACGCTCCTTGATATTGGTCGAGAAGGCGCTGCGCATCAGCGTCAGGAAGCATTCGTCGGCCACCGAGCGCAGGCTGTTCCAGCTGATTTCGATGGTGATGGGATCAAGCGTGACAGGTTCAGCCATTGGTGCGTTCCATGATCATGTTCATCGCGCCGTCGACCCGGACCGTCCAGCCCGGCGGCACGAGGGTTGTGGTGTCGAACTGGGTGATGAGCGACGGCCCATCGATCGAGGCGCCCTCGGCAAGGCCGTCCCGCTGGTAGACCGGCGCTGACAGGAAGCCGGTCTCCTCGAACCAGATCCGCTCGTGCGAGACCGGGTCGGGACTGCCCTCCGGGCGCGGCGCTTCAAGCGTCTGCTTGGAAAATTCCATCGTCGCGCGGATGCGCACGTTGACCACCTCGACCCCGGCATGCGGGTCGAAATGGCCATAGGCTATCTCGTGTTGCCGGAAGAAGGCCTGCTTCAGCTCCTCGACCGAGGGAAGTTCGGGCGCGTGGCGTGCCGTGGCAAGCTCGACCGGAAGCTCGTAGTTCTGGCCGATATAGCGCAGGTCCAGGATGACGGTCTGGCTGCGGTTGACGATATAGTCGTCTTCCTCGCCCAGCCATTCCTCGGCGCGGGCGCTCAGCTCCCTTATGGCGGCGTCGATCATCGAGACATCGCCGTCCAGCGGGCAGGGACAGGTGGTCACGTAGTTTTCCTGAAGGTCCGAGACGATCAGCCCTTCGGCGCAAAGGATGCCGGGTGCGCGCGGCACCAGGATGCGGCGCATGGCCAGGATGTCGGCGACATCGGCGGCGTGCAGCCCGCCCGCCCCGCCAAAGCACATCAGCGTGTAGTCGCGCGGATCCTGGCCCTTCTCGATCGAGACGGCGCGGATGGCGCGGGCCATGTTCGAGGCGGCGATGCTGACGATGCCATGCGCCGCCTTTTCCAGCGACACGTCCAGCGGCGCCGCGATCTTTGCGATGGCCCCCCGGGCAAGGTCGCTGTCGATCCTGAACCCGTCGGCCAGGCGCGCCGGCAGGCGGCCAAGCACGACATTGGCATCCGACACCGTCGGCAGGTCGCCGCCGCGGCCATAGCAGGCGGGGCCCGGAACGGCCCCCGCGCTCGTCGGGCCGACCTTCAGCAGCCCGTCCGCACCCAGATGGGCGATCGAGCCGCCGCCCGCGCCGACCGTATGGATGTCGACCGTTGGCAGGCGGATGCGGAAACCTGCGATGTCGCGCAGGTTCGACTTGCCCACCTTGCCGCCCTGGATCAGGGCGACGTCGGTGCTGGTCCCGCCGATGTCGAGCGTGATGATGTTCTCGATCCGCGACATGGCCGCGGCGGCCTGCGCGCCGACCGCCCCGGCCGCCGGCCCGGACAGCGCCGTCCGCACCGGAAAGCGCGAGGCAAGCTCGATGGACATCAGCCCGCCCGCGGATTGGAAGATCCCCAGCGCCGCCCGCGGCGCCGCCTTGCGGATCGCGGCGCTGAGCCGGTCCATGTAGCGGCTGACCTCGGGTTGCAGGAAGGCATTGATGACGGTGGTCGAGAAGCGCTCGTATTCGCGGAATTCCGGGTGGACCTCGCTCGAGATCGAGACGTAGCGGTCGGGATAGGCCTTGCGCAGCGCTGCGGCCAGCCGCTGTTCATGCGCGGGGTTGAGGAACGAGAAGATCAGGCAGACCGCGATGGATTCCACGTCATCCATCGGGCCGAGCTCGGCGATCACCGCCTCGATCTCGGCATCGGTCAGTTCGACGATGGCCTCGCCCTGCGGGCCGGTGCGTTCCAGAACCTCGATACGGTTTTCGCGCTCGACCAGCGGCGGCGGGGCGTCGGTTTGCAGGTCGTAGATCGCGGGACGGACCTGGCGGCCGATTTCCAGCAGGTCGCGGAAGCCCCTGGTCGTGACCAACCCCGTCTTCGGCCCCTTGCGCTGCAGCAGGGCATTGGTCGCCACGGTGGTGCCATGCGCGAAACGCGCGATATCCTTGCCGGCGATGCCGGCCTTCTGCTGCAACTCGGCCAGGCCGTTCAGAATGGCCTCCGATGGATCATGAGGGGTGGACGGGCGCTTGTGCAGGACAGAGCGCCCCGTTGACAGTTGTCGCGCCGAAAAGTCGGTGAAAGTCCCACCGACATCGACTCCGATCACCCAGTTTCCCATCCTGTATTCCCTTGAAATAATTGGATTACGTTCCCCTGACCGCAGCGAGTCGCCGGTGGGATGTTGCATTTCAGTATGCGTAATGGATTCTGAGTGTCAAATAAATTTCGCCGTTCGGTATGTAAAATGTATCCTGAAACAGCGATCTGCCGTTGCACTGGAGATCGGCCGCAGGCTGACCGAGGATCTGCATGCGAAGGACCGCATCGGGTGCTGCTCGACGAATTCCCGGCGCGCGGCCGCCTCGATTTCTTCGAATCCGCCCTGGCCCTCATGGCCGGCTATGGGCTTGACCTGCGGCGTTTACGCGCTGCGAGGATCGCCTGCACTCTCTGGAATTGCTTGGGTTCGACGATGGCCTCGAAAGCGCCGTCCGAGCGAACCCACATCTCCGGGCCGTTGACGACGCGCTTGCGCTTCAGCTTGAAGGAGCGGCGATTGTAGACGTTGTTGCCGATGTATTTCTCATTGGTCAGGATCTGATGCACCGTCGCACGTGTCCATACCCGACCAAGATCGGTTAAGACGCCACGCTCGTTCAACTCGGCCGCGATTTCGCTTTCCGACCGGCCCTGCTTCAGAAACTGGCTGTAGATCCAGCGCACGGTCCGGACCTCATCGTCTGGTCCGGGAACCAGGACGACGCGGCCTGTCTGAAGGCTCTTGTGCTCACCGCGCTTCAGTTCGGCCTTCACCGCGCCGCGTTCATTGAGCAGGGCGCGGCGCAACCCGAAGCCCGCCGGGCCACCCTGACGATAGCCAAGCTCGATCAGGCGGCATTGGCCAGCGAAGACCTTGACCGAAAGCTCGCGGCTGTATTCGCCAGCCATGGCGCGCTTGACGCTCTTGATGATGGTCGAATTGGGCGAGCCGTCGTTTTCAACCTGCTCCGCGCACGACCTGCATCCCCGCCTTGCGACAGCGGTATTCGTAATAGGCCGACTCGGTCCGTGTCCTGAAACCGCCCCCAGTAGGTTACATCATAGACCAGGATCACGCTGAATTCTGCCTCGCCCGATTCGACATCGGCGATCATCTGCTGCAATGCCATCCGGCCGCCAATGATCAGTCCACTTTTCGCATCATCCGAATAGGTCTTGATGATCCTGATGCCGCGTTGTTCCGCGTATTCCCGGATGGCCTGTGCCTGGTTCTCGGTGGAATATTGCTGATGCTCGGTCGACATCCGGACGTATTCTGCGGCAAGCAGTTGCTCGGGCGCGTCCGCCAGTTCTCCGGATGAAGGTGTCCTTGCCCGAGCCACGCCCGCTTCCCGATCCTGTCATGCGGGCAGCGATGAGCGAATGACCCCTTGTCATTGGTTCGGGCGCAAATACGAACTGCCGTTTTTCATGTCCTTCCCAAGTCGTATCGGAGGAGGACGCCAAGATGCGGATCAAGATGGGCACAGTTGTGCCGAAAAAGGGCACAATTGTGCGCCCGGAAGCGGCTCAGGCCCGGTATCGCGAGGCTGTCGCTGCCGCCCTCCGCGCGGAACTGGGCCAGACCCATCAGGCCATCAAGACGGCGATGCGCTGGACAGGCGCAAGCGAACGCGCCGCACAATACTGGCTCTCCGGAGAACGGGACCAAGCGGCGAGCATCTGATCGCGCTGGCGCGACATTCCGACATGGTGCTTGTGACCATTCTGGTCATGGCCGATCGGCCGACGGATGGCCAGCACAGATGTGCAGGTTGCCCCGATCGGCTTCTCGTGTTGCAAATCCCGGGACAAAAACAGAAATTTTCAGAGGTCCTCCAATGACGATGATGACGAATCCTCTTTGACACCAGTCTGGCCTCCCAATTCGTCGTCAAGCTTGTTTGATAGCAGACCACTGACGGCAAGCCTTCAAGGGCAGCAATGGGCCGGCCGAGCCGATACCAGCGTGATGCCGTCCGGGCCCAGCCGGCCTTGGGATCGATGGCGATGAGCTGCGAGGTGTGGATGCTTGCATTGCCGAGGAGGGGGTGGTCGGTCACTTCTCCCCACAGCATGATATGTCCGCAGGGCGAGATCGCCGCTTTCCAGTCCGACAGGACCGGCGCCTGCGCGAGGTCCGCCTGGGAGGGGCCGGCCTCGGCGGCGGCGATGGCGCGCAGAACCTTGTCGAACCAGGCGCGGTCGCTGGGCGAGAGTTTCATGATGGTTTCTCCGGTTTGATGGCATGAAGGGAGGTGGCTGCGGCGATGCCGCAGGCGCGTTGGATTCAGGGAAGTATGGAAAAGTGGACGGGCCGGCTCAGTGGAGCGTCGGCCCCTGTTCCAGATCGGCAGCGCGTTGCAGCATGCGGGCGGCAACCCGCAGGCTGGGCCGATGCTGCCGCAGCGAGGGATGAGCGAGAATCTCGCAGATCGCTTCAACAGCCGTCTCGGACAGCGCGCGCTTCGCGCCCTCGCGACGCACAAAGCCCGTCAGTTCAGCGAGGGTGAGGTGGCGCAGCCGGATCGGCGGACAGCGGCTGAGCAAGGGCTCCGGCAGCAGCCGGCAATCGTTCGAGGTCAGCACCCAGATCACCCAGCTCATGTCGAACTTCACCTGATAATAGGGGCAGCTCCAGCGCCGCGCGGTCAGCGGCTCCAGCAGCGGCAGAAGCGCTTCGGCCAGACCGAAGGCGTGCCCGTTCGTCGATGTTGCCCGACCGGCCTTTTCGATCTCGTCCACAATCATGACCGGATTGGCGATGCGGCTTTGCAGCACCGTTTCGATCAGGCGGCCGGGATACGACCCGCCCCAACCGCGCTGCGAACCGACAATGCCGAACGAGGCATTCTCGCCGGTGGCCTCGATCACCGTGGTCGGCGTGATTAGAAGCTTGCCGAGCTGTCGTGCCCAATGGCTTTTGCCGATGCCCGGTGGACCGTCGAGCAGGAGCGGCGGCATCCTGAGGCCCGGCCAGCCCTCGCGCACCGAGCGGCGCATCGCGTGCCAAACCACCTCGGTGGCGGGAGCCATCCAAGGCATGTCCTCGTGCAAGGCCGCGGCCAGCTCGTCAGCGTGATGTTCACTGTGGATCCGGATCAGCCGGGCGCCGTCCTTCAGCACCTCAAGCCGCTCACGGTCATCGCGCTTCAGGTGTTCGAGGCCGGAGGCCGCCTTGCGACATTCCATGAGCCGCTTGACCCGACGCTTGACGCGGCTCTCGTCGTCATCGCCGAACCTGACGATGCCCATCAGATCCGCGTCCGAGACCTTGTCTGGAGCGTCGACCTCGTCGGGCGGGGCCAGAAGGTTCGGGGGAATCCTCTTGCAGCGCAGCTTGCGCAGATGCCGCATCAAGCGGGTTTCGAGCTCGATGCGGCCCTCGGCCGGATCGAAGAAGCGGGCTTCTATGAAAGGGATGGTAGACATGGGAATACTCCGGGCATGAGGGGGCCATCGGCCGAGGAAGACCCGGCCGGGGAAGATGGGTTGGGGGAATGGCGGTCAGGCGCCGGGGAAGATCAGGCCGCGCAGCAGAAACTCGGCCTCTCCGCCCTCGGGCACCTCGTCGGGATAGCCGAGCGAGACATTGACAACCGGCGCGCCGCGGATACGGGCCGAGAGCGGACGATGCGTATGCCCGAAGAACCAGTAATCGGGCCGGTGCGCCTCAATCCAGCCGTCAAGGTCCGAGGCGAAGGCCGGGCTGAGGCTGGAGATCGGACCGGAGACCGCCGTGCTTGGGGCGTGATGGGTGACGATCACGGTCTGGCCGGGCCACGGTTTGGCGATCTCCCGCGTCAGCCAGTCGAGATGATCGCGGTGGATCGCGACGGTGCCCCCGGGCGTGATGAGATCCCCATAGAGCCGTCGGATTCGACCGTAATCTGGCATTACTATCGCCGCGCGCTCCATCGCCGTTCCCGGATCGCCGAGCAGGGCAAAATCCGTCCAGAGCGTGCAGCACAGCAGGCGGCAATTGCCGAAGGTCAGGACCCGCTTCTGGGCAAGGCTCGCCCCGGCGGATCCGGCGATCCGGGACAGCAGGCTGTCGTCGACCGTTGCGCCGTAATAGTCATGGTTACCGGGAATGACCCAGATCCGGGCGGGCGAGACCAGCCGCGAGATCCGGGACAGCGTCCAGGGCCAGTTCCGCTGCGGATCGTTGGCCAGGTCGCCCGCAATGATCAGCGCGTCGAGGTCGCGCAGCACCGGCAGGATCCCGGCGAACGGATCGCGCCCGGCGTGGGTCCAGAGGTCGAGGTGCAGGTCGGCGGTGATCAGGATGTTCATTGGCCGCGCGCCTCCGCAGCAAGACTGGGGTTGGGCGTCTCCAGCGAGGTGGGAGCGAGGCCCGCCTGGGCCGACGGGGAGATGGAGAGCAGAGTGGCGACCTTTTCGCGCGAATGTTCAGAAAGCATGGATATATCCCTTGGAATGCAGACATGATGGATCGGAGCCGTGGCACGACATGCCCGGCGCTATGCGGGTGAAAACTGGAAGGCCGCTTCCGGTCTGTAGGTTGATCAGAGGAACGAGGGTTTGCGCACCGAGGCGGCCGTCACTGCCCGCCAGTCGATCCCCTCGAACAGCGCATCGAACTGCACCTTGGTCAGCGTGACCGGTCCGGCCTGCGGCTTCGGCCAGGTGAACCGCCCGCCGTTCAGGCGCTTCATGGTCAGCACCAGCCCGGTGCCGTCCCAGACCAGCAGTTTCAGCCGGTCCGCGCGGCGGGAGCGAAACACGTAGATGGCTCCGTCGAAGGGATCGAGGTCGAAATGGTTGGCAACATGGGCCACCAGCCCGTCCATCCCCTTGCGAAAATCGACCGGTTCGGAGGCGAGGAAAATGCGGAAACTGCCGGCCGGGGAAATCACTGCGAAGCCCTCACCGCGCGCAGCACCTCGGCCAGATGGTCGGCCGGATAGCCGGGCGGTATCGCGATATCGGCGTCGCCGATACTGATCCGGCAGGCCGGGGCCGCGTCCGTCGCGGTAACCGTCACGCTCTGCTTGCGGCCGGGCTTGACCTCGGTCGGGGGCACGACCTCGAAGAATGCCGGCGCGGAATCTTTGCGTTGCGCGTTCTTGACCCAGATCGCCACCAGGGACTTGTTGGCGCCGATTTCCTCGGCGATCTCCCGGATTCCCTCGCCGGCGGCGATCCGCTCGACCGCCATGGCGCGAAGCGCCGCGGGCCATTTCCGCCGACCACCGCTGCGGGTCGGGACCGCAAAGCCCCAAACCTCATCCACCTTCTCCGGAACCTCTCCGTCCAGCATATATCACCTCCTTCATCAGGTGGTGACAGTATCGCTAACTCATTGATTCATTGAAACATGGGGTCTTTGCACCGGTTACGATCCATCTGCGCGTCAACGGTGCTGGCCTCCCGATGAGGACCGAAATCACACCGGGACAGGATTCCGATTATACCGGCATGATCTGGTGATGGCGGACAACCTGCCGCAACCGGCGGTTCTGGTGGCGGACAGGGGCTATGACTCTGATAACATTCGGGAAGACATCGAGGGCCGCAACGCCCTTCCGATGATCCTGATGCGAAAGAATCGTAAGGTTCGCAAGGCGGTCGACATGACGATATACACGCTACGCAACATGGTCGAGCGCTGTTTCAATAAGCTCAAGAACAGTCGCCGCCTAGCAACCCGCTACGACAAAACCGCAGATAGTTTCCTCGGCTTCGTCGATGTCGCCTGCATCAGGCTGTGGCTCCGTCATTTGTCAACATGACCTAATATGCTTGGCCTACCGTTCTTCAGCAAGGTCAGCTTGCGGGCGGCAGCAAGCCGCATCCAACTGACGGGGTATGCCGTGGAAGTGCATTTGATCAAGAAGCAGTAGAGACTTGAGGGTTAGGCGCATCGCTCACATGATGGCGAAGGTTTTGCTGCGACACCAGTCGAACGACAGCTTGCGGGAATGCTACCGAGCAGCGAGTTGCGCAACCGACCGACGGCGAAGGGCCGAAATGTTGCTGTCAGCGATGCGCCAGATAGTCCGCTGAAACGTAACCCGAGATACCAGGCCTGTCGGTGAGCGTGACCCTGCACCAGGCCTTGCCGTTGTTCGTGACGCAATTCTGGCGGGTGAGGCGCGTTCCGTCGGGCAGGCCGATTATGATGTTGTGGTTGAGGCCAGGGCCTTCGCGAAGCTTCAGGAGATCGTCCGGCCCGACGCCCTTGACCACTGCTCCAGAGCCGACCGCGCATCCGGTGGCGATCATGAGAGCGAGAAGAGCAGCAAAATGAGTTCGCATTGCCTGACCTGAATCGTTTTGCCATCACTACGACACCATCACGCTGAATGACAGCAGGCAGGTGCCGGGCGCGGACAAGTGGTTGCACAAAACCTGCCACGACGGCCGGTTCCGTCTCACAGAGCGGCGATTCTGGTCACGATTTCGCCGCGGCGCCCGTGGGCGGCAGCTTCGGAGAATGCGGCCACGCAGCATGGGATGAGCCAGATTGGCGGTTTTGGGCCGCCTGCGTTGAACTGCGCACGGAAGTCCTGCGGGAAGCATCGGAACCGGCCTCGATCCTCGTCACCCCTGCTCCCGGCGGTCCGGCCTTCCAACCCGCCCGGCAAGAAGGCAGCCGATCGCGGCCAGTTGGATCGCCGTCGCGCAGGCGAACAGCGGCACCGAACCGGATCCGCCGATCATGCCACCCCCTCGCAGCAGGCCGAACGCCGCCGGCGCAAAGGCATAGCCGGCCTGGCCGATGGCGACGATCAGCGGCACCACGCAGGCGACCTCGGCCGGGGCGAACTCCTGCTGCGCGATCAGCGGCGGCAGCGAGGTGGCATTGCCGATCCCCAACCCGAACAGCGCGATGCCGAGGATCAGCCATGCCCCGCCCTCGCCCGCCGCCGGAAGGAACAGCAGCGATCCGGCCATCTGCACGCCATAGCTGGCACAGGCGACCAGGCGGCGGTCGGCCGAGACCGGCATCATCCAGCCCACCACCGAACGCCCGAGGATCGCGGCGAGCGTCGCACCGCCCATCGCCAGCCCCGCCATGCCCTCGCCCAGCCCCGGCACCAGCAGCGAGAACAGATGCGCCAGCAGCCCGATCTGGGCAAAGAGCCCCAGCATCATGCCGGCGGCCAGCGTCACGAATTTGCGGTCGCGAAGGAACCGGAGGCGCGCGGGCGAACCGCCTTGCGGCGCCGGTGGTCGGGGATCGGCCCCCTCCTTGCCATCCGGGCTTTGCCCCATGCTGTCGGGCGTGTGCTGGAACACCAGCACCGACAGGGTCGCGACCGCGGCCACCATGACGCCGCCGACGGCCAGGGCGGCCGGCAGAAAGCCGATGCCGGCGATCAGCGCGATCCACAGCGGCGAGAAGATCACCCCGCCCAGGCTCGCGCCGTTATAGGCCATGCCGAGCGCGGCGGGTCGGCGCAGGATGAACCAGGGCGCGATCAGCGCGTTCACGGCGGCGGCCCCCATCGCGACCCAGCCGGCGCCGCTGGCCAGCGCGGCCGCGAACAGCTGCCAGGGCTCGACCGCCAGCGCCCAGCCTGCGATGCTAAGTGCCAGCAGCACGGCGCCCAGCACCGTTACCACCGGCACCCCAAAGCGCCGATACAGGCGCGGCAGATTGGCGCCGACCACCGCCCCGACCAGGAAATGCGTCGTCACCGCCGCCGAGACCATCGGCACCGCCCAGCCGGTCCGCGCCACGACGGCATAGAGGAATACCGGCGGGCCGTAGAAGCCGACGCCCCAGCCGAAAGCGGCCAGCAGGAAGGTTGCGGCGACGACATGCCAGCCGAAGAAAGGCCGAGGGGCGGATGCAGGAGGGCTCATGGGACGCTCTCGATGATATCTTGCCGCTTATGGCCGCGATCCCGCCGGCGATGCTTCGGTGAAGGCCGAAGCATTTCCCGCATTTCCGCGCTAGGATGCAGGCCAGCCGGAGGGATCGCCATGGCCACATCGAACCGCATCGCCGAGGTCGCCGCCGCCGTGGGCGAGCCCGCCCGCGCCGCCATGCTGGCGGCGCTGATGGATGGCCGGGCGCTGACCGCGACCGAACTGGCCGAGGTCGCCGCGATCACGCCGCAGACCGCCAGCGGCCACCTTGCGCGGCTGGCGGCCGTAGGGCTGATCGCCGCCGAGAAGCAGGGCCGCCACCGCTATCACCGCCTCGCCAGCCCCGAAGTCGCGCGGATGATCGAAAACGTGATGCAGATCGCCGGCGGTCTCGCGCCGATCCCGCCCCGCACCGGCCCAAAGGACGCGGCACTGCGCCATGCCCGCACCTGCTACGACCACCTGGCCGGTCGATTGGGCGTCGGCATCGCCGATGCGCTGCAGGCCAGCGGCGCGGTCCAGATCGCCGGCGATGCCGCGGCCCTGACCGAGATGGGTCGGGCCAGGATGCAGGCTCTCGGCATCCTGGCGGCGGATCGCGACATGCACGGCCGCCGCCCGCTCTGCCGGTCCTGCCTGGACTGGAGCGAGCGCCGCCCGCATCTGGCCGGGGCTCTGGGCGCCGCCATCTGCACCCATGCCCTGGATCACGGCTGGGTGCGGCGCCGCGCCGGGACAAGGGCGCTGGAGATCACCCCGGCGGGCAGGATCGGTTTCCGGCAGGCGTTCGGGGTCGCGGATCCTGCCGGCTGATCAAGGCAGACCGCTTGCCTCCGGCATATCCGCATGGCCGCTGCGGCGAACACGAAGGACCGCGGTAGGGAAGCCGCACTACGGCACCGGGCTGTTCGCGAGTGGCCGGAATGGGCCGCGACATATCGGCCCCAGCTTCGCTGGCCATCGTGCCCTCCCTGTCAGCATCCCGCCTTGAGATCGGTCCCGGCGATCTCGCGCCAGGTCTCGCGCAGCCAATGGGCGATGGCCACGTTCTGCTCGAACAGCGAATAGCCGACGCCGCCGCCGTAATCGGCCATGTCGATCATGTCGGTGGTCAGCCAGCGCAGCGGGCTGTCGGCGCGGTCGTGGTGATGTTGCAGCACCTTGCGGGCGACGTATTTGCTGGGCTGAACCTTCCAGGCATGCCAGTCATGCTCCCATTCGCCGGGCGCCGGGCGCAGGAACGGATACTGGCAGGCGCGACCGTAACGCCCGCCCGGTCCCGTCATCGCGGTGTTCTTCGGCCCGTTCGGCGCCACCGGCCGGGTCTGCAGCCAGACCACCATGTTCTGCGCCAGCCATTCGTCGATGACATTGCCCGGCTCATAGGGGTCGAGGATCAGCCGGCCGCTTTCGACATCGGCGCGGATGCCGCAGGCGTCCTGTTCCTCGGGGCTTTCGATCTTCAGCAGCACATGCGAATGATCCAGCACGAAGTTGAACGGCACCCCCCGCGCGCGGACCTTCTCGGCCACGGGGGTGATGCGGCGGAAATCCTCGGTGAACATGTAGATATGCACCTCGGCCGCGATGGTGATGCCCAGCCTGTCGCCCTCCTCCATGGCGCGCAGGTAGAATTCCACCACCTCGTCATCGGTCACGACATGGCCTTGCGCGTGATGGATCAGGATCATCAGGTTGTGGCATTCGGCGCCGGCGCGCTGCGCCCATTCCAGGTTGTGGCGCAGCAGGCCCTCGTCCCGGCCGACCTGATAGGTCCACAGCCCGGTGGTCATCGGCACGCCGAAGCGGTTCGAGGCCTCGACATAGGCGCGCTCCTCTCCGGGCTGGGGGATGCGGTCGAAATGGTCGAAGACGCCGCTGTCGCGCAGCAGCCGGAACTGCTCCTCGACCGGCAGGACGGCATGATGCATCACGCCACGGCCATTGCAGCCGAGCCACAGGTTCTTTCGGGTCATGATTGGCTCCTATAATGCGATGCTGACGGCGCCCTGCGGACGGCCGCAGCAGGTCAGCACCATCCCCTGCTCCAGCTCGCCGGGGGCGAGGCCCTCGGTATCGTCCATGGCGACATTCCCGGCGCTGCAATGCGCCTTGCAGGTGCCGCAAAGCCCCATCTGGCAATTGGTCGGCACGGCGATGCCTTCGCGCGAGGCGACGTCGAGGATGGTCTCGCCCGGCCGATAGGGCGCGGTCCTGTCCGACAGGGTAAAGCGGATCAGGTGCTCGCCTTCGGCTTCGGGCTGGCGGTCCGCCTGCGGCGACGGGGCGGCAACGGCCTCGTCCAACCCATCGGGACGCAGGCGTTCGGGCGTGGCGCCGTCGGGATTGCGCCGCTCGGTGGCGTCGCCGAAACTCTCCTCATGGTAATGCGCCATGTCGAAGCCGGCCTCGCCCAGCATCGCCCTGACCGCCCGCATATAGGGCGCCGGCCCGCAGGTCAGGACCGTGCAGTCATGCAGGTCGGGCACATGCGCCTGAAGCATGTCACGGGTCAGGAAACCCGCCTCCATGCCCGGCAGGGCGTCGCGTTCGCAGATGAAGCCCGGCGTCATGCCGCCGCGCGCCGCGATCGCCGCAAGCTCGCCCTGGAACAGCAGGTCCGCCGGGCTGCGGGCCGAATGCAGGAAGCTCACGCGATATGCGGTCTCGCGCCGGTCTTGCAGGTAACGCAGCATCGCCATCATCGGCGTGATGCCCGAGCCGCCCGAGAGCATGACGATATGCCGGCGCGGCGCGACCGAGAACAGCTCGAAACTGCCGCCGGGGCCCTGCGCGGCCAGCCGGTCGCCGATGCGCAGCACGTCGTGCATGTAGCGCGAGACAAGTCCGTTCGGATCGCGCTTGACGGTCAGCGTCAGCAGCATCGGCCGCGAGGGCGGCGAGGCGATGGTGTAGGATCGCGGCACCAGCACCTCGCCATGCCGCAGCCGCAGGGTCAGGAACTGCCCCGGCCGGTGCAGGCACAGCGGCACCTCGCCCGCCGCATCGGGCAGAACGCGAAGGTGGAACGACTTCACGTCATGGGTTTCGGTTTCGATGTCGACGCATTCCAGCGTCAGCCGGGTCGGGGTCCATTGCAACGGCAGGGGCTGCAACATGGCTCAGATATCGTCGCGTTCGGTGTCGAGGAACGCCTTCAGCGCCTGGGGCCCCTGCGCCTTGGCCTTGCAAAGCGCGTAGAGCAGCCGGCGATAGGTCAGCGACACCTTGTCGGGCGCGACCGCGATCTCGTCGCGGGGATGCGGGATCTGTTCGGGATCCTGGCTTTCGACGATATCGACATCCTCCTCGAGGATACGCATCTGCTGGTCGATATGCGGCTGGTCCGGCCCGTCCAGATCGCCGTTCCGGCAGGCGAACCAGAAGCTGCGGCAGTGGATGTCGTCCAGCGGCGTCGCCCAGACCCACAGCACGGTGCGGGCGCCGTTCTGCAAGGTCAGGTCCACGGTCACGCCGAAGGGCAGCCGGATGGTGTAGTCCGAAAAGGCCAGCGGAGAGAAATTGCCGCTGGCATCGACCGCATTGCGCGCGCCCTTGGGCGGGGCATAGCGGAACCGCATCCTGCCCTCCTTGCGGAAGGCGATCTGCGGAGTCAGGAAGGTCACATGGCCGGCACTGCCCAGAGTCTCGGGATGGACGAAGGGGAAATGCGCCAGATCGGTATAGTTCTCGACCCGTCGCGCCGAATGGGTCTTCCAGTCGTAGCTGGGGCCGGGCACGCAGCGGAAGGTCGGGTCGTCGAAGACCGGATGCTCGGGGATCGCGGTCCCGGCGCTGCCGTCCAGCCGGACCCAGACCAGCCCGTAACGCTCGGCGCAGTCATAGCTGATGGCCCTGGCGTTGGGCGGGATCGGGCCGTCCGGCGCCGCCGGGATGCCCTTGCACGAACCGTCCGCCCCCCATTGCCAGCCGTGATAGGGGCATTGCACGCTGTCGCCCCGGTTCCAGCCCAGATGCAGCTTGGCCGAGCGGTGCGGGCAGCGGTTGTTCATCGCCACCACGCCCGAATCCAGCCGCGCGATCACCAGTTCGGTGCCCAGCAGCCGGGCGCAAAGCAGCTCGCCCCGCCCCTTGTCGGAGTCCGCCAGTTCCTTGACTGTGCAGACCGGGTGCCAGAAATAGCGCCAGGTGTCGTTGTCCAGAAAGCTCTCGCCCATGTATCGTCCTCCCGATGAATGAAGCTGGCCGGCCCCCTGCCATTGCTGCGGCGGAGGGATTACGTTACAAATAATAACGTTACTACATGTAACGCTATTAAGCCGACTCGCCCGGTTCTGGCAAGGGGGAATTGCCGTGAAGACAGACAGAAAGCCGCGTGGCCGCCCGATGGACGAGGAACTGGGCGCGCGGGTGCTGGGCGCGACTTGGGCGCTGCTGGCCGAAAAATCCCTGTCCGAGCTGACCCTGAACGAGATCGCCGGCGCGGCGGGGACCAGCCGCCCGGCGCTTTATCGGCGCTGGAATTCGGTCGAGGCCATCGTGATCGACGCCTTCCTCGCCATGGTCGAGGACGAGGTTCCGACCCCCGGCATCGCCGAGCCGGCGCTTGCGCTGCAGGAATACATCGTCTCGCTGGCGCGTTTCCTGCAGGGCCGGGTCGGCCGGGTGATCGCCGAGCTTCTGGGCCGCGCGCAGAACGACGAAGCGCTGATGGCGGCGTTTCACCAAGGCTTCCTGGTCCCGCGCCGCAACCATGCGCGCGAGCTGATCGCGCGCGGCCAGGCGGCTGGGGTGTTCCGTGCCGGCCTGGACCTGGACCTGATCATCGACCTTTATGCGGGCCCGATCTATTTCCGCGCCTTCTCGAAGCATGCGCCGCTGGATCGGGACTTCGCCGATGGGCTGGCCCGGCTGGTGGTCGAGGCCCTGCGCCCTCCCGGCGGCGCAGCCGACTGAAGCGAGTTGTATGAAGGCGGGTGATCCGCCCACATATTGGCACCGTAGCGATTGCGCCATTCCATGCCGCAGGGCGGGGCCGTTCCTGATCAGGAACGTCCGCGGAATGTCCTCATAGGGTGCAGCCGGCGATGGCTGCTACCTGCCTTCGCATGCGAATCCCGGCACGGCGACGCCCGCCGGCAAGGAGGCTGCCGAGATCCGGGCGATGTTTCCTTCCGGATCCTGGAAGACCACCTGCCAATGGCCGCAATAGGTTGCGAAGGGCGGCTTGACGATTGCCCCGCCCAGATCGACGATCTGGCGCGCGATGGCCTCGACGCTCTCGTGATCCGCGATCACGAAGGTCAGGAGAGACCCGATCGGTTCTTGCCGAAATGCGTCTCACGCCCGGAAAGACCCAGCAGCGCATAGGCCTCGCCGCTGTGAAAGGCGATGCGGGTGCCGTCCTGGGCAATGGCGCGATAGATCGGCGAGGCCGCCTCATGGACCTCGGACCAGCCGAGGATCGCGGCGTAAAACCGCATCTGCGCATCGATATCGCGGCAGAACAGGTTGAAGACGGGCTGGAAGCGCCTTGAACCGCGCCGGGTTTGCCGGAGGCTGATTTCGGTTAGTTACGCGGCGATGTCTTCAGTTTCCAAAGCCGCGTAGAAGTTGACCTCGGCTTCTGTGGGCGGGATGTTCCCGATTGGGTTTCGGTTCGGTCTGATCCGACTAGCTACCCGCAGGGCGGGTCTTGCGACCCGGTCGGATCAGGGAACGCCATTGCGCAACGGTGTGTCAGGATGGCGGCAAGGCCCGATTAGGCCGTTAATATCTGTATTCTCTCGTAACCATCAATCGTCATGATTCTGATGGGTATGCGAGTGGGCCTCCCCATTGGGGTATTAATTAATTCAATAAAAACAATTACTTAAAAAAATAAGTGGTGAGCGACTCTGGAATCCCATTCCTCCCCACGGGGTTGCGCGGCGGGAAACTGTGGCATAATCTTCAACAGTGCCGTCGGATGGAGTGCCAGCTCCTCCGACGGTTTTCTTTTGCGCAGAGGTCAAGCCGCAAAACTGCGGGACACCTGCGTCATAACCCATTGATTTGCATGCTGCCGCATTGCACGAATGCGGGACACCACTTCGTTGATTTTGTTCAGTTTTCAGAAGAAGTGGTGGGCGACCCTGGAATCGAACCAGGCATGGGTCTCCCCGGCGGAGTTACAGTCCGCTGCCGCACCTTGCAGCACGTCGCCCGCCGAACGCTCTCGGCGTGAGGGGGTGATTAGCCCGGCCGGATCAGGGCGTCAAGCGGTGCGCGGCGAGTTTTTTGCGCTTTCCCGAACCTGCCCGGTCGAAGTCGGAAAACTTGCATTCGGCAGCGAATTCTGCGCAGTCGAGACAAGAACGGGGATTGCGACATGGCAGAGAAAGCTCAGAAATCCAAAAAGCCCGCCTGGGTGATCGACAAGGAACGCGCCCGCCGCGCCGCTGCGGCCGAAACCGTCTGGCTGTTCGGCCTGCACGCGGTGCGCGACGCGCTCGCCAATCCCAAGCGCGAGAAGCTGCGACTCGTCGTCACCCAGAACGCTCTCGACCGGTTGGGGCCCCTGCCCGGCGATGTCGTGCCCGAGATCACCGACGCCCGGGTCTTCGACCGCAGCGTCCCGCTGCCGCCGGAAAGCGTGCATCAGGGCGCCGCGCTGGAGGTGAAGCCGCTGAAATGGGGCAGCCTGACCGATCTCGCCCTGTCAGGGCCCGGCCGGCCGCTGCTGGTGGCGCTGGACCGGGTCACCGATCCGCATAACGTCGGGGCGATCCTGCGCTCTGCCGAGGTGTTCGGCGCCCGCGCGGTCATCGCGCCCTCGCGCCATGCCGCGCCCGAAACCGGCGCCCTGGCCAAGACCGCCTCGGGCGCGCTGGAGCGCCAGCCCTATCTGCGTGTCACCAACCTGGCCGATGCGCTGATCGAGCTGCAAGGCATGGGCTATGCGGTCCTGGGCCTGGACGGCACCGGAGAGGACACCCTGCCCGAGGCGCTGCAGGACCTCTCGGGCCGGCCGATCTGCCTGGTGCTGGGCGCCGAGGGCCCCGGCCTGCGCGAGCGCACGCGCGAGACCTGCGACCGCATCCTGCGCATTCCCTTCGCGGCGGATTTCGGCTCGCTCAACGTCTCGAACGCCGCGGCGGTGGCGCTCTACGCCGCCTCACGCTGTTGAGCGCCGGGATCACATCGCTGCTAGAACCCGCCCGGCTTGGTTGAGAATCGCCGGTCGATTTGCCAGATGCTGAGAAGCGCCCAGCATCTTCGGTCATCATGATTCGCCCGTTCCTTGTCAGCCTGCTGCTTTTCATGCCCGTTTCTTCGGCGATGGCGCAGGATTGGGCACTGGACGGCATGGATCCGGTCTCCTACTGGGCCGAAAATGCCGCGGTGCCGGGACGTTCGGACCTGGTGACGCTGTGGCGCGGCAAGGAATGGCATTTCGCCAGCGAGCAGAATCGCAGCCTTTTCGAAGCTAATCCGGGGGCTTACGCGCCCGGCCTCGGCGGGCTTTGCGTGGTGGCGCTGTCCGAAGGCCGGTCCGAGCCGGGCAATCCGCGCTATTTCGTGGTCATCGGCCAGCGCACCTATTTTCTGCGCACGGAACAGGCGCGTCAGCGGCTTCTTGCCGATCCTCAGCATGTGCTGATGCGGGCAAAGGCGTTCTGGACGCGGACGAATCCGTAAGATCTTCACATTTTTGCGAGAGGGGTGGAACCTTTTGGCCACGGTTCCCATTTATTTACCGAACATGACCACGGAACGGTCATGTTCAGATCACTGTCCCTCGTTCCGCGACTTGCGCCCGGCCAGACCTCTGGACCGGGCGCTTTTTCCATGCCACTTTCGGTTGAGATCTTGGGGGAGGATCAGATGAACCTGGCAGTACTTCGCGATATCGGCACGTCACCGGTCGATGAGGACATTTCCCGCATCGCCCGGAGCACGCGCTGCATCGCCATCGTCGGCCTGTCGCCGAACGAGGCCCGACCATCCTGGGGTGTCGCCCGCTATCTGAAATCGCAGGGCTACCGGGTGATTCCGGTCAATCCCGGCCATGCCGGCGGCACCATCCTTGACGAGCTTGTCTATGCCGACCTGCGGGCCATTCCGCATGAGACCGGCGTGGACATGGTGGACATCTTCCGCCGGTCCGAGGCGGTGCCCGGCATCGTCGACCAGGCGCTGTACAGCCTGCCGCGGCTGCGCACGATCTGGATGCAACTGGGCGTCAGCCACGCGCTGGCCGCGAGTCGGGCGCGGGCAAAGGGGCTGACGGTGATCGAGGATCGTTGCCCCAAGATCGAATTCCCGCGCTTCCTGTGACACGAGAAAGGCCCCGGCTGGTTACCGGGGCCTTGAGCCATGGACGGGCCGAGACGGCCCAGGGTCAGATACCCGAATAGAGCCCCTCGTAGATCGGCCCCAACGTGTCCACCTCGAACAGCGAACTGACCGAGGTGCCGTTCCAGATGTTCAGGATCGCCTGGGCAAACATCGGCGCGGTCGGCACGATGCGGATGTTCGAGGCGGATTTCACCTTCTCGGTCGGCTCGATCGAATCGGTGATGACCAGCGATTTCATCACCGAGCCCTGCACCCGCTCGACCGCGGGGCCGGACAGGACACCGTGGGTGATGTAGGCATGCACCTCGGTCGCGCCGTGCTCGGTCAGCACCTGCGCCGCCTTGCAAAGCGTGCCGGCAGTGTCGCAGATGTCGTCGACGATGATGCAGGTCTTGCCGGTCACGTCGCCGATCACCGTCATCTCGGCGATTTCGCCCGGTTTCTCGCGGCGCTTGTCGACGATGGCCAAGGGCGCGCCGATGCGCTGCGCCAGTTCCCGCGCCCGCGCCACGCCGCCCACGTCGGGCGAGATCACCATCAGATCCGACAGCCGTTCGCGGAAATGGTGCTTGATGTCCAGCGCAAAGACCGGCGCGGCATAAAGGTTGTCCACCGGAATGTCGAAGAAGCCCTGGATCTGCGCCGCGTGCAGGTCCAGCGTCAGCACCCGGTCCACGCCCGCCTCGGTCAGCAGGTTGGCCACCAGCTTGGCGCTGATCGGCGTGCGGGCCTTGGCGCGGCGGTCCTGGCGGGCATAGCCGAAATAGGGAATCACCGCGGTGATGCGCGCCGCCGACGAACGCTTCAGCGCATCTGTCATGATCAGCAGCTCCATCAGGTTGTCATTGGCCGGGTTCGAGGTCGGCTGGATGATGAACATGTCCTCGCCGCGGACGTTCTCATAGACCTCGACGAAGATCTCCTGATCGTTGAAACGCTCGACCCGCGCCTCGATGGGGGCGACGTTCATCCCGCGATGCATCGACATGCGCCGGGCGATGGCATTGGCCAGAGGCCGGTTCGCATTCCCCGCGATGAGCTTCGGTTCGGTCATGGCCGGCATGGGCTTTCCCTGTCTGGATTCGTGCGATTGCACCCCGCTTAGCACCGGGCTAGCTTGCCCGCAAACCCCGGAGGCACACTCATGGCGCATATCGACTATTACTTCGGCACACCCAGCCCCTGGGCCTATCTGGCCGGGGACCGGCTTGAACGGATCGCCGCCCGCCATGGCGCGTCGATCACCTACAAGCCCGTGGACCTGATGCAGCTTTTCGACCGCACCGGCGGCGTGCGACCGGCGAACCGCCACCCCTCGCGGATGGAATACCGCGCCCAGGAGCTGCGGCGCTGGTCCCAGCATCTGGGCGTGCCCCTGAACCTGAAGCCCGCCTTCTGGCCGGTGAACCCGGCGCCCTCCTCCTATGCGATCATCGCCGCGCAACAGGCCGGCGGCGGCGACCTGCCGGGGCTGGTGCAGGGCTTCCTGCGCGGGGTCTGGGCCGAAGATGCCGACATCGCCGACGATGCGGTGATCCGCGCCAAGCTCGCCGCCGCGGGCTTCGACCCCGATCTTGCCGACAAGGGCCTGTTCGTCGGGGCCGAGACCTTCGGCCGCAATCTGGAACACGCGGCCGAGGCCGGCGTCTTCGGCTCGCCCTTCTATGTGGTGCGCGACAGCGGCGAGCGGTTCTGGGGCCAGGACCGGCTGGATTTCCTCGACCGGTATCTGGCCGGCCTGTGAGCGCACTGCATCTGAGGCATTGGCCGGGGCCCGAGGAGCGCCCGGCCCTGGCGTTGCATTGCATGATGGGCAATGCCGGCTATTGGAAGCCGATCGCCGCGGATCTGCGTCATCGCGTGCGGATCGCCGCGCCCGACCTGCCCGGTCATGGCCAGAGCCCCGACTGGGCCGGCGGACCGCCCGACTACCATACCTTCGTGACCCGCGCGGCGGCGGCACTGATCGACCGCCCGCTGGATCTGATCGGGCACAGCATGGGCGCCACCGTCGCCCTGCGCATCGCCGTGGCGGCGCCCGAGGCGGTACGCAGCCTGACCCTGATCGAGCCGGTGCTGTTCGCCGCCGCACCCGAGGTCATGAACGATGCGCTTCTGGACGATGTCGCGGCCCGGCTTGCCGCCGGCGCCGATGCCGAGGCGGCACAGGCTTTCCTGGGCGTCTGGGGCGGGCTCGACTGGCAATCCCAGACCCCTGCCGGCCAGGCGCGGCTGACACGGCAGATCCATCTGGTGCAGGCCAGCAACGAGGCGCTGCGCCAGGACAGTGCCAATATCCTGCGCGAGGGCGGGCTGGAAGCCATCGACGCCCCGGTGCTGATCGTCATGGGGGCCGAGTCGCCGCCGGTGATCCCGGCCATCGCCGACGCCCTGGCGGCGCGGCTGCCGGATGTCGGGCGCGCCCGTGTGCCGGGGGCCGGACACATGCTGCCCATCACCCATCCGCGGCAGGTGGCCGAGCTGATCGGGCTGAACCTCGACCGCGCCTGAGCAGATCAGTCCGGATCCCAGTCATCCTCGTGCCGGACCGGGCCGATGGCCATCCAGCTGGCCCGCACCCGGGCGACGCGGGTGTCGCCCCAGGTGCGGAACTGCAGCTCGAACCCGTCGGTGGTGATGTGGGCCGCCTGGATGTCGGCACGCTGATTGGCGTTGCGATCCACGTCCCACATGCTCAGCCCGACATGCACGACCGGGGGTTCGGCGAAGCTCTCGTCGAAGCGCACGCGCTGGACCTCGACCCGCGCCCCCTGCCCGGTCCACATCGGGCCGCCGCTCTCGAAAGCCGAGAACATCTCGGTCGAGCCATTGGCGACACCGACGGCGAAATGGCCAAAACGTCTCAAGTCCCGTTCCTCTCCCCCAGCGATATGGAATGACCAGAGAACGAATTAATAAAGCCCCGGAACCTCCGGGGCTTGTTATCTTTTTAGACAATACCCGCGTCAGTGCGGAAAATTTGCCTGGTTCGGATCGAGCCCGATATGGGTGCCGAGCGCCTCCATGTCGGCCAGCAGCTTGACCGCCGCGGCGACCAGCTCCTCTCCGGCGGATTCGCGCTCCTTGGCGGCCTGCACGCGACGATGCGCCTGGGCCATCATCTCGTTGAAGACCTCCTGCGTCATCTCGGCGCGGGGATGCCCGCGCTCGGCCAGCAGGGTGACGGATTCGTTGTTGATCTCGGCGAAGCCGCCGGTGACCGCGAATTCCGTCTCGGACCCGTCGCCCGCCACCACGGTCACCAGACCGGGGCGCAGGTTGACGATGGCCGGCGCATGGCCGGGCATCGCCGTCAGGTCGCCATCGGCGCCGGGCAGGCGCACCTCGCGCACCGGGACGGAAACCAGGTTCCGTTCCGGCGAGACGAGGTCGAACTGCATCGTGTCGGCCATGTCGCCCCCTTATGCCGCGTCAGCGGCGAGACGCTGAGCCTTGGCTTTCACATCCTCGATGCCGCCGACCATGTAGAAGGCCGCTTCCGGCAGGTGGTCGTATTCGCCGTTCACCACCGCCTTGAACGACTTGATCGTGTCCTCCAGCGGCACCTGCACGCCGTCCGAGCCGGTGAAGACCTTGGCGACGTCGAAGGGCTGCGACAGGAAGCGCTGGATCTTCCGGGCGCGGGCCACGGTCAGCTTGTCCTCCTCGGACAGTTCGTCCATGCCGAGAATGGCGATGATGTCCTGCAGCGACTTGTATTTCTGCAGGATGCCCTGCACCGCGCGGGCGGTGTTGTAATGCTCATCACCCACGACGGCCGGGTCGAGGATCCGCGAGTTCGAGTCGAGCGGGTCCACGGCCGGGTAGATGCCCAGTTCCGAGATCGCGCGCGACAGAACCGTCGTGGCGTCGAGGTGGGCGAAGGTCGTGGCAGGCGCCGGGTCGGTCAGGTCGTCGGCCGGAACATAGACGGCCTGGATCGAGGTGATCGAGCCGCTCTTGGTCGAGGTGATGCGTTCCTGCATCGCGCCCATGTCGGTGGCCAGCGTCGGCTGGTAGCCCACGGCCGAGGGGATGCGGCCCAGAAGCGCCGACACTTCCGAACCCGCCTGGGTAAAACGGAAGATGTTGTCGACGAAGAACAGGACGTCGGTGCCGGTGGCGTCGCGGAACTGCTCGGCCAGGGTCAGGCCGGTCAGCGCGACGCGCATCCGCGCGCCCGGGGGCTCGTTCATCTGGCCATAGACCAGGGCCACCTGCGATTCCGCCAGGTTGTCGGGCTTGATGACGCCCGATTCGACCATCTCGTGATACAGGTCGTTGCCTTCACGGGTCCGCTCGCCGACGCCGGCGAACACCGAATAGCCCGAGTGCACCTTGGCGATGTTGTTGATCAGTTCCATGATCAGAACCGTCTTGCCCACGCCGGCGCCGCCGAACAGGCCGATCTTGCCGCCCTTGGAGTAAGGGGCCAGCAGGTCGATGACCTTGATGCCGGTGACGAGGATCTCGGACGCGGTCGCCTGCTGGGCGAAGTCCGGGGCCGGCTGGTGGATGGCGCGCTTCTCGGTCGCCTCGATCGGGGCGCCTTCGTCCACCGGCTCGCCGACGACGTTGATGATGCGGCCCAGGGTCGCGTCGCCCACCGGAACGGTGATCGGGCCGCCGGTATCGCGCACCGGCAGACCGCGGACCAGACCTTCGGTCGCGTCCATGGCGATGGTGCGGACGGTGTTCTCGCCCAGGTGCTGGGCCACTTCCAGCACCAGGCGCTTGCCGTTGTTCTCGGTTTCCAGAGCGTTCAGAATCGCGGGAAGCTGCCCGTCGAACTGCACGTCGACCACGGCGCCGATCACCTGCGTGATTTTTCCTTTGGCCTCTGCCATGTGTTTAACCCCTACGTGTCAGAGCGCCTCTGCGCCCGAGATGATTTCAATCAGTTCCTTGGTGATCGCGGCCTGACGCGAGCGGTTGTACTCGGTGGTCAGACGGTCGATCATGTCGCCGGCATTGCGCGTGGCGTTGTCCATGGCGGTCATCCGCGCGCCCTGCTCGGAGGCGGCGTTTTCCAGCAGCGCCGCGAAGACCTGCGTCGCCACCGAACGCGGCAGCAGGTCGTTCAGGATCGCATGCTCATCCGGCTCGTAATCGTAGAGCGCCGAGGCCGCGGCCTCGCCCTCCTCGACCACGGCGGGAATGACCTGCCGGGCGGTCGGAACCTGGCTGATGACGGATTCGAAACGGTTGTAGAACAGCGTGGCCACGTCGAACTGCCCCGCCTCGAACCGGTCGAGAATCTCGTCGGCGATGGCGCGCGCATTGTCATAACCGATGCGCTTGACCTCGCTGAGATCGACGTGATTCACGAAGAGATTGCCGTATTCGCGCTTGAGCTGCTCGCGGCCCTTCTTGCCGACGGTCAGGATTTCCACCTGCTTGCCCTGCGCCTGCAGGTCCAGCAGGCGCTGGCGGGCGAGCTTGACGATGGACGAGTTGAACCCGCCCGCAAGCCCGCGCTCCGAGGTCATCACCACCAGCAGGTGGCGGCGGTCTTCGCCGGTCCCGGCCAGCAGCCGCGGCGCCATGTCCGAGCCGGCCGCTGCAGCGGTCAGCCCGGCCATCACCGTGGACATCCGGTCGGCATAGGGACGCGCCGCCTCCGCCGCTTCCTGCGCCC
Organism: Paracoccus sp. TOH; assembly: GCF_030388245.1. Taxonomy (NCBI): domain Bacteria; kingdom Pseudomonadati; phylum Pseudomonadota; class Alphaproteobacteria; order Rhodobacterales; family Paracoccaceae; genus Paracoccus; species Paracoccus sp. TOH. The sequence continues at coordinate 85,761 of NZ_CP098361.1, forward strand.
GGCGCAGTTTCGCGGCGGCGACCATCTGCATCGCCTTGGTGATCTTGCGCGTGTTCTTGACGCTGCCGATCCGGTTCTTGAGATCCTTGAGGCTGGGCATCTATCCCTCCCCTCAGGCGTAGGTCTTGGCGTAACCGTCCAGCGCCGCCTTGATCGCATCCTCCAGATCGCCCGCCACTTTGCGGTCGTTCCGGGTCATGTCGTCCAGCAGATCGGCCTTCTGGTTGCGCAGGTACTGGATCAGGCCCTGTTCCCAACGGGTCACGTCGGCAACCGGAATGCTGTCCAGATAGCCCTTGGTGCCGGCATAGATCACGATGACGATCTCGGCGTTGGTCAGCGGCGAATATTGCGGCTGCTTCATCAGCTCGGTCAGGCGCGCGCCGCGGTTCAACAGCTTCTGCGTCGCGGCGTCGAGGTCCGAGCCGAACTGCGCAAAGGCCGCCATCTCGCGATACTGGGCCAGTTCCAGCTTGACCGGGCCGGCGACCGATTTCATCGCCTTGGTCTGGGCGGCCGAGCCGACGCGCGACACCGACAGGCCGGTGTTCACGGCCGGGCGGATGCCCTGGAAGAACAGTTCGGTTTCCAGGAAGATCTGGCCGTCGGTGATCGAGATCACGTTGGTCGGGATATAGGCCGACACGTCGCCCGCCTGGGTTTCGATGATCGGCAGCGCGGTCAGCGAGCCGGCGCCGTTGTTCTCGTTCAGCTTGGCCGAACGCTCCAGCAGGCGCGAGTGCAGGTAGAACACGTCGCCCGGATAGGCTTCGCGCCCCGGCGGACGGCGCAGCAGCAGCGACATCTGGCGATAGGCCACGGCCTGTTTCGACAGGTCGTCATAGATGATCAACGCATCCATGCCGTTGTCGCGGAAATATTCGCCCATGGCGGTCGCCGAATAGGGCGCCAGATACTGCATCGGCGCGGGGTCCGAGGCGGTCGCGGCCACGACGGTGGTGTAGGCCATGGCACCGGTCTCTTCCAGCTTCTTCACCAGCTGGGCCACGGTCGAGCGCTTCTGGCCGACGGCGACATAGATGCAGTGCAGGGTCTTCATGCCATCGGCCTCGCGGCCGTTGTAATTCGCCTGGTTCAGGATGGTGTCCAGCGCGATGGCGGTCTTGCCGGTCTGGCGGTCGCCGATGATCAGCTCGCGCTGGCCGCGGCCGACGGGGATCATGGCGTCGACCGATTTCAGGCCGGTCGCCATCGGCTCGTGCACCGATTTGCGCGGCATGATGCCGGGCGCCTTGACGTCGGCGATGGCCATGATCGGGTCGGCGATCGGGCCCTTGCCGTCGATCGGGTTGCCGAGCGCGTCGACGACGCGGCCCAGCAGGCCCTTGCCGGTCGGGACTTCCACGATGGCGCCGGTGCGCTTGACGGTGTCGCCTTCCTTGATCGAACGGTCGTCGCCGAAGATCACGACGCCGACGTTGTCGGTTTCAAGGTTCAGCACCATGCCGCGGATGCCGCCCGGGAATTCGACCATCTCGCCGGCCTGAACCTTGTCCAGGCCGTAGACGCGGGCGATGCCGTCCCCGACGGACAGCACCTGCCCGACCTCGGCCACCTCGGCGTCCTGACCGAAATTCTTGATCTGATCCTTAAGGATGGCCGAGATTTCGGCAGCCTGGATTCCCATTATCCGACCTCTTTCATAGCATTCTGGAGGGAGGCGAGCTTGGAGCGGATCGAGCTGTCGATCATCTGCGAGCCCAGTTTGACGATCATGCCGCCGATGAGGCTTTCATCGACGCGCGCGTTCAGTTTCACCTTCTTGCCCGATTTCACGGCCAGCGTGTCCGCGAGACGGGTCTTCTGCTCGTCGCTCAGCGCCTGGGCGCTGACCACGTCGGCGGTGACCTCGCCGCGCGCATCGGCGATCAGGCCGCGCAGCCGGGCGATGAACTGCGGCAGGGCGAACAACCGGCGGTTTTTCGCCATCAGCCGCAGCGTGTTGGCCAGTTCGGGCGACAGGCCCATGCGCTCGGCCAGGGTGCCGATCGCCGCTTCCTGCTGCTGGCGGTCGTAAAGGGGCGAGACGGTCAGATCGCGCAGATCCTTGCTGGCGTCATAGGCCAAGGCCAGATCATCGATCTGGCTGGACAGGGCGTCGATGCCACCCGCATCCCGGACCAGATCGAACAGGGCCTGTGCGTAACGCCCGGCGATATCAGCGGAAATCGAAGCGGAATTGGCCACGGTCATCCTTCCGGTTAGCGCAAGCTCCGCTGGCGGGCCGGCTGGCAGGCCGGTCAGTCGCGGAGCGCGGGTCAAGGGTCGGCCCTGGCATGGATCGGGCTGAGGCCTTCCCGAAAATCTGCGGCGTCTCTAGCAGGTGATTTTCGCTGCCGCAACCGCCTTGAACACGGAAATGAGAGTGTTTCGGTCCTTAGGGATGGCGAGTTTTCCGCCGATTGCGCAAACAGCCGCGGCGCATGGCTTCTCGCGCGGGTGCGCGTGGGCGCGATATGGATTTCGGGCCGGGGTCAGGTCGGCCGAGGATTCGCCCCGCCGCGCCCCGGACCGCCGGCGGGACCGCGGGCGGCCCGCCCGGCGCCCTGCCCCGCCGGCCGCGGCCGGGCGATGCCCTCGAGCACGTCGAGCGGGCTCGGCACGCTGACCTTCCGGCCGCGGCCGACCGGCGCCTGGACCTGCTTGGTGAACTCGGTCAGCACCACCCCGGCGACCAGCACCTGGCTGATGCGCAGCCCGGTCCGTTCCCACATCTGGGCGCTTTTCAGCCAGAACCGCCGGTCCGAGGGCGGGATATAAAGCGCCGCCCCCGTCCGCTCGGGCACGAAGCCGGCCGCGCGGGCCTGCGCCTCGAGCTGGCCGGCGGTGTAGCTGCGCCCGAAGCCAAAGGGCGTGGTCTCGGACCGCGCCCAGAGCCCGGCGCGGTTCGGCCCCATGACCAGCATCCGCCCGCCCGGCCCCAGCACCCGCCAGGCCTCGTCCAGCAGCACCGCGGGATGATCGGCGGTCTCCAGCGCGTGCAGCAGCACCAGCCGGTCGACGCTGCCGGTGTCCAGCGGCCAGGCGGCTTCCTCGCACAGGACCGAGCAGTTCGGCATGCCGGCCGGCCAGGCCATTACCCCCTGCGGCCCCGGCATCAGCGAGACGACGCGCCGCGCCCGCGCCAGATAGGGCCGCAGCAGCGGTGCCGCGAAGCCGTAGCCGGCCACGGTCATGCCCTGCACCTGCTCGGGCGGCCACAGGCCGGTCAGCCGGTCGCGCAACACCCGCTGCACCACCCGCCCCAGCGCGCGGGTATAATAGAACTTCCGTAGCTCATAGACGTCGTGATGCATTGCGCCTCCGGCTTCGCGAGGCCAGACTGCGGCAAAGTGAGGAATTTGCCAATGCCGCTGGAACTCGTCCCCGTCCGCTGCCTGACCGACAATTACGCCTGGCTGCTGCATGGCAATGGCAGCACGGCGCTGGTCGACGCCCCCGAGGCGGCGCCCATCCTGGCCGAGCTTGCCGCCCGGGGCTGGTCGCTGGACCTGATCGCCCTGACCCATCACCATGCCGACCACATCCAGGCGGTGCCGGAACTGGTCGGGGCGACCGGCGCCCGGGTGCTTGGCAATGCCCAGGACGCCGCCCGTCTGCCGCCGCTCGACCAGCCCGTCCGGCCGGGCGGGCGTTTCGCCCTTGCCGGCGAGGAAGCCGAGGTGATCGACGTGTCCGGCCACACCATCGGCCATGTCGCCTTCCATCTGCCGGCATCGGCCATGGTCTTCACCGCCGACAGCCTGATGGCGCTGGGTTGCGGCCGGCTGTTCGAGGGTGATGCCGCGATGATGTGGGCCTCGCTTTCGCGCCTGAACGCGCTGCCGGGCGAAACCCTGGTCTGCTCGGGGCACGATTATTGCCGGGGCAACGGCGCCTTTGCGCTGTCCGTCGATCCCGACAATGCCGCTTTGCGGCAAAGGCTGGCCGAAACCGCCGCGGGCGCGCGGCCCTGCGCCCCCGCGACCCTGGCCGAGGAACGGGCGACGAATCCTTTCCTGCGCGTGGCGGAATTGCGCGATTCCCTTGGCCTGCAAGGCCGATCCGATGCCGGGGTCTTTGCCGAGTTGCGGGCGCGCAAGGACAGGTTCTAGGCCGCTCCGCAGCGGAGGCAAGGAAAATCTGCCTTGCCGCGACATTCATCCGATCGGCGTGGCCGGCAGGGATCCGATGCTTGAAATTTCCCCGGCCGATCATCACATCTGCCTCAACCGCCGGAAATTCGGCACGAGCGAAAGCAAATACCGCTTGAATTGCGCGAAAATCCACCGATTCTTAACTGTATCGTGACAGTCTGGTCAGGTGGACCGCTAAATCTGGCGGCCCATACCGCCAGCCGACTGACAGGAGCTTGAAGTGCCGTCCTTTTCGACCTCCCTGGAACAGGCCATCCATGCCGCGCTTGCGCTGGCCAACGAACATCGCCATGAGCTTGCCACGCTCGAGCACCTGCTGCTCGCGCTGACGGAGGAGCCCGATGCCGTGAAGGTGATGCGGGCTTGCAATGTCGATCTGGACGAGTTGCGCCGCATGCTGGTCGAGTTCATCGAGGACGACCTCTCGACCCTCATCACCGATGTCGAGGGTTCCGAGGCCGTCCCCACCGCCGCCTTCCAGCGCGTGATCCAGCGCGCCGCGATCCATGTCCAAAGTTCGGGCCGGACCGAGGTGACCGGGGCCAATGTCCTGGTTGCCATCTTCGCCGAGCGGGAATCGAACGCCGCCTTCTTCCTGCAGGAACTGGACATGACCCGCTATGACGCGGTGAACTTCATCGCCCATGGCGTGGCCAAGAATCCCTCCTTCTCGGAAAACCGTCCCGTTCAGGGCGCCGAGCAGCAGGGCGAGCAGGTCCAGGCCGAGCAGACCCAGGCCAAGGACGAATCCGCGCTGTCGAAATATTGCGTGGACCTGAACAAGAAGGCCTGCAAGGGCGACGTGGACCCGCTGATCGGCCGCGCCGACGAGGTCGAGCGCTGCATCCAGGTGCTGTGCCGCCGGCGCAAGAACAACCCGCTGCTGGTCGGCGATCCCGGCGTCGGCAAGACCGCCATCGCCGAGGGCCTGGCGCTGAAGATCACCCGGGGCGAGACGCCGGACGTTCTGGCCGGCTCGACCATCTTCTCGCTCGACATGGGCGCGCTGCTGGCCGGCACCCGCTATCGCGGCGATTTCGAGGAGCGGCTGAAGGCCGTCGTCAAGGAGTTGGAGGAGCATCCCGACGCCATCCTGTTCATCGACGAGATCCATACCGTGATCGGCGCCGGCGCCACTTCCGGCGGGGCGATGGATGCCTCGAACCTGCTGAAACCGGCGCTGGCCGGCGGCAAGCTGCGCTGCATGGGCTCGACCACCTACAAGGAGTTCCGCCAGCATTTCGAAAAGGACCGCGCGCTGTCGCGTCGCTTCCAGAAGATCGACGTGAACGAGCCTTCGGTGCCGGATGCGATCAAGATCCTGATGGGTCTGAAGCCCAGCTTCGAAAAGCACCACGAGCTGCGCTATACCACCGATGCCATCAAGTCGGCGGTGGAACTGGCTTCGCGCTACATCAATGACCGCAAGCTGCCCGACAGCGCCATCGACGTGATCGACGAGGCGGGCGCGGCGCAGCACCTGGTCGCAGAAAGCAAACGCCGCAAGACCATCGGCCCCAAGGAGATCGAGGCCATCGTCGCCAAGATCGCCCGCATCCCGCCGAAAAGCGTCTCCAAGGACGATGCGGCGGTGCTGAAGGACCTGGAAGCGACGCTGAAACGCCTGGTCTTCGGTCAGGACAAGGCGATCGAGGCGCTGGCCTCCTCGATCAAGCTGGCCCGGGCCGGGTTGCGCGAACCCGAAAAGCCGATCGGCAACTACCTGTTCGCCGGCCCCACCGGCGTCGGCAAGACCGAGGTCGCCAAACAGCTCGCCTCGTCGCTGGGGGTGGAGCTGCTGCGCTTCGACATGTCCGAATATATGGAGAAGCACGCGGTCAGCCGGCTGATCGGCGCGCCGCCGGGCTATGTCGGCTTCGACCAGGGCGGGCTTTTGACCGATGGCGTCGACCAGCATCCGCATTGCGTGCTGCTGCTGGACGAGATCGAAAAGGCGCATCCGGATGTCTACAACATCCTGCTGCAGGTCATGGATCACGGCAAGCTCACCGACCATAACGGCCGGCAGGTGGATTTCCGCAACGTGATCCTGATCATGACCTCGAACGCGGGCGCCGCCGACCAGGCCAAGGCCGCCTTCGGCTTCGGCCGCGACCGCCGCGAGGGCGAGGATACCGCCGCCATCGAGCGCACCTTCACGCCCGAATTCCGCAACCGGCTGGACGCGGTGATCAGCTTCGCGCCGCTCTCGCGCGAGATCATCGTCCAGGTGGTCGAGAAATTCGTCCTCCAGCTCGAGGCGCAGCTGATCGACCGCGGCGTCCATATCGAGCTCACTCCTGAAGCCGCCGACTGGCTGGCCGAACGCGGCTATGACGAGAAGATGGGCGCCCGCCCGCTGGGCCGGGTGATCCAGGAAACGATCAAGAAACCTCTGGCCGAGGAACTGCTGTTCGGCCGGCTGACCAAGGGCGGCGTGGTGCGGGTGCGGATCGAGGACGACAAGCCGGTCTTCGACATCACCGGTCCCGAAGCGCCCAAGATCAGCAATTCCAAGCCGCCGCTGCTGACGGCCGACTGATCCGGACCCAAGGGGGCGATGCCGACCGGCATCGCCCTTTTCGTTCAGACCGCCCGACAAGCGATCCACCGTCGTATCAGCCCTCGGATGCCGCAGGCGGTCCCGCCGCATGCCTCGGCCGGCAGCCGATAGGCGGAGCCCTGCGAAACCGCCAGCCAGGCCCCAGGCATCCCAGACACATACCACGCGCGCCCTTTTCCAACGGGGGCGCCCGATGGTGTTCACCGTTGCCCAAATACCCGGGGGTCCGGGGGCAACGCCCCCGGTCCGGCTGCGCGGCGATGACCGGCGTCAGCCCTTCGCCTTGCCTTCCTTGATCTTCGCCGCCAGTTCCTTGGCGATGGCGAAGCTGCCCTTGATGCGGTCGGCATCCGTGGGCCAGTCGCGCAGCACGACGATCCGGTTGTCGGTGACCTTGGCCTGGCCGCGCTGGTCGTGAATGAACTCGACCAGCCCGGCCGGGTTCGGGAACTTGTCGTTATGGAATTGAATGGTCGCGCCCTTGGGCCCCGCATCCAGCTTGGAAATATTCGCCCGCTTGGCCATGGCCTTGATGCGGATGACCAGCAGGAGCGTGTTGACCTCGCGCGGCAGCGGACCGAACCGGTCGATCAGTTCGGCGGCGAAACCTTCCAGCTCCACCTTCGTGGTCAGTTCGGCCAGCCGCCGATAAAGGCCCAGCCGCACGTCCAGATCCGGCACATAGCTTTCGGGGATCGTCACCGGCACGCCCAGGTTCAGTTGCGGCGCCCATTCATCCTCGGGCGTGCCCTCGATCTCGCCGGATTTCAGCTTGGCGATGGTTTCCTCCAGCATCTGCTGGTAAAGTTCGAAGCCGACCTCCCTGATATGGCCGGACTGCTCCTCGCCCAGCAGGTTCCCGGCGCCGCGCAGGTCGAGATCCTGCGAAGCCAGGTTGAAGCCGGCGCCAAGACTGTCGATGGCGCCCAGGAATTTCAGCCGCCGCATCGCTTGCGGGGTCAGCGGCACCCGGGGCTTGGTGGTCAGATAGCAATAGGCCCGGGTCTTCGAACGCCCGACCCGACCGCGGATCTGGTAAAGCTGCGCCAGGCCGAACATGTCGGCGCGCCAGACCACCATGGTATTCGCCGTCGGAATGTCGAGACCGGATTCCACGATGGTCGTCGCCAGCAGAACATCCGCACCGCGGTCGTAGAAGGCGTTCATGCGCCGGTCCAGATCGCCCGCCGCCAGCTGGCCATGGGCGACGATGGTGCTGACCTCGGGGACATGCTCCTTCAGCCATTCCTCGACCTCGGGCAGGTCCGCGAGGCGCGGCACGACGAAGAAGCTCTGCCCGCCGCGATATTTCTCGCGCAGCAGCGCCTCGCGGATGGTCACGCTGTCGAATTCCGACACATAGGTGCGGATCGACAGCCGGTCCACCGGCGGCGTGCCGATGATCGACAGATCCCGCACCCCGGTCAGCGACAGCTGCAGCGTGCGCGGAATCGGTGTCGCGGTCAGGGTCAGGACATGGATGTCGCTGCGCAGCTCCTTCAGCCGCTCTTTGTGAGCGACGCCGAAATGCTGCTCCTCGTCGACGATCAGCAGGCCCAGATTCTTGAATCGCACCTGTTTCGACAGCACGGCATGGGTGCCGACGACGATATCCACCTTGCCCTCGGCCAAGCCCTTGCGGGTTTCGGTCGCATCCTTGGCGGATACGAAACGCGACAGCGGCCGGACATTGATCGCCGTGCCCCGGAACCGTTCGGCAAAGGTGCGGAAATGCTGGCGCGCCAACAGCGTGGTCGGCGCCACCACCGCGACTTGCCGGCTCTGCGAGGCCGCGACGAAGGCGGCGCGCATGGCGACCTCGGTCTTGCCGAAGCCCACGTCGCCCACGACCAGCCGGTCCATCGGCCGACCGGCGGCCAAGTCCTCGGCCACGTCGGCAATGGCCGCCGCCTGGTCCTCGGTCTCGGCATAGGGGAAGCGGGCGGCGAAGCTTTCGATCTCGTGATGCTCGGGTTCGAGGATCGGGGCCGGCCGCAGCAGCCGCTCGGCCGCGACGCGCATCAGCCGGTCGGCGATCAGCTTGATGCGTTCCTTGAGCCGCGCCTTGCGCGCCTGCCAGGCGCCGCCGCCCAGCTTGTCGAGCAGCCCCTCCTCATGCCCGTAGCGGCTGAGCAGTTCGATGTTTTCCACCGGCAGGTAAAGCCGGTCGCCGCCGGCATATTCCAGCGCCACGCAATCATGCGGCACGCCAAGCGCCTGCACGGTTTCCAGCCCGGTATAGCGGCCGATGCCGTGTTCGACATGCACCACCAGATCGCCCGGGCTCAGCGTCGTGGTGTCGCGCAGAAAGTTCTCGGCCTTGCGGCGGCGTTTCGCGCCCCGGATCAGCCGGTCGCCCAGCACGTCCTGTTCCGAGATCACCGCCAGTGCGCCGGTGGCCGCGCCGTCCGAGGTGAAACCTTCCTCCAGCGGCCAGACCGCCAGCCCCAGCGCCCCGGGCTGATCGGGCAGGTCGCGCAGATCGGCGATGGGCTTGGCGCCCTTGAGCCCCTCGTCCGCAATCAGCCCGGCAAGTCGTTCGCGCGCACCTTCCGAGAAACTGGCGATCACCACCCGGCGCGAAGTTTGAAGATTTCGAATATGATCTGAAAATGACTTGAAAAGGTTGATATTCTCGGATTGACGCTCGGGGGCGAAATTGCGCCCGACCCGGCCGCCGGCATCCAGGACGCCCGGACCCGGCGGTTGGGGCAGCACCGACAGGCGCAGCACCCGATGCGCGGCCAGCCAGCGCGCCCATTCGACCTCGTCCGGAAACATCTCGGCGGGCGGGACCGGCCGATACACCGTGTCGGTGCCGCCCTTGCGGGCCAGCGCCTCGCGCCGGGCCTCGAACTGTTCGGTGATGGTGTGCCAGCGTGCGTCGCGAACCTGGTCCAGATGATCGTCCGCCACCACCGAGGCACCGGGCAGGTAGTCGAACAGGCTTTCCAGCCGGGCATGGAACCAGGGCAGCCAATGCTCCATGCCGGCCATCTTGCGGCCGGCGCTGATCCCCTCGTAGAGCGGATCGTTGGCGGCGGCGCCGTATTCGGCGCGGTAGTTCTGGCGAAAGCGGGTGATCGCAGGCTCGTCCAGGATCACTTCGGACATGGGCGCAAGCTCGATGCGATCGAGCTTTTCGATGGAACGCTGTGTTTCTGCATCGAATCTGCGCGCGCCCTCCAGAACGTCGCCGAACATGTCCAACCGGATCGGACCGGAATCGCCGGGCGGGAAGATGTCGATGATGCCGCCGCGGATCGCGAAATCGCCGGGCTCGGTCACGGTCGGCGCCTGCGAGAAACCCATGCGGGCCAGGAAGGCGCGCAACGCAGCCTCATCCATGCGGTCTCCCACCGCGGCCGAGAAGCCGGCATCGCGCAGCGCCTCGCGCGCAGGCACCCGCTGCATGGCGGCCGACAGCGTGGTCAGCAGCACGAAGGGCCCTTTCAGCGCGCCATGTGCGAGCGCCGTCAGCACCGCCATGCGTGCCGCCATCACCGCCCCCGCCGGCGAGACCCGGTCATAGGGCGTGGTGTCCCAGGCCGGAAACTCCAGCACCGCGGCCTGCGGCGCGAAAAAGGCCAGCGCCGCCCGCATCGCAGCCATGCGGCGGTCGTCGCGGGCGATGTGGATGACGGGATTGCCGCGGGCCAGTTCGCGCGCGACCAGCGCGGCGTCCATGCCCTCGGGCGCGCCGGACAGGATCAGGTGTTCGGGATGCGGTGCCATGCGCCCCGAGGTAAAGCCGGCACGGGCGAAGTCAAGCCCGGTTCAGAACCCGAAAGGATGCGCGATCATCCAGACCGCGCCGTAGAAGGCAGTCAGCGCCACGGCGAGGATCGACATCGCCACGGCCGCCGTCTTGTGGCGGCGCATCAGCCGCGCGGCCTCGGCCCCGGCCTCGTTCACCGGCTGACCGACCTCGGCCCGGGCCAGCACCGCGCGCAGCCGCCGCGCCAATCGCAGCTCCAGTGCGAAAAGCAGGGCGAAGGGCAGGACCAGCAGCACCAGCGCCTGCGCCATTTCCAGCCCGTAGCCGAATCCCAGGACGGTCAGCGCCGTCAGCAGGAAGGCGCCCAGGCCCAGCAGGATCGCGCCCTCGCGCTGGTCGATGCGCCAGCGCGGCAGGGTCAGCGACAGCCAGTCGAGCAGCGTCAGCGCCGCCGGGTCGTCCTCGGGGCCCGGCTCGGTGCCGACGGCCCCGGCGATCACGTCCGAGGGCACGCCGAGAACGCGCCGCCCCGCCATGGTCCAGGCCAGCATCAGGATCACCCAGAACCAGATCGAGCCGAAGGACCGGCTGTCCAGCAGGGCGAGAATTCCCTCGGGTCGGAGCACGTCTTCTCCTTGCATCGGTTGCGACAGGCAAACTAACCGGGCCTGGTGCAAAGGAAAACCACGATTTTCCGGCGCTGGAGCCGGGGGGTTGCGCCCTGCCGGCCCAGGGTGCAGTTTCAGGCCCAGATCCCCGCAGCCACAGGCCCCGCCATGTCCCCGTCCCCGATCGCCGCCCCGTTCCCCGCCACCCGCCTGCGCCGGCTGCGCCGCACGCCGGCGCTGCGCGCCATGGTGACCGAGGTGACCCTGACCCCCGCCAACCTGATCTGGCCGATCTTCGTGACCGAGATCGCCGGCGGCGAGGGCGAGATCCCGTCGATGCCGGGGGTCGAGCGGCTGACGCTGGAGGGCGCGAAGCGCGCCGCGGAAACCGCGATGCGGCTGGGCATCCCCGCGATCTGCATCTTCCCGCATTCCGACCCGGATCTTAAGACCGAAAGCTGCGAGCGCGCCTGGGACCCGGAAAACATCGGCAACCGCGCCATCCGCGCCATCAAGCAGGTGGCGCCCGAATTGGCGGTGATGACCGACATCGCGCTGGACCCCTATAACGCCAACGGCCATGACGGGCTGGTGCGCGACGGGGTGATCCTGAACGACGAGACGGTCGAGGCGCTTGGCCGCATGGCGCTGGTTCAGGCCGAGGCGGGGGCGGATATCCTTGGCCCCTCGGACATGATGGACGGGCGCATCGGCGCGCTGCGCGGCCTGCTCGAGGCGAACGGCCACAAGGACGTGGCGATCCTGTCCTATGCGGCGAAATTCGCCAGCGGCTTCTATGGGCCGTTCCGCGATGCGGTGGGCGCCTCGGGGCGGCTGGTCGGCGACAAGAAGACCTATCAGGTGAACCCGGCCAACCGCGAGGAAGCGATGCGCTGCGTTGCCCGCGATCTCTCCGAAGGTGCCGACATGGTGATGGTCAAGCCGGGGATGCCCTATCTGGACATCTGCCGCATGGTGAAGGACCAGTTCGCTGCCCCGACCTTTGCCTATCAGGTCAGCGGCGAATACGCGATGATCGAGGGCGCGATCCGCAACGGCTGGCTGTCGCGCGAGGTGGTGGCCGAAAGCCTGCTCGCCTTCCGCCGCGCCGGCTGCGACGGCATTCTAAGCTATTACGCCCCGCAGGTCGCCGAAAGGCTGGCATGAGGGCCGGCGGTCCTTTATCATCGCCGCCTTGACAGGCGGGCCAGCCGCCGAACCGGGAACGAGGGGCGAAACATGATGAATTCCAACGGAATGAGCCGGCGCCTTGTGCTGCGTGGCGGTTTGCTGCGTGGCGGTTTGCTGCTGGGCGGCGCGGCGCTGGGGCTTGCGGGCTGCTCGAACGCCATCGGCCAGGACGCGCCTTCGCGGCTGGACGCGCGGGTCGATGCGACGCGGGACTTCCTGCTGCGCAGCTATCCCAATGTCGCGCCCATGGTGCGGAACGCCAAGGGCGTGCTGTACATGCCGCTGATGACCGAGGCGGGCTTCGGCGTCGGCGGCGCCTATGGTCAGGGCGCGCTGCGCATCAACGACGTGACGGTGGATTACTATTCGGCGACGCAGGCCAGCGTCGGCTTCCAGATCGGCGCCCAGCAATACGCGCATGTGCTGATCTTCCAGACCGATGCGGCGCTGGCCGATTTCCGCAAGGCGCCGGGCTGGGTGGCCGAGGCCGGGGCCTATTACGCCCTGCCCGCCGGCGGCGTCTCGATGGGCACCGACACCATCACCTCGCAGCAACCGGTGGTGGCGATGATCTTCGGCCAGTCCGGGCTGATGGCCGGCGCCTCGATCGCCGGAACGAAATACACCCGGATCATCCCCTCGACCTTCTGAGGCCGCGACCGCAAGCGGAAAGGCCGGGCGTCCCGCCCGGCCCTGGAGCCTCAGCCGCCGTGGATGATGCGGACGTAGTTGCGCGTCTCGCGATAGGGCGGCACGCCGCCATATTTCGCCACCGCCGCCGGCCCGGCATTATAGGCCGCCAGCGCCAGCCGCCAGCTGCCGAAGGTGTTGTACATCATGCGCAGGTAGCGCGCGCCGCCTTCCAGATTCTGCTCCGGGTCGTTCGGATCGACGCCCAGCTTGGCGGCGGTGCCGGGCATAAGCTGCGCCAGCCCCCGCGCCCCCTTGTGCGAGCGCGCCGAGGGATTCCAGCCCGATTCCTGCTGCACCAGCCGCAGGAACAGATCCTCGGGGATGCCATGCTTGCGGGCCATGGCACGGGCATGGGGCAGATACTGGCTGCGCCGGCTGCCGCGATAGGCGGGAACGGCGGAAGGCAGATCCAGTTCGACCACGCTTTTCGTCGAGGTGCCACCGGGGCGCAGCCGCGCCGATTGCTGGTATTGCCCGGCCAGGCGCGAATCCATCAGCCGGGTCTGGCGCTCGAACTGCGCCAGCCGCGACTTGCCGCTTTTCACCTGCAGCCGCAGCCCCTCGGCCGCGGCTGGCGCGACCAGCCCGGCCGAAATCGTCAGGGCGATCACCGCCCGACCAAACTGGCGCAGCATCGCCCGATTGCGTGAAAGCATCTCTGGTCCCTCATGCATGCCGTCGTGTTTTTTTGTGCTGCACTATAGCGCAAAGCCGGGCGGGTGCCGCAAAAGGATTGCACGCGGCCGTGGCGGCCGAATTGTTCGGCGGATTTCCGCCGATAAACCCTTCCGCTTATCGGCGCGCTACCGTAAGCGGGGCCTCCGCGCTACACCCGCGCAAGACAAACCCAAGAAAAGGACCGCAGCATGGCAGGCAGCGTGAACAAGGTGATCCTGGTCGGCAATCTGGGTCAGGACCCGGAAATCCGCACCTTCCCCAGCGGCGGCAAGGTCGCCAACCTGCGCATCGCGACGTCCGAAACCTGGAAGGATCGCAATACCGGCGAGCGGCGCGAGCGCACGGAATGGCACACGGTGGCGATCTATTCCGAGCCGCTGGTCCGCGTGGCCGAGCAATACCTGAAAAAGGGCTCCAAGGTCTATGTCGAAGGCCAGCTCGAAACCCGCAAATGGCAGGACCAGAGCGGCAACGACCGCTATTCGACCGAGGTCGCCCTGCGCCCCTTCCGCAGCGAATTGCACATGCTTGACGGCCGTGGCGCCGGCGGCGGCGGCGGCGGCCGCGACGAGGGTTATGGCGGCGGCGGCTACGGTGGCGGCGGCTATGGCGGCGGCGCCTCGGGCGGCAGCCCGTCCGGCGGCGGGCAGTCGCAGAGCCGTCCCGATTTCGACGACGACATCCCGTTCTGATCCCGGCCCCCCGGGCCGCGCTGACAGATCCCGGTCCCGGCCCCTTGCGGCCGGGACCTTCCGTTTCAGAACCGGCTCAGCAGGTCCGAGCGGAACGACGCATCCAGCCGGCGCATGTAGCTTTCGGCGCAGCACATGTGGTCATGCATGATCCGGGCCGCGGCATCGCCGTCCTTGGCGCGGAAGGCGGCCAGCAATTGCCGGTGGCTTTCGATATTCGCCTCGCCGAAGATCTCGTGCTCGCGCATGCTTTCGCTGCGATAGCTGACCAGGTCGCGCAACATGCTGTTCAGGAAGCGGCACATGAAGACCAGAATCACGTTGTCCGAGGCCTCGCAAAGGATGTCGTGGAACTCGGTCTCGGCCCGGCGGACCACGGCGCGGTCCTGCGCCGCGTTCGCCGCTTCGCAGATGCGGATGTTCTGTTCGAGCCGGCAAAAATGCGCGGAGGTCAGCTTGCCGATGACGTTGCGGGCCAGGCTGACCTCCAGCGATTGGCGCAGCTCGTAGACCTGGGCGAAGTCGATCTTCTGGAAATGCAGGTATTGCCGCAGCTGCTGGGTGACGATGTCGATCGAGGCGGGCTGGATCTCGGGCCCGCCGTTCGGACCCGAGAGCATGCGCACCAGTCCCTCGACCTCCAGCGCCTTCAGCGCCTCGCGGATGGTGCCTTTCGAGCAGCCGTAATGCTCCATCAGCGCGCGCTCATGCGGCAGGCGGTCGCCGGGCAGCAGGCCGTCCCGGGCGATGCGGCGGCGGATGTCCTCGGCCACCTGATCCGACAGCTTGATGCGGGTCAGCCTGCGTTCCTTGCCTGCCGGCGCGTCCTGATCCATGCGATGCTTCAGCCTTGCCAGATTGTCCCCGGGTCCAGCGGATATATGGGCCGGGCGAGTTTTTTGAAAGCGAACAGACCGTAATCCGAAGCGGTTACACCCGAGCTTGCGCATTCCACCACCGCCTTGGCCAGCGGCTCGAAGACCGGGCGGCAATACATGCGCGATTTCAGGTGCAGGAAACGCGCCTGCGCGGCGTCGAGCCCCAGGCAGGAGAAGCAGCCCAGGTCCAGCGGTTCGTGCGGTTCCTCGCAGATCACGATGCGCGCGGCACCGATGTCCACGGCGGCGGCGCGGCCCATCGACAGCTCCTGCCCGTGATAGATCGGCCCGGCGACGCGATAGCGCCCGTCCGACAGCGCCGCGACCCGGCCTTTCAGCCGCAGCGGCGGGCGCGGCGCCGGCAGGCCCTCGGCCGGGGTCTTGTTGCCCAGCCGGATCTCGACCGCCGCCCCCTCGCCCGCGGCGAAAAGCTGCGCCACGGTCTCGGGGTCGGCAATCGGGCCGACCAGGATGCCCCGCTGCCCGGCGGCCAGCAGTGCCTCGAGCACGTCCATCACGTCGCAGCTGCCGCCCGACATGCAATTGTCGCCATGGTCCAGAAGCAGCACCGGCGCCGAACCGTCCGCCAGCGCGGCGGCGCGGGCGATGGATTGCCCCAGGGGCTCCTCGGCATAGACATATTCGGCGCGCCGCCGCCATGCCTCGCGGCCAAGCTCACTCGCGACCGCGCGGGCAAGCTCGGGCGTGTCGGCGACGGTGACGATGGAGAGGCCGGTCTCGGCCAGATCCGAGATCGGAAAGCCGCCAAACACCGTCACCGCCTGCACGCCGGGCCGCGTCTCGGCCTGCCGGGCAAGCGCGATCAGGTCGGTCATGGCGCAATCGGTGGTGGTGTTCATGCACAGCGTCGCCGCCAGCATCGGCGGATGGCAGAGCGCCATGGCCGGGCGCGGGCGGCCGGAAAGCAGCGGCTCGAACAGGCGCGCGACATGCTCGCCGGTCTCGACCATGTCCACATGCGGATAGGTCTTGAAGCCCGCGATCAGGTCGCAATGGTCCAGCATGGCTTGGGTGATGTTGCCGTGCAGGTCCAGCGCCACGCCGATGGGCACGCCCGGAGCCGCCGCGCGGACGCGGCGCAAAAGCTCGCCCTCGCCATCGTCATGGCTGCGGGTGACCATGGCGCCGTGCAGGTCCAGCAGGATGCCGTCGCAGCCCTTTTCCACCGACGTCAGGATGGCCTGCGCCATGGCCTCGAAGGCTTCGTCCTCGACCGGCCCCGAGGGCATGGCATGGGCGATCAGCGGCACCTCGATTTCGGCGCCGATGCGGTGGGCGAAGGCGTGGAAGGCGCCGATGGCGGCGGGATAGGTCGCGGCCGCGGCCAGCGCCTCCTCGCCCCATTTCGGGGCAAAGGCGGCCAGCGGGGTCTTGACCGGCGAGAAGCTGTTGGTCTCGTGGTTCAGCCGGGCCAGGACAAGGCGGGTCATGCGGCGGCCCCGTTGCGGGCCTCGGCCATGCGGCGGTCGTAGTCCAGCACCGCCTCCAGCAGCACCTGCGCGCCGGCGGCGCATTCCGCGGGCTCGGTCGATTCCGCGGGGTTGTGGCTCAGCCCGTCCTTGCAGGGCACGAAGATCATCGTCGTCGGCGCCACGGCCGCGGCATGCGCGGCGTCATGGCCGGCGCCCGAGATGATGTCGCGCGTCGAGTAACCCGCCGCCTTTGCCCCCGCCCTGACCGAGGCGATGCATCCGGCGTCGAACACCACCGGCGCGGTGCGCGAGATCTGCTCCAGCCGGCTTTCCAGCCCGACCGCTTCGGCGGCATCCCGCACCAGCGCCTCGACCTCGGCCTGCATCCGGTCCAGCACCGCATCCGAGGGGTGGCGCAGGTCGATGGTGGCGCGCACCTGCCCGGGGATCACGTTATGCGAGTTCGGGGTGATTTCCAGAAAGCCGATGCTGCCCACGGCGTCCGGGTGCGCCTTGGCGATGCGGTCGATGCCCTCGATCACCCGCGCCATGCCCAGCAGCGCGTTGCGGCGCATCGCCATCGGGGTCGAGCCGGTATGCGCCGCCGTGCCGATCAGCGTCAGTTCGAACCAGCGCATGCCCTGGATGCCCTGCACCACGCCGATCCGCACCCCCTCGGCCTCGAGGATCGGGCCCTGCTCGATATGCAGCTCGAACATGGCGCCGAAGCGGACGGACCCCGCCTCGGCCTCGCCGCGATAGCCGATGCGGTCGAGGCTGGCGCCGAAGCTGTCGCCGCGGGCATCCACCCGCGCGTCGCCATAGTCGCGGCCATAGACCCCGGCCCAGATGCCCGAACCAAGCATGGCCGGCGAAAAGCGCGAGCCCTCCTCGTTGGTCCAGTTGACCAGCATCAACGGCGCCTCGGTCTGGTAGCCGGCGGCGTCGAGCGTGCGCAGCACCTCGAGCCCCGCCAGCACCCCCAGCACGCCGTCGAATTTGCCGCCGGTCGGCTGGGTGTCCAGGTGGCTGCCCATGGCGATGGCGGGCAGGTCCGCGCGGGTGCCGGGCCGGGTGGCGAACATGTTGCCGGCCTCGTCCACGGTCATGCTCAGCCCCAGCGCGTCGCATTGGGCGCGCAGCCAGTCGCGCACCCGGCGGTCGTCCTCGGACAGCGTCAGCCGGGCGATGCCGCCATCCGGCGTGGCCCCGATCTGCGCCGTCTCCATCAGGCTGTCCCACAGCCGGGCAGCGTCGATATTCAGGTTAGACATGGGTTTTCCTTATGCCTTCACGCCCAGATAGCGGTCGATGGTATCGGGGTCGCTGCGGAACTCAGCGGCACTGGCGCAATGCACGATGCGGCCGAGTTCCAGGATGTAATGCCGATCGGCCAGCTGGCTGCAGACCGCCAGGTTCTGCTCGACCAGCAGGATCGGCACGCCGGCCTCGCGGATCAGGCGGATCTGGGCGACGATCTCCTCGACGATGATCGGGGCCAGGCCCTCGACCGGCTCGTCGAGCATCAGCACCTTGGGACCGTTCAGCAGCGCCCGGGCGATGGAAAGCATCTGCTGCTCGCCGCCCGAAAGCTGGCCGCCGCCGTTCTTCCTGCGCTCCTCGAGGCGCGGGAAGATGCGGTAGATGTCGCCAAGCGACCAGGGCGAGCCGCGCTTCTCGGCGATGCGCAGGTTCTCCTCGACGGTCAGCAGCTGGAAGATGCCGCGATCCTCGGGCACCAGCGACAGCCCGGCAGCGGCGATGCGATGCGCCGGCTGGCCGGTCATGTCGCGACCGGCCAGTTCCACCCGGCCCTGCCGCGGCGTGATCAGCCCCACGGCGGTTTTCAGCGTCGTGCTTTTGCCGGCGCCGTTGCGGCCCAGCAGGGTGACGATCTCGCCCGGCCCGACCTCCAGCGTGACGCCCTGCAGGATGTGGCTCTTGCCGTAATAGGCATGCAGATCGGTCAGTTTCAGCGCGGCGGTCATGCGATGTCCCCCGTGATCATGTTGCCCAGATAGGCGCGCTGCACCTCGGGATCGTCGCGGACCTGGGCGGGCGGACCCTCGACCAGCTTGCGGCCCAGCCGCATCACCGTGACCATGTCCGAGATGTTCATGACGATGCCCATGTTATGCTCGATGAACAGCACGGTATGGTCGCGGCCCAGGTCGCGGATCAGCTGCTTCATCGCCTCGATGTCGTCGATGCCCATGCCGGATGTCGGCTCGTCCAGCAGGATGACGCGCGGCCGCGCCGCCATGGCCATGCCGACCTCCAGCCGGCGCTGCTGGCCATGCGACAGCTCGCCCGCCAACCGGTTCGCGACCGGGCCCAGCTCCAGCCGCGCCGTCACTTCGTCGACGATGGCCAGCGCCTCGGTGTTCGTTTCCGCCCGCCGCCAGGGGACGAGCGCCGCCCAGGGCGTGCGGCCCTGGGCGGCCAGCCGCAGGTTCTCGCGCAGGGTCAGGTTCGGAAACAGGCTGGTGACCTGGAACGAGCGTGCGATCCCCAGCCGCACCCGGTCGTCGTCCGAGGTGTCGGTGATGTCGCGCCCGTCCAGCTCGATCCGGCCGGACGAGGCCCGCACCCGCCCGGTCAGGGCGTGAAACAGCGTGGTCTTGCCGGCGCCGTTCGGGCCAATGATCGAATGGACCGAGTTGCGGCGGATCTGCAGATCCACGTCGGCCAGCGCGTGGAAGGTGCCGTATTTGACCCCGAGGCCGCGGGTCCGCAAGGCGATGTCGGTCATCTTCAATGCTCCTCGGCCGGGGTTTCGGGCGCGCGCTGGCGGCGGAAGACCAGGTCGTAGCCGCGCTCGACCAGACCCCAGAGCCCGCGTTGCAGGAACAGCGCCACGGCGACCAGCACCAGGCCCAAAAGCAGCAGCCAGCGCGGCCAGACGGTCGAGAGCGCATCGGCCAGAAGCAGGTAGAACCCCGCCCCCAGCACCGAGCCGAACAGGCTGGAGCTGCCGCCGATGATGGTCATGATCAGGATCAGTTCGCTGGTGTGGTATTCGATGTTCGACAGGGGCGCGACGCCGATCAGCATGGCATGGAGCGCGCCGCCGAAGGCGGTGACCGCGCCCGAAATGGCGAAAGCCTCGATCTTGAACAGCCGGGTCGGGAAGCCGATGGCGGCGGCGCGGCCCTCGTTCTCGCGGATCGCCAGCAGGGTGCGGCCGAAGGTCGATTGCGTCACCACGACCAGGATCGCGAACACCGCCACGAAGCAGACCGCGACGAAGGTGTAATAGGACCAGGGCGCGTTCAGCGCCGTGCCGGCGATGGAGGGCCGCGGCACGCCCAGAAGCCCGTTGTCGCCGCCGGTCACGCCGCTGAACGTATAGGCGACGAAATAGAACAGCTGCGAGAAGGCCAGCGTCAGCATGACGAAATAGACCCCCTGCCGGCGGATCGACAGCCAGCCGACCAGCGTGGCGGTGGCCGCGCCAAGCACCGCCGCGCCGGCCAGCACCAAGGGCACCGGGATCTGCCAGCGCGTCAGGCAGATGCCCGCCGCATAGGTGCCGATGCCGAAGAAGATGCCCTGGCCGAAGGACAGCAGGCCCGTATAGCCCAGCAGCAGGTTGCAGGCCGCGACGACCATGGCGAAGATCAGGATCTCGGTCGCCAGGATGCCGGATTTCAGAAACAGCGGCAGCACCAGAACGGCCAGCAGCGCCAGCGTCAGTTGCGCCCAGGGTTTGTCAAGCGGGTTCATGCTCATGCCCTCCCCAGCAGGCCGCGCGGCATCAGCGCGATGACCAGCGCCATGCCGACATAGATCATCAGCCGCGCGCCCTCGGGCCAAAGCGTGGTCATGACGCTTTGCACCACCCCGACCAGCAGGCCGGCGACCAGCGCGCCGGTATAGCTGCCCATGCCGCCGATCACCACGACCACGAAGGCGACGGAAAGCGCCTCGATGCCCATGAAGGGCTCGACGCCGCGGATCGGCGCGGCCAGTGCGCCCGCCAGCCCGGCAAGCCCGGCACCGAAGCCGAAGACGGCGGTGTTGATGCGCAGCGTGTTGTAACCCAGAAGCGCCATGTTCGCCGGCGATTCCGAGCCGCCGCGCACGATGGCGCCCAGCCGCGTGCCCTCCAGGAGCCACCAGAGCAGCCCGGCCAGCACGGCGGTGAAGCCGATGGTGAAGAGGCGATATTGCGGATAGATGAAATCGCCCAGGATGACGACGCCCTGCAGCCCCTCGGGCGCCGGCACCGAGCCGCCCAGCGGCCCCCAGGCGATGATGACCAGTTCCTGCACGACCAGCGCCAGGCCCACGGTCACCAGGATGTGGAAGGTGTGCGGCAGCTTGTAGATGCGATGCAGCAGCACCGCCTCGATCAGCGCGGCGATGCCGGCGACGATCAGCGTGGCCAGCGGCATGGCGGCCCAGAAGCCGAAGCCGCGCGTGGTCAGGTCATAGGTCAGATAGGCGCCCAGCAGGTAGAAGGCGCCATGGGCGAAGTTCACGAATTGCAACAGGCCGAAGATGACGCTGAGGCCGACGGCGAGCAGGAAATACAGCATCCCCAGACCGATGCCGTTCAGAACCTGGAAAAGGTAGATCACGGGCTTCTCCCTGAAACCGGGCGAAAAGGCCCCGCGCGACCGGCGGCCGCGCGGGGAGGCGGGGGATCAGGCGGGCATCTTGCAGCCGGCATCCTCGGGCGACAGGAAGGATTTGCCGGCGCTGATGATCTCGGCGTAATCGTCCTTGTCGGCCATGTCGGCTTTGGGCTTGCCCTTGAGCAGGTAGTAATCCTTGATGACCTGGTGGTCGGCGGCGCGGATCTCCTCCTCGCCGGTCAGGCCCTGGTATTTCAGCCCGCCAAGCGCCGCGGCGACCCCCGCACCGTCCGGCGAGCCGGCCTTGACCGCGGCTTCCAGCAGCAGTTTCGCGCAGATATAGGAACCGGCGAAGGAATAGTTCGGGTTGAAGCCGTGCTTTTCCTGCACCTTCTTGACCAGTTCGCGGTTCAGCGTCGAGTCGGCACCGTGCCAGTATTGCGCGCCGAAATAGACACCCTCGCAGATGTCCGGTCCCAGCGCCTCGAACTGTTCCAGCCCCGAAGCCCAGGCGACGACGATGGTCATGCGCTGCTTCAGCCCGAAGCTGACCGCCTGCCGCAGCGTGTCCGAGCTTTGCGCGCCGAAGTTCAGCAGCAGCAGCACATCGGGCTGGGCGGCGATGGCATTGGTCAGGTAGCCGGAAAATTCCTTGTCGGTCAGCGAATGATAGCTGTTGCCGACATGCTCGATGCCCTTTTCCTGAAACACCGCCTTGGCGGCGTTCAGCAGCCCGTCGTCAAAGACATATTGCGGGGTGATCGTATACCATTTCTTGGCATCGGGCAGCGCGTCGATGATCGGCCGCACCGTCTCGTTGATGGCGCCATAGGTCGGCACCGACCAGCGGAAGGTGGCCTTGTTGCAATCGACGCCGGTGATCTCGTCGGCGCCGGCGGTGGTCATGAAGGCGCCGCCGCCGCGCTCGATCTCCTTGCCCATGGCCAGCGATTCCGACGACAGGATGCCGCCGGCGAACAGTTTCACCCCGTCCTGCGCCAGCGCGTCCTGCACCTTGCGCACCGCGGTCGCGGGCTTGCCCTCGGTATCGAGATCGAGGGTCGAGACCTCGACGCCATGCGCGGCCGCGACCTCTTCGGCGGCCATCAGCGCGCCGATGGTGGCGAACTTGCCGTTGGCCGCGAAGGCGCCCGAGATCGGCACCGGCACGCCGATCTTCAGCGCCGCGCCCTGGGCAAAGGCGCGGGTGACAAGGCCCGGCGCGGCGAGCGCGGCCGCGGCCAGCGTGGATGTGGTCAGGAAGCGACGACGATTGAGCATGAGAAAACCCTGTTGTTGGTGTTGCATTGGTCTGGATGCGGCAACTTTCAAAACTATACGGATAGATAGGATTATCTGTCTATAAGGTTGGCCATGCCGCCATCTTCAATATTCATGAATTTAAACAATATGATAGATGTAAGCTGCGGCGCAGCGCAAATCTCGCGCTCGCAGAAACAGCGCCGCGGCAGCAGCGGTTTCTTCGCCGTCTCCGGTGCCGATTCGGCCCGCGACCCGCGACGGCTTCGCCTTCTGGACCCATCTATGCGATGAATCTGGCTCTATCACTTTGCCGCGTTCGGGCGCAGTCAGGAGAGAACGCCTTTTATCCGCAGGAGTCCGGCCATGACGCTCGATCTGAACCCCAACGACATGTCGCATGTGGTCGAGGCCGACCGCACCCATGTCTGGCACCATCTGAGCCAGCACAAGCAATACGAGACCATCGACCCGCGCGTCTTCGTCGAGGGCAAGGGGATGAAACTTTGGGATGCGACGGGGCGCGAGTTCCTCGACGCGGTCTCGGGCGGGGTCTGGACCGTGAACGTCGGTTATGGCCGCGAAAGCATCGCCAATGCGATCCGCGACCAGTTGGTCAAGCTGAACTATTACGCCGGCGCGGCGGGCACCGTGCCGGGCGCCATCTTCGCCCAGAAGCTGATCGAGAAGATGCCGGGCATGAGCCGGGTCTACTACTCGAACTCCGGCTCCGAGGCGAACGAGAAGGTCTACAAGATGGTGCGCCAGATCGCGGCGAACCATCACGGCGGCAAGAAATGGAAGATCCTCTATCGCGACCGCGATTATCACGGCACCACCATCGCCACGCTGGCGACCTCGGGCCAGGACCAGCGCGCCATCGCCTACGGCCCCTTCCCCGACGGCTTCGTGCGGGTGCCGCATTGCCTGGAATACCGCAAGCAATGGGATGTTGAAAACTACGGCGAACGCGCCGCCGACGCCATCGAAGAGGTGATCCTGCGCGAGGGGCCCGACACCGTCGGCTGCCTGGTGCTGGAGCCGGTGACCGCCGGCGGCGGCGTCATCACCCCGCCCGAGGGCTATTGGCAGCGCGTGCAGGAGATCTGCCGCAAATACGACATCCTGCTGCATATCGACGAGGTGGTCTGCGGACTTGGCCGCACCGGCACCTGGTTCGGCTATCAGCAATACGGGATCGAGCCGGATTTCGTCACCATGGCCAAGGGCGTCGCCTCGGGCTATGCGGCGATCTCCTGCACCGTCACCACCGAGCGCGTCTTCGAGATGTTCAAGGACAAGCCCGAGGACGGCATGAGCTTCTTCCGCGACATCTCGACCTTTGGCGGCTGCACCTCGGGGCCGGTCGCAGCGATCGAGAACCTGCGCATCATCGAGGACGAGGGGCTGCTGGCCAACACCGTCGCCATGGGCGAGCGCACGCTTTCGAACCTCAATGCGCTGATGGAGAAGCACAAGGTCATCGGCGACGTGCGCGGCAAGGGCCTGTTCTGCGGCGCCGAGCTGGTCTCGGACCGCGCCAGCAAGGAGCCGATGGACGAGAAAAAGGTGCAGGCCGTCGTGGCCGACTGCATGGCGCAGGGCGTCATCATCGGCGCCACCAACCGCTCGCTGCCGGGCTTCAACAACACGCTCTGCCTGTCGCCGGCGCTGATCGCCACGGCGGACGACATCGACCGCATCACCGACACCATCGACCGGGCGCTGACCAAGGTGTTCGGCTGAGCGCTTGATCCACTCCCTTGATCCGGGGCGGCATTCGGGGAACTGATGGGCCCCGCCAGCCGCCGCGGATCATCCCATGCCGATTCCCCCCGATGCCTTCTTCCTGGACCATGCCGCCGGTCTGCCGCTGCAGGTCCAGTTGCGGCGCCAGATCATCGCCGCGGTGACCGCCGGCCGCTTCCGCGCGGGCGAGAAACTGCCCTCGACCCGGGCGCTGGCGCGGCATCTGGGCGTGGCGCGGGTCACGGTGGCGCAGGCTTTCGCGGAACTCGTCTCGACCGATTACCTGGCCAGCCGCGACCGTTCGGGGCATTACATCTCGGACAGCATCGAGCGGCGGCTCGAGGCCGAGCCCCCTGCCCCGGACACGCCGCGCTTCGACTGGGACAGCCAGTTCGAGGGCCGCTTCGCCCGCGCGCAACGCACGGATCGCGAACGCGACTGGCGCCGCTTCGCCTATCCCTTTGTCTACGGCCAGGCCGATCCGGCGCTGGTCGACCATGCCGCCTGGCGCGACTGTGCCATGCGTGCGCTGGGCCGGCGCGAGTTCGCCAGCCTGACCGGCGACCTCTACGACGCCGACGACCCGGAACTGGTCGACCATATCGCCCGCCAGATCCTGCCCCGGCGCGGCATCAGCGCCGGGCGCGACGAGATCCTGCTGACCATGGGGGCGCAGAACGCGCTGTGGCTGGTGACGCAGGTGCTGTTGCGCCCCGGCGCCTCCTGCGCCATCGAGGACCCCTCCTATCCCGGTCAGCGCGAGATCCTGCTGGCCAGCCGCGCCCGCATCCTGCCGGTGCCGGTCGATGCGCGCGGCCTGCCGCCCGACGCCATCCCGCCCGGGGTCGCGGCGGTCTTCACCACCGCCAGCCACCAATGCCCGACCAACTCCACCATGCCGCTGGCCCGCCGCAAGGAACTGCTGGCCCGCGCCCAGGCCCAGGGCTTCGCCGTGATCGAGGACGATTACGAATTCGAGATGTCCTTCGCCGGCGCGCCCTCGCCGGCGCTCAAGGCCATCGACCGGGCCGGAGCGGTGATCTATATCGGCTCATTCTCGAAATCGGTGTTTCCGGGCGTGCGGCTGGGCTATGTGGTGGCCGATCCGCGCGTCATCGCCGAGGCGCGGGCGCTGCGCGGCATGGTGCTGCGCCACCCGCCCGGCCACATGCAGCGCACGCTGGCGCATTTCCTGTCGCTGGGCCATTACGACGCGCAAGCGAACCGGATGCGCCGCGCCTATGCCCGGCGGCGCGAGGTGATGCTCGCCGCCATCGCGCAGCAGGGGCTGCGGCTGGCCTCGCCCGAGGCGACCGGCGGCTCCAGCTTCTGGCTGGCGACGCCCGAGGGGGTCGATTCCGCGGCGCTGGCGGCGCGGCTCAAGGCGCGCGAAGTGCTGATCGAGCCGGGGGCGCCCTTCTTCGCGCTGGCCGCGCGCGGCAGGGGCTTCTTCCGGCTGGCCTATTCCTCGATCGCCGCCGAACGCATCCCCGAGGGCATCCGCCGCATCGCCGAGGCGCTGCGGGATCCGGCCGGCTAGGCCGGCACCTTCGCCACCGTCCCGGCCTGAACGGCGGTGACGGCGCTTGCATCGACGATGTCCTGGACCGAGCAGCCGCGCGACAGGTCGTTGGCGGGCTTGGCGAGGCCCTGCAGGATCGGGCCGATGGCGGTCAGGCCGCCCAGGCGCTGCGCGATCTTGTAGCCGATATTGCCCGCCGCCAGGTCCGGGAAGATGAACACGTTCGGCCGGCCGGTCAGCCGGCTTCCCGGCGCCTTCTTCGCCCGGATCGCGTCGTCCAGCGCCGCGTCGAACTGCATCTCGCCATCCACCTCCAGATCCGGCGCGGCGGCGCGGATCAGCGCCAGCGCCTCGCGGATCCGGCCCAGGCTCGGATGATCCGCCGAGCCGGCAGTCGAGAAGGACAAAAGCGCCACCCGCGGCTCCTCGGCCAGAAGCTGCCGGCAGCTTTCGGCGGCGGAAAGCGCGATGGCGGCAAGCTCGGCCGCGTCGGGCTGGATCACCAGCCCGCAATCGGAAAAGATCATCCCGCCCTTGACCGGCGCCGCGGGCCCGCAGGACAGCATCAGGAAGAAGCTCGACACGATCCCGGCATCCGGCGCGCGGCCGATGATCTGCAGCGCCGCCCGCACCGTGTCGGCGGTGGTGGCGACCGCACCGCCCACCGTACCATCGGCCTGGCCCAGCCGCACCCGCATCGCCGCCTGGCGGATCGGGTCGCGCATCTCCTCCAGCGCCCGCTCGGCAGTCATGCCCTTGGCGGCGCGCAGCCGGTGCCATTCCTCGGCGAGCTCCGCCAGATCTGGCGCGCCCGCCGGGTCGATGCGGCCCACGCCGGGGATCTCGGGTCCGCCCATCAGGGTGACGCGGGCCAGACCCTGGTCGACCAGCCGCCGGGCGGCCTCGGCGACGCGGGGATCCTCGCCCTCGGACAGGATGATATGGCGGTTCAACGCCTTCGCGGTCTCGTGGATGCGGTCGAGCGGTTTCATCTCATTACCCCAGGAAATGCAGGCCGGCGACGACGAAGACGCCCAGGAACACGGTTTCGGCCACGATCAGCGCGATGGCGCCGCCGCCGACCTCGAGCATCTTGCCAAGCGAGGTCTTGATCCCCACCGCGGCGATGGCGATCAGCAGCGCCCAGCGGGAAAGCTGCCCGGCGAAGTCCGAGACCGCCTGCGGAATCAGGCCCAGGCTGTTCAGCGCCGCCAGCACCAGGAAGCCGATGACGAAGCCCGGCAGCAGGGGCGGCGCCTTGCCGCCGTCGGTGTCGGACAGCCCGCGCGCCCGGATCACCAACGAGAAGCACAGCACCACCGGCGCCAGCATCGAGACTCGGATCAGCTTGACCAGCGTCGCGGTCTCGCCGGTCTCGGGGCCGACGGAGAACCCGGCACCGACCACCTGGGCCACGTCATGGATGGTGCCGCCCAGGAACACGCCGGAATCGCGCGCCGTGAAGCCGAAGACGTTGGACAGCATCGGATAAAGCACCATGGCCACGGTCGAGAGCACGGTGACGGACAGGACGGTGAAGACCAGGTCGCGCTCGGATTTCTCGTGGCGCGGCAGCACCGCGGCGATGGCCATGGCGGCCGAGGCGCCGCAGATCGCCACCGAGCCGCCGGTCAAGAGCGCGAAGCGCCAGCCGCGGCCGACCCAGCGGGTGGCGAGAAGCGCGAACAGGATCGTCAGCACCACCCCCGCCACCACCAGCGCGATCAAGCGCGGCCCCAGCGCCGTCAGCATCTCGACCGAGATCCGCGCCCCCAGCAGCGCCACCCCCAGCCGCAAGACCGTGCGGGCGGTGAAGGCGATGCCGGGCGCGGTGCGGGTACCGTCCTCGGCCAGGAAGTTCAGCGCCAGGCCCAGCAGCAGCGCCAGCAGCATGGCCGGGGCGCCGTAATGGTCCGACAGGAACTGCGCCGTGGCCGCGACCAGCGCCGAGACCGCGAAACCCGGGAAGGCCTCGCCGAGCAGGCTGCGCGAAGGGATCATGGTGGTTATCATCGTCGTCACCCGGATGCGGGAAGTGGACCGGCGCGGAGGAGGCCGCGCCGTGGGATGGCAGGGGTCGGAAGCCGTTTCGGATTGCCGAGGGGTTTTGTTCCCCTCGGCGTATTATCCGAAGGCGGCGGGCCGGGCTGCGGTCGGCCCGCCGCTTCCGTCAGGCGGCGCCCTTTTGCGGACGCATGTCGGCCGGGTCGATCCCCGCCACCACCACCGGCTTCTTCATCGCGTCGCGGCGGAAGGGCTCGCCCAGCTCCTGGTTCAAGAGCACCTCGATGAAGGTGGTCTCGCGCTTCTGCATCTGCCGCTCGACCGCCTCGTGCAGCG
This sequence comes from Paracoccus sp. TOH, assembly GCF_030388245.1. Lineage (NCBI taxonomy): Bacteria > Pseudomonadati > Pseudomonadota > Alphaproteobacteria > Rhodobacterales > Paracoccaceae > Paracoccus > Paracoccus sp. TOH. The sequence continues at coordinate 113,823 of NZ_CP098361.1, forward strand.
CCGCCGTCAGCTCCTCCTGCGACTTCACCTGCACGCCGTTCAAGCCGCAGGCCCGGGCGATGCCGGCATAGGAGGTGTCGCGGTCTAGCTCGGTGCCGACGAAGTTGTTGGCATACCACAGCGTCGTGTTGCGCTTTTCCGCGCCCCACTGGTAGTTGCGGAAGATCACCATGGTGATCGCCGGCCAGTCCTCGCGCCCGCAGGCGGTCATCTCGTTCATCGAGATGCCGAAGGCGCCGTCGCCGGCAAAGCCGATCACCGGCACGTCCGGATTGCCGACCTTGGCGCCCAGGATCGCCGGGAAGCCGTAGCCGCAGGGGCCGAACAGGCCCGGCGCCAGGTATTTCCGCCCCGCCTCGAAGCTCGGATAGGCGTTGCCGATGGCGCAGTTGTTGCCGATGTCCGAGCTGACGATGGCCTCTTTCGGCACCGCCTGCATGATCGCCCGCCAGGCCTGGCGCGGCGACATCAGACCGGCGTCGCGGACCCGCGCCTGCTGGTTCCATTCGGTGCCGGGATCGTCATCCTCGTGGTCGAGGCTCGACAGCTCCTGCGCCCAGCGGGACTTGGTCTGCGCCACCAGGTCGCGGCGCTCGGCCCGGCCGGCATCGCCCGCCGTGGCGGCGAGCTGCGCCAGGATGCCGCGCGCCACCTTGGCCGCGTCGCCCTGGATGCCCACCGTGACCTTCTTGGTCAGGCCGATGCGGTCGGCGTTGATGTCGACCTGGATGATCTTGGCCTGCTTCGGCCAGTAGTCGATGCCGTAGCCCGGCAGGGTCGAGAACGGGTTCAGCCGCGTCCCCAGCGCCAGCACCACATCGGCCTTGGCGATCAGCTCCATCGCCGCCTTCGAGCCGTTGTAGCCCAGGGGCCCCACCGCCAGCGGATGGCTGCCCGGGAAGCTGTCGTTGTGCTGGTAGTTCGAGGCCACCGGCGCATCCAGCCGCTCGGCCAGCTTGGCCAGTTCCGGGATCGCGCCCGACAGCACCACCCCGGCGCCCGACAGGATCACCGGGAACTGCGCCTCCGACAGCAGCCGCGCCGCCTCGGCCACCGCATCCTCGCCGCCCGAGGGCCGCTCGAAGGCCACCACCTGCGGCAGCTCGACGTCGATCACCTGGGTCCAGAAGTCGCGCGGGATGTTGATCTGCGCCGGGGCCGAGTTGCGCCAGGCCTGCATGATCACCCGGTTCAGGACCTCGGGGATGCGCGAGGCGTCGCGCACCTCCTCCTGGTAGCAGACGCAATCGGCGAACAGCCGCATCTGCTCCATCTCCTGGAAGCCGCCCTGGCCGATGGTGCGGTTCGCCGCCTGCGGCGTCACCAGCAGCAGCGGCGTGTGGTTCCAGTAGGCGGTCTTCACCGGCGTCACGAACCCGGTCACCCCGGGGCCGTTCTGCGCGATCGCCATCGACATCTTGCCGGTCGAGCGCGTGAACCCGTCCGCCATAAGCCCGGCATTCGTCTCATGCGCGCAGTCCCAGAACGTGATCCCCGCCTTCGGGAACAGATCCGAAACCGGCATCATCGCAGAACCGATGATCCCGAAAGCATGCTCGATACCGTGCAGTTGCAAAACCTTAACAAAGGCTTCCTCGGTGGTCATTCTCATGGCGATGGCTCCTTATCTGCGCTCGTCGCGATAGTGGTAAAACTTGTAGAGGCCCCATTGGCCCAGCCGCCGGAACGGCGTCTTCCAGCCCTCATGCGGCAGTTCGGTGTTGAAGATCGGCAGCGCGGGCACGGCCTCGCCCGCGACCAGTTGCGCCATGCGCCGGCCGGCCATGGCGGAATACATCACGCCGTTGCCGCCATAGCCCAGGGCGTAGAAGGCGCCGGGCAGGTCCGGCAGGCCGGTGATGCGCGGCATCATGTCGTGGCTGACATCCACCCAGCCCCACCAGCTGTAATCCAGCTCGATGCCGCGCAGGGTCGGGAACTTGCGGTACATGCCCTCCTTCAGCCCGTTCAGATGCGTCGGGTTCGCGGCGTCGCGGCCGGTGATCGCGGCACGCGAACCGATCTGCAGCCGGTTGTCGGGCAAGAGCCGGTAATAATGCCGCAGCGTCCGGGTGTCGGTCAGCGGCGAGAGCTTGCGGATGCCGATCGCCTCCAGCTCGCCCGGCGTCAGCACGCGGGTGACGATGCTGTTCGACATGATCGGCATCAGCCGGTCCCTGAGCCGCGGGTGCAGGCTGCGCGGCGCATAGGCCGCCGTCGCCACCGCCACGCGCTTCGCCCGCACCGTGCCGCCCGGCGTGCGCAGGTGATGCACGCCGTCCCGGTAGTCCCAGCCCTGAACCGGGCTGTCGACATGCACTTTCGCGCCCAGTTCGCGGGCCACCCGCAGATAGCCGAAGGCCAGTTTCGCGGCATGGATGCCGACGCCGTCCACCTCCCACATGGCGCCATGCGCCTCGTGGTCGCGCACCACGGTCTCGTGCAGCTCGCCGCGCGAGAGCATGCGGGCGTCATAGCCGAATGTGTCGCGCAGCAGCGCCGCCTCGCTTTCCAGCGCCGGCATCACGCCGGCCTTGTGGGCGATGTAGTAATGCCCGCCATCCTGCGGCTCGCAGTCGATCGCATGGTCGCGGATCAGGCCGCGGAACAGCTCGAAACCCTCGCAAACCTCGGCATGCAGGCGCTTCGCGACATCGAGGCCCCAGCGCTCGATCCACTGGCTGCGCTTCAGCCGGCCCGAGCTGACCTGCGCCTGGCCGCCGTTGCGGGTCGAGCAGCCATAGGCGACGCCGTTCGCCTCCAGCACCGTGGCCTTGATGCCGTGCATCTTGGCCAGGTGGATGGCGCAGGAAAGGCCGGTATAGCCCGAGCCGATCACCACCACATCAGCATCCATGTCGCCCGTCACCGGGCCGTCGTCCGGCGGCGGGGTGCCGGCGGTGCCGATCCAGTAGGTCGGTGCATAGTCGCTGCGCGGACCCAGGCCGGGCGCCGTGATGGGATCATAGAACGGGTCGAAGGGGACCGAACCCGCACGTTTCTCGATCGCCTGCATGGCCGTCCTCATTTCTCGGCAAGGGCGGGGGCAGAGGCGGGGATGGCCGGGCGCTGCTTGCGGATCGCCTGTTTCTCGACGATCCGGCCGTCGCGGATGCGGAACAGGTCCACGCCCTGCACCTCGATGCGGCTGCCGTCCGGGTTGGTGGCGCGGAATGTCCATTGCGAAACGCCGCGCGTGCCGTCCTCGGACAGGAAATGCGTGTGGTCGGCCCATGCGACGTCCGGCATCGTCGTCCAGACGGTCTCGAAAGCCTTGGCGATCGCCGCCTTGCCTTCGACCTTGTTCCCGTATTCGTGCTCGCCGGCGACGGTGTAGAACACGCAGTCATCGGCAAAATGGGTCATCACGCCGTCGATGTCGTGGCGGTTGAAGGCGTCGAAGGTGGCCTTCAGGTCGTCGGCGGTCAGCTTGCGGGTCATGGGTAACTCCTTGGTCAATAGCCCAGCAGGGCGGGAAGCCAGAGGGCGATCTGCGGGAACAGGGCGATGACGAAAATCGCGGCGGTCGAGGCGATGGCGAAGGGCAGCGCGGTCACGCTGATCTTCTCGATGGTCTCGCCCGAAATGCCGGAGGCGATGAACAGGTTCTCGCCCAGCGGCGGGGTCTGGAAGCCGACGGACAGCGTGCAGATCATCACGATGCCGAAGTGGATCGGATCGATGCCCACCATATAGGCCACCGGCAGCATGACCGGGACCAGGATCATGATCGCGGCCAGCGTCTCCATGAACATGCCCACGATCAGCAGCATGCCGATGATCAGCGCCCAGATCGCATAGATGTTGGTGGTCAGGCCCAGGATGCCGCCGGCGATGATGCCGGGGATGTTGTTCTCGATCAGGACGCGGCCGAAGATGGTGGCGGCGAACAGCACCAGAAGCACCCGCCCGGCCAGCCAGGTCGTCGCCTCGAGCGCCTTGAAGACCTCGCGCAGATCCAGTTCGCGGTAGATGAAGATTCCGACGAACAAAGTGTAGAAGATGGCGATGATGGCGGCTTCGGTGGGGGTGAACATGCCGGTATAGATGCCGCCCAGGATCACCACCGGGGCCAGCAGCGCCCAGAAGCCCTGATAGCAGGCGCACATGAACTTGCGCAGCGACAGCGTCTCGGACGAGCCGTGATAGCCCCGCCGCTTGCAGCGGACGTAGTTCATCAGCAGCAGGCCGCCGGCCATGACCGCGCCGGGCAGGAAGCCGGCGATGAACATCTTCGAGATCGAGACCGACTGGAACTGGCCATGCGCCTCGACGGCGGCCGGATCGGGCGCGATGCCCATGGCCGAGATGCCGTAGATGATCATCGGGATCGAGGGCGGGATGACGATGCCCAGACCGCCCGCGGCGGCGGTGGTCGAGGCGGCGTAATCGCGGCTGTAGCCGTTGCGGATCATGCCGGGGATCATCAGCATGCCGACCGCGGCGGTGGTGGCCGGCCCCGAACCCGAGATCGCGCCGAAGAACAGGCAGGCGACGATGGTGGCGGCGGAAAGGCCGCCGGTGAACGGACCGGCCAGGCTTTCGGCGACCGAGATCAGCCGGCGCGACAGGCCTGCGGCCTCCATCAGCGCCCCGGCCAGGATGAACGAGGGCAGCGCCATCAGCGGGAAGGACCCGACCGAGGACCAGGCCATCTGCACCATCTTGATCGGATTGTCGCCCAGATAGAGCATGGCGGCCAGCGCGGCCACGCCAAGCGCGACGGTGATCGGCGCACCCAGCACCATCAGCAGGGCGAAGGTGCCGAACAGGACTTCTACGACATAATCGCTCATTTCTTGTGCTCCCGCTCGTAGGCGCGCTGCTCGTCGGCGGCGAGTTCGAGCATCTCCTCGACCTCGACCTTGTCGGGGTCGCGCGGGTCGATGCCCTTCACGAGTTTCAGATAGTTCACCTGCAGGATGCGGATCGTCATCAGCGCGAAGGCGATGGGCAGCGCCATGTAGACGTAGCGCATCTCCCAGCCCAGGGTCTGGGCCTTCACGAAGGGCTTCAGCCGGCCGATGAACTGGATGGCCTGCCAGATGAACACGATGTTGAAGATGATCCAGAACAGATCCCCGATCGCCTCCAACACACGCGCCGCCTTGCGCGGCATCATGTTCAGGTGGAAGGTCACCCGGTTATGCGCCGCCATGCGCGCCGCATAGGACGCGCCGAAATAGGCGAACCAGACGAAGAGGATGACGGACAGTTCCTCGATCCAGGTGATCGAGAAGCCGAAGATCTGCCGTGCGACGATCTGGACGAAAAGCAGCGTGACGAAAAGCGCCAGCAGCGCGCGGCAGATGTAGCTTTCGAGATGGTCGAGATGCTTCCAGAATGCAGACATGAATTGCCTCCGGATAAGGGGCGTTCCAGCGAGGATTGGCGAAAGGGCGGGCGCGCCGGGCGCGCCCGCAGTCGGGGAGGAGGGTTATTTCGCCGGATCGCGACCCAGCGAGGTCAGCACCCCGTCGAGAACCTCTTTGCCGCCGATCTGGTCGTAGAATTTCGGCCAGACCTTGGTCGTCGCCAGTTCGATGAATTCCTTCTCGTCATCGGCGGGCTCGGTGATCTCCATGCCCCGGCCGACCAGCTCTTCCTTGATCTTGCTTTCCTGGTCCCGCAGGAACTGCGCCGAGGCTTGCGTCGCCTCCTGCCCGGCTTCCAGGACCTGCTGCTGCTCTTCCGGCGAAAGGCTCTGGAACAGCGCCTCGCTGATGATCAGCGGCTCGATCGAGAACAGGTAGCGCAGGTCGGTCACGTATTTCTGGACCTCGTAGAACTTCATCGAGTTGACGGTCATGTAGGGGTTGTCCTGACCGTCGACGACCTTCTGCTGGAGCGCGGCGAAGGTCTCGCCCCAGGCCATCGGGGTCGGGTTGATGCCCCAGCTCTTGTAGGTCTCGATCATGATCTCGTTCTTGGGCACGCGCACCACGACCCCCTGCAGGTCGGCCACCGTGGCGATCGGCTTTTTTGAGTTCGTCAGCACGCGAAAGCCGGAATAGGCCCAGCCGATGATGCGCACGCCGGCATCCTCGACGGTCTGCGCGATCATCTGCTGGCCGATTTCGCCCTGGGTGACCTTTTCGGCATCCTCCTGGCTCAGGATGACATAGGGCAGCGTCAGGGTGCCGACGGTGGGCGAGAAAGGCGTGATGTTGTTGATCGCGAGAATCGAGAAATCCAGCGTGCCGGTGGCGGCGGCGGTCACGGTGTCCTGCTCGTCGCCGAGCTGGCCGTTGAGGAACAGCTTGCCGGTCATCTGGCCGCCGGTTTTCTCCTCCAGCGCCGCGACGAAGGCCTTACCCAGCGCCTCCTGGGTGCCGCCGGCGCCATCGCCGACCGCGATGCGATACTCGGCCGCCGAAGCCGGCAGGGCGACCGTTCCCAGGCTCAACGCAAGCGCGGTGCCGGACAGAATGCGGGTAATGAAAGACATTGGAAGCCCCCTGTTGAGATAGGCGTCGCCTTGTTTGCGATCGCTGATGCGGCAAAATGTTGCAGGTGACGCAGCGCAACGATATGTCCAGTTCAAACCAAAGTTAGATCCAGATGAGTGACCGGATTCCCGTCGAGATGTTCTTTCTGCGCGATGGCGAGGCAGGCACGCTGCAGGCGCGGCTGGCGGCGGCCATCGTGCGGGCGATCCTGGAAACGCGGGCGCGGCCGGGCAGTCGGCTGCCCTCCTCGCGCGGGCTGGCGGAATCGCTGGGACTGTCGCGGATGACGGTGACGCTGGTCTATCAGGAGCTGGTCAGCCAGGGCTATCTGGAGACCCGGCCGCGCTCCGGCATCATGGTCGCCGCCACCGTGCCGCACCGGCGGCTGAAGGTGCAGAAGCCGCTGCCGCGCCAGACCGCGCTCGACTGGAACCACTGGCTGGCGGACCAGCAGCCGCGGCAGCGGGTGATCCGCAAGCCGGCGAATTGGCAGGATTTCCGCTATCCCTTCATCTATGGGCAAAGCGACGCGGCGCTTTTCGACCACAATGCCTGGCGCGATTGCGCCCGCCGCGCCTGGGGCACGCGGGATTTCGGCGAACTGGCCTCGGATCTCTACGGCGCCGACGATCCGATGCTGATCGACTATATCCGCTCGCATTCCCTGCCCCGGCGCGGCATCCAGGCCGAACCGGACGAGGTGCTGGTGACGCTGGGCGCACAGAACGCGCTGTTCATCACCATCGAGCTTCTGGCGCGCGGCGACCGGCTGGCGGTGACCGAAGACCCCGGCTATCCCGATTTCGCCGAGACCCTGCGCCGCGCCCACAGCCCGACCACCTTCCTGGACGTGGACGAGGGCGGGCTGAATCCCGAGCTGCTGCCGCAGGGCACGCGGCTGGTGATCGTCACCCCCAGCCACAACATCCCCACCGGCGCCACCATGCCGCTGGCCCGGCGCCGCGACCTGCTGACCCGCGCCGCCGCGCATGACTTCCTGATCGTCGAGGATGATTACGACTTCGAGATGTCCTATCTCGCCCCACCGGCCCCGGCGCTGAAATCGCTCGATCGCGCCGGGCGGGTGATCTATATCGGCAGCTTCTCGAAATCGCTGTTTCCGGGGCTGCGCATCGGCTACATGGTGGCGCCGGCGCCGCTGATCGCCCGGGCACGGGCGCTGCGCGCCATCATGCTGCGCCACCCGCCGAACCACCTGCAGCGGATCACCGCCTATTTCCTGGCGCTTGGCCATTACGACGCGCATATCGTGCGGCTGCGCGGGGCGCTGAAACGCCGGCGCGCGCTGATGGAGGAGGCGCTGGCCGCCACGCCGCTGCGTATCGCCGGCGCCGCGCGCTCGGGCGGATCGAGCCTGTGGATCGAGGGGCCGGAGGGCATCGACAGCGGCATCCTGGCCAGCCGCCTGCTGGAAGACAGCGTGCTGATCGAGCCGGGCGAGGTGTTCTTCGAGACGCCGCCCAGCCCCTGCCGCTTCTTCCGGCTGGGCTATTCCTCGATCAAGGATGCGGATATCGCGCCGGGAATCGCCCTGATCGCCCGCCGCGCCCTGGAACTGGCCGCCGAACCGCCGGTCTAGCCCGGCCGGCATTCGGGCAATCCGGGTCCGCCCCGGCCATCGCGGCCGCTCTCCGTTGGCCAAATACCCTGTGGGGGTCCGGGGGCGCAAAGCCCCCGGTCGCGATGCGGGCCGGGCGGCGCCCCGGCAAATCCGCCCTCTCCCGGCACGAGCGGGCAGAATCGCGCAAAAACCTGCGCCCTTGCACCTTGCCGGGGCGGAATGATAGACCGAAAGCCAAGTGTCGCGCGGGGCTTGCCCGGCGCAGGCCGCAGCAATAACGCAACGTCCGACCAAGGGAAAACACGCGCATGACGATGACACGGACCAGCTTTGACAAGGACGATCTGCTGGCCTGCGCCCGTGGCGAGTTGTTCGGCCCCGGAAATGCCCAACTGCCCGAACCGCCGATGCTGATGATGGACCGCATCACCGACATCTCGGCCGATGCCGGGCCGCATGGCAAGGGCCATGTCACCGCCGAGTTCGACATCCATCCCGACCTGTGGTTCTTCGCCTGCCACTTCCCCGGCAATCCGATCATGCCCGGCTGTCTGGGCCTCGACGGGCTCTGGCAGCTCACCGGCTTCAACCTCGGCTGGCGCGGCTGGCAGGGCCGCGGCTATGCGCTCGGCGTGGGCGAGGTCAAGCTGACCGGCATGGTCCGCCCCGACCGCAAGCTCTTGCGTTATCACGTCGACTTCACCAAGGCGGTGCAGACCCGTCGCCTGACCATGGGGGTCGCCGACGGCCGGGTCGAGGCCGACGGCGAAACCATCTACGAGGTCAAGGACATGAAAGTGGCCCTGTCGGCCGCCTGACCCATGAACAAGGAGCACGCCATGCGCCGCGTCGTCATCACCGGGCTGGGCATCGTCTCTCCCATCGGCAACAATGCCGCAGAAGTTGCGGAGAGCCTGCGCGAGAGCCGGTCGGGGATCGTCTTCTCTCCCCAATATGCCGAACATGGCTTCCGCAGCCAGGTCCACGGCATGCCGCAGATCGCCGTCGAGGAGCATATCGACAAGCGCAACCTGCGCTTCATGGGCATGGGCGCGGCCTATAACTTCATCGCCATGCAGCAAGCGATCGAGGATGCGGGCCTGGCGCCCGCGGATGTCTCGAACGAGCGCACCGGCCTGGTGATGGGCTCGGGCGGGCCCTCGACCGCCAACCTGTTCGAGGCGCACCGCACGGTGATCGAGAAGGGCGCGCCGAAGCGCATGGGGCCCTTCATGGTCACGCGCTGCATGTCCTCGACCAATTCGGCCTGCCTGGCCACGCCGTTCAGGATCAAGGGCGTGAACTATTCGATCACCTCGGCCTGCTCGACCTCGGCGCATTGCATCGGCAACGGCACCGAGCTGATCCAGATGGGCAAGCAAGACATCGTCTTCGCCGGCGGCGGCGAGGAGCTGGACTGGACGCTGTCGTGCCTGTTCGACGCCATGGGCGCCATGTCGTCGAAATATAACGACACGCCGCAGACCGCCTCGCGGCCCTTCGACACCACCCGCGACGGCTTCGTCATCGCCGGCGGCGCCGGGGTGGTGGTGCTGGAAGAACTGGGCCACGCGCTGGCGCGCGGCGCGAAGATCTATGCCGAGGTCACCGGCTATGGCGCCACCAGCGACGGCCATGACATGGTCGCCCCCTCGGGCGAGGGCGGCGAACGTTCGATGCGGCTGGCGCTCTCGACCCTGCCCGAGGGCCGCAAGGTTTCCTACGTCAACGCGCATGGCACCTCGACCCCGGTCGGCGACGTGGGCGAGATCAAGGCCCTGCGCCGCGTCTTCGGCGAGGGCGCCGTGCCGCCGGTCTCCTCGACCAAGTCGCTGACCGGCCATTCGCTGGGGGCGACCGGCGCGCATGAGGCGATCTATTCGCTGCTGATGATGCAGAACGGCTTCATCGCCGCCTCGGCCAACATCACCGAGCTCGACCCCGAGATCCGGCCCGAGGAGATTGCGCGGACGCGCGTGGACAATGTCGATTTCGATAGCATCCTTTCCAACAGTTTCGGCTTCGGCGGTACCAATGCGACTCTGGTCCTGTCGAAATACCGCGAATAAGCCAAGAAAAGGTTAAGCCATGGGCGAATTGATGAAGGGAAAGCGCGGCCTGGTGATGGGGGTCGCGAATGACCGCTCGATCGCCTGGGGGATCGCGAAGGCTTTGGCCGAGCAGGGGGCGGAGCTGGCCTTTTCTTATCAGGGCGAGGCCTTCGGCAAGCGGGTCGAACCGCTGGCGGCCTCGCTCGGCTCGGATTTCCTGATGGATGTGGACGTGCTCGACGACGAATCGCTCGGCCGCGCCTTCGACCAGATCGGCGCGCGCTGGGGCGGCCTGGATTTCCTGGTCCATGCCATCGCCTTCTCGGACAAGGCCGAACTGACCGGCCGCTTCATCAACACCACGCGGGAGAATTTCAGGAATTCCCTGACGATTTCCTGCTATTCGCTGATCGACCTGGCCCGGCGGGCGCAGCCGTTGATGACCAAGGGCGGCTCGATCATCACCCTGACCTATGCCGGCTCGAACCGGGTCACGCCGTTCTACAATGTCATGGGCGTGGCCAAGGCGGCGCTGGAATCCTCGGTGCGCTACCTGGCCAATGACCTGGGCCCCGAGGGGATCCGCGTCAACGCCATCAGCCCCGGCCCGATGAAGACCCTGGCCGGCGCGGCGATCGGCGGCGCCCGCAAGACCTATCGCCATACCGAAGCCAATGCCCCGCTGCGCGCCAATGCCACGCTGGAGGCGATCGGCGGCACTGCGGTCTGGCTCTGCTCGGACTGGGGCGCCTGCACCACCGGCGAGGTGGTTCTGGTCGATGGCGGCTATCACGTCCTGGGCATGCCGCAATCGGACAACCTCTGATGACCGTCCGCTTCTACCGGGCCGAGGACGGCGCGCGGCTGGCCTATCGCGATGCGGGCGATGGCCTGCCCGTGCTGGCCCTGGCCGGCCTGACCCGCACCGGACGCGATTTCGACTATCTGGCGCCGCATCTGGCCGGGCTGCGGCTGCTCCGCCCGGATTATCGCGGCCGCGGCGATTCGGACTGGACCGGCGCCGAAAGCTATACCGTCCCGCAGGAGGCCCGCGACGTCCTGGCGCTGCTGGATCATCTGGGCATCGAAAAGGCGGCGGTCCTGGGCACCTCGCGCGGCGGCATCATCGGCATGCTGCTGGCGGCGACGGCGCCGGACCGGCTGCTGGGCCTGTGCCTGAACGATGTCGGGCCCGCGCTGCAGCGCAGCGGGCTGGAGAGGATCTTCGACTATGTCGGCCGCAACCCCGCCGGCGCCAGCCTGGCCGATCTGGCCGAGCGCCTGCCCGCCGCCATGCCCGAATTTGCCAATGTGCCGCCCGGGCGCTGGCAGGAGGAGGCCGAGCGTCACTATGTCGAGACGCCCGAGGGGCTGCGCATCAATTACGACCCGGCGCTGCGCGCGGCCTTCCTGGCCGCCTTCGACGCGCCCGAGGTTGACCTCTGGCCGCTTTTCGATGCCGCGGCCGTCCTGCCGCTGGCGTTGATCCGCGGCGCCAATTCCGACCTGCTCTCGGCCCGGACCGCCGCCGAGATGCGAAACCGACGCCCCGACATGATCCTGGCCGAGGTGCCGGATCGCGGCCATATCCCCTGGCTGGACGAACCCGAGGCGCTGCAGGCGATCCGGGCCTGGCTGGCGCTGATGCGGCGCTAGCCAGGCCGCGACAGAATCGGACCGTTTTCCCCTGCCGTTCATGATGAAGATTGCGCGAAACGGGCGCGAGGAGTAGGCTGGACCTGTTTCTCGGTTGTTCTGTTAACGAGTCTGAATCATGTCTGGCGCGGCATCGAATGTCGTTTTCGTCGCCCATCAGGACGATCATATTCTGTTCATGGAACAGGATCTGCACGCCGCCTTGATGCGCGGAGAATCCATCACCACCGTCTTCGTGACCGCCGGCGATGCCGGCCGCGGCGAGGAATACTGGCTCGAGCGCGAGGCGGGTGCCCGCGCGGCCTATAGCGCTATGACCGGCTCGGCCGCCTGGGTGACCGAGACGGTGACTTTCGGCAGCGGCGATCGCAGCTATCAGGTGGTGTCCAGCTACCTGGCCGACCATCCCGAGATCCGGCTGTATTTCCTGCGTGCCCCGGACGGCATGATGCAGGGCGGCGGCTCGGCGCGCTACGGGCGGGAAAGCCTGCGCCAACTGGTCGAGGGCGATATCGACGCGGTGCATACGGTGGACGGTGCCGCCAGCTACAGCCAGGCCGAACTGGTCGAGCTGATGCAGCTGATCATGGACGGCCATGACGCGACCAATGTCATGGTTCAGGATCACCGCAGCATCTTCGCCCATGACGATCACAGCGACCACCGCTCCGTCGCCTTCCTGGCCACGCTGGCGCATGACGGCTCGGATACCGACAGCACGCTGCACAGCTATGTCGATTATGGCAGCCGGTGGCTGCCGGCCAATGTGCCGACCGCGTTGCTGGAGCATTTCTGCGAGATTTTCCGCGCCTATACCGAACATGACGCCGCGACCCAGGTCGGCCGCGCTGCGGATGGCACGATGGTCTTCAGCGCGCATTTCCTCGCCTGGCTGCAGCGCGACTATCTGGTCGAGGAGGTGCTGGACATCTGGTCGCTGGATTTCAATGCCGGCCGCAGCGGCTGGCAGGTCGAGCGGCATGTGCGCGACATGGCCGATGTGGATGGCGACGGCCGCGCCGATATCATCGGCTTCGGCGAACGCCAGGTGCTGACCGCACTGGCAGACGGCCTGTTCTTCGGCGACGCCACGGGTTGGGCATCGGATTACAGCTTTCGGACCGGCTGGCGCACCGACCGGCACGAGCGCGAGACCGGCGACCTGAACGGCGACGGCCGCGCCGATCTGATCGCCTTTGGCGATGGCGGCGTGCATGTCGCGCTGTCGGACGGCACGCGCTTCGTCGATGCCGGGCGCTGGCTTGCCGATTTCGGCCAGAACGCCGGGCACTGGCGCGTCGCCCTGCACGAACGCGCGGTCGCCGATGTCGATGGCGACGGGCGCGACGACGTGATCGGCTTCGGCGGCGGCAGCACGCTGGTCAGCCTGTCGACCGGCACCGGCTTGACCGGGGTGCGGGTTTGGACCCGGGAATTTTCCTATGCGGCCGGCTGGCGCAACGAATTGCATGTGCGCGACCTGGCCGATGTGAATGGCGACGGCCGCGCCGATGTCGTCGGCTTCGGCGATGCCGGGGTGCGCGTGGCGCTGTCCACTGGCACGGGCTTCGCGGCCAGCACGCTCTGGACTGCGGAATTCGGCCGCGATACCGGCTGGAGCGTGGCGCTGCATGAACGCCTGCTGGCCGATGTGGATGGCGACGGCCGCGCCGATATCGTCGGCTTCGGCGAGGACGGCGTCCTTGTCGCCCTGTCCACCGGCGCGGGTTTCGCGGCGGCGCAGCTTTGGTCCGACGGGTTCGGCCATGCCGATGGCTGGCGCACCGACCGCCACGAAAGGCGCATGGCCGATGTGAATGGCGACGGCCGCGCCGATATCGTCGGCTTCGGCGAGGATGTCGTCCAGGTGGCGCTGTCCACCGGCTCGGGCTTCGCCGCGCCCACCCTGGCGGACGAATTCCTGTTCTAGCACCGCGCGCGCATCGCGCGTCTTTCTGTGGCGCCGCCCCTGCCGGTCGGGTAAAGCGACGCGAAAGGGGGGTGCATGGATTTCAAATGGCTTGAGGATTTCCTGAGCTTGGCCGAGACGCACAGCTTCTCGCGCTCGGCGCAGCTGCGCGGCGTCACCCAAAGCGCCTTCAGCCGCCGCATCCGCGCGCTCGAGGAATGGCTGGGCACCGATCTTTTGTCGCGCGACAGCTACCCGGTGACGCTGACCCCGGAAGGCGTGCTGTTCCGCGAGACCGCCGAGGAAGCCGTGCGGATGATCAACGCCCGTCGCACCGAATTCCGCGACCACACCCGTTCGCATGGCGGCGAGATTTCCTTCGTGGCGCTGCACAGCCTGACCGTGACCTTCCTGCCCGGCTGGCTGATGCGGCTGAAGGCGGCGACCGGGCAGATGACCAGCCGCGTCAAGCCCGAGAATTTCGACCGCTGCATCGAGGCGCTGACCGAGGGCGGCTATGATTTCTTCCTGACCTATGCGCATCCGCAGGTGAACATCCCGCTGGACCCGACGGGCTTTCCGCATCTGGTCGTCGGCCAGGACAGCCTGGTCGCCGTCGCCCGCCCCGGCTGGCCGCGGGAATGGCTGACCGAGGGCATGCCGATGCTGAAATATTCCCGCGGCTCGTTCCTGAACGCCATGGCGCGGATCGCCCTGGAACAGCCCGGCGCCCCCAAGGTCTATGTCGCCCATACCGACGAGGCGAGCATGGCCGAGGCGATGAAAAGCATGGCCGTCGCCGGGCATGGTGTCGTCTGGCTGCCGCGCCTGCTGGTCGAGGCCGAGATCGAGACCGGCCGGCTGGAGATCGTCGCCCCGGAACTGCCGATGGAGATCCGGCTTTACCGCAATGCCGCGCGCGGCCGCGGCATCACCGGCCGGGTCTGGCAGGCCGCCCGCGAATTGGGCGATGGTTATGCAATAACCGAATAACCCAGCCGGACTCGGCATTGGAAATTGCGCGCGGCCGCGCCTAATTCAGGGGCACCAAGGGCCGACCGGCCCGCAAGACGCGAACAGATCCAGACAAACTGCATGGCTGCAACGGTCCCGCGGAACGCGGGCCGCTGGTCCGTGCCTCTTCGAGGTGACCATGAAACAGACCCGCATCGAACATGACTTGCTTGGCGACCGCGAGGTGCCCGCCGACGCCTATTGGGGCGTCCACACCCTGCGCGCCGTCGAGAATTTCCCGATCTCGGGCCGGCCGATCGGTGAAATTCCCGAACTGATCCGCGCCTTGGCCGCGATCAAGCAGGCGGCCGCGCTGGCCAATGCCGATCTGGGTCTGCTCTCGCCCGAACGCCGCGACGCCATCGCCGCCGCCTGCGAGGAGATCCGCGCCGGCAAGCTGCACGACCAGTTCATCGTCGACCAGATCCAGGGCGGCGCCGGCACCTCGACCAACATGAACGCCAACGAGGTGATCGCCAACCGGGCGCTGGAGCTGATGGGCCATGCCAAGGGCGAATACCAGTTCCTGCACCCGAACGAGCATGTGAACATGAGCCAGTCGACCAACGACGTCTATCCGACGGCGCTGCGGCTGGCCTCGTGGCGGGGGCTGCAGAACGTCATCGCGGCGCTGGCCTCGCTGCGCGGCGCCTTCACCGAGAAGGGCGCCGAGTTCGCCGACATCCTGAAGATGGGCCGCACCCAGTTGCAGGAAGCCGTGCCGATGACGCTGGGCCAGGAATTCAACGCCTTCGGCATCACCATCGGCGAGGACGAGCTGCGCCTGGCCGAAGCTGCCGCCCTGATCTGCGAGATCAACCTGGGCGCCACCGCCATCGGCACCGGCATCACCACCCATCCCGAATATGCCGAACGCGTGCGGGCGCGGCTGGCCGAGATCACGGTGATTCCCGTGGTCACCGCCCCCGACCTGGTCGAGGCGACGCAGGATTGCGGCGCCTTCGTGCAGGTCTCGGGCGTGCTGAAGCGGGTGGCGGTGAAGCTGTCGAAGATCTGCAACGACCTGCGGCTGCTGTCCTCGGGCCCGCGCGCCGGCTTCAACGAGATCAACCTGCCGGCGAAGCAGGCCGGTTCCTCGATCATGCCGGGCAAGGTCAACCCGGTGATCCCCGAGGTGGTGAACCAGGTCTGTTTCGAGGTGATCGGCAACGACATGACCATCGCCATGGCGGCCGAGGGCGGGCAGCTGCAGCTCAACGCCTTCGAGCCGGTGATCGCCTACAGCATGTTCCGCTCGGTCAGTCATCTGGTCGCCGCCTGCGACACGCTCGAGCACAACTGCGTGCGCGGCATCACCGCCAACCGCGACGTGCTCAAGGAAACCGTGCGCCGCTCGATCGGCATCGTCACGGCGCTGAACCCCTATATCGGCTATGCCGCCGCCACCGAGGTCGCGACCGAGGCGCATCTGACCGGCCGCGGCGTCTATGAGCTGGTGCTGGAAAAGGGCCTGCTGCCCAAGGAACGGCTGGACGCGATCCTGCGCCCGGAAAGCCTGACCAAGCCGCAGCTTTTCGTCGCCTGAGGCGGCGCGGCCCGCACAACCCTGGGCCGACTCGTCCGCGCCCCGACCTGACCATCGTCCAGGCCGGGGCGCATCGGTTTTTTCGTTCCAGCCCGCCGGTTTCCGGCAAATCCCCGAATCTCATTCGTTGCGTCAGCGGCAAAGTTTTGCTAACTTTCGCTTCATACGTGTCTCTTCTCTTTCTCGAATAATCCAAGAGGGGCTGCCCTCCCCTCGGCCAGGTCGACCAGTCGGGTCCGCGGCGTCCGGAACATGCCTCCGGCGCCAGTGATCTCTCCGGTCTGCTGACGGTTCATGCGCAATCCCGGCCGCCATCCGCGCCGGGCCATTCAGCGAGGGCTCCCCCATGCTCGACA
Source organism: Paracoccus sp. TOH (assembly GCF_030388245.1). NCBI lineage: Bacteria > Pseudomonadati > Pseudomonadota > Alphaproteobacteria > Rhodobacterales > Paracoccaceae > Paracoccus > Paracoccus sp. TOH. Next base: position 130,386 of record NZ_CP098361.1, read on the forward strand.
CTCCCGGCGTCTATGTCCAGGAAATCCCCAGCGGTAGCGCGCCGATCGCCGGCGTGGCGACCTCGAACACCGCCTTCATCGGCGTTCTCGGGCAAGGCCCGCTGGGCCGCGCCACCCGCGTCACCTCCTGGGGCGAATTCGAGCGGGTCTTCGGCGGGCTGCATCCGGGATGCGAGACCAGCTATGCGGTGCGCAACTATTTCTTGAACGGCGGCAACATCGCCTTCATCGTGCGGGCCTCGAACGGCGCCACCCCGGCATCGGTGCTGCTGCCGCCGAACAATGCCGGGCTGACGCTGGCCGCCTCCTCGCCCGGGACATGGGGGAACAACCTGCGCATCGGCGTGGCGCGGGCCGGCGGCGGTGCCACCAGCTTCGACCTGCTGGTGCGGCTCTATCGCGGCAATGACGTGATGCGCGAGGAATCCTACAGCGGCCTGTCGGCGAACAGCGCCCATCCGCGCTATGTGACGCGGGTGCTGGCCGCGGAAAGCCAGCTTGTCACCGTCAGCGCCCATGCCAACGGCAACCTGCCCAATGCCACGCAATCGGGCGGCGCCGACGTGACCACGCTGGACGGGCTGCGCCAGCTTGCGGCGGCGGCGCTGGCGGCCATGACCACCCAGGGCGCCGACGGCACCCTGCCCGGCGATACCGATGCCTGGCAGAACCTGGCGGTGAACGCGCTGGGGGCCGGCATCGACGCGCTGGACGCCATCGTGCCGGACGTGTTCAACCTGATGTGCCTTCCCGACCTGTCGGTGCTGGGCCATGCCCGCCGCGCGGTGGCGGCGCAGGTCTACCAGCGCGCCTATGCCTATTGCGAGCGGCACTTCGCCTTCCTGATCGTCGATCCGCTGGAGGGCACCACCCGCGCCAATATCCTGGAATGGACCGCCGCGCTGGGCGGCACGATCCGGCGCAACGCGGCGCTGTATTTCCCCAAGCTGACGGCGCCCGACCCGCTGAACCCGACGCAGAACCGCAATTTCGCCGCCTCGGGCGCGGCGGCGGGCATCATCGCCCGCACCGATGCGACGCGCGGGGTCTGGAAGGCGCCGGCCGGCACCGCGGCGGGCGTCGCCGGCGGCCGGCCCGTCGATGTGATGACCGATCCGCAGCAGGGGCCGCTGAACGTGCAGGGCATCAACGTGATCCGGACCTTCCCGGTCTACAACACCGTGGTCTGGGGCGCGCGCACGCTGGACGGCGCCGATGCGCTGGCCTCGGAATGGAAATACGTCCCGGTGCGCCGGCTGGCGCTCTATATCGAGAACAGCCTGCTGCGCGGCCTGCAATGGGTGGTGTTCGAACCGAATGACGAGCCGCTCTGGGCCTCGGTGCGGCTGAACGTCACCGGCTTCATGTCGCAGCTGCACCGACAGGGCGCCTTCCAGGGCGCCTCGGCCCGCGACGCCTTCCTGGTGAAATGCGACGGCGAGACCACCACCCAGGCCGACATCAACCTGGGCATCCTGAACATCTATGTCGGCTTCGCCCCGGTCCGGCCGGCCGAATTCGTCATGCTGCGCATCCAGCAACGCCTGCAAACCACGAACTGAGGGGTCCGACCATGGCACAGTTCAGCATCAACGCCACCCGTTTCGACCCCTACAAGAACTTCAAGTTCCGGGTGAAATGGGACGGCCGCTATGTCGCCGGCATCTCGAAGGTCTCGGCCCTGAAGCGCACCACCGAGGTGGTCGAGCATCGCGAGGGCGGCGATCCCTCCGTCTCGCGCCGCAGCCCCGGCCGCACCAGCTTCGAGGCGATCACGCTGGAGCGCGGCGTCACCCATGACGTCGAGTTCGAGCAATGGGCGAACAAGGTCTGGAACTACGGCTCGGGCCTGGGCGCCGAGGTGTCCCTGCGCGATTTCCGCAAGGATCTGGTGATCGACCTTTACAACGAGGCCGGGCAGCTGGCGCTGTCCTATCGCGTGTTCCGGGCCTGGGTGTCGGAATACCAGGCGCTGCCGGAACTCGACGCCAATGCCAATGCCGTCGCCATCCAGTCGATCAAGCTGGAGAACGAGGGTTGGGAACGCGATTACGACGTGGCCGAACCCAGCGAGATTTCCTTCCTGGAGCCGGCGGTCTGACGCCATGATCGGGGAAGCATCATGCTGGACGGCAACGCGCTTCTTGACCTCTACCAGCGCGGACGGGCGGGCGATGCGCTAGACCGCGCCGCGCTGCTCGGCCGTGCCGCCGCCGGGGTGGGCGCCGAGACGCTGCCGCTGGGCGAGCTCGACCGCCGCATCTGGGCGCTGCGCGCGCGGCTGGTCGCCGAAACCGGCGGACCGGCGGGCGACGAAGCGGTCTGCACCTGCCCGGCCTGCGGCGCGCGGCTGGAATTCGCCCTGCCCGCCGATTTCGCCCCGCCCCCGGCGGTCGCCCAGACCGTGGCGGTGGACTGGCAGGGGGAAACCCATGTGCTGCGCCTGCCCCGCCTTGCCGATTTCGGCCCGCAGGGCTTGCGGCTTCAGGCGCTGGGTGCGGCGCCCTGGCACGATCCCGGCTTTGCGGCGCTGGCGGCCGAGGCGCTGCAGGCCGCCGATCCGGCGCTTGGCCTGACGCTGGCCATGGACTGCCCGGAATGCGGCGCGGCGCTGGCCGAAGGCTTCGACCCCGCCGCCTGGCTCTGGGCCGAGATCGAGGACAAGGCCCGGCGCCTGCTGTCCGAGGTGGTGCGGCTGGCCCGCGCCTTCGGCTGGTCCGAGCGCGACATCCTTGCGATGCCGCCGGCACGCCGCGCGCTCTACCTGGCCGAGGTGGCGCCATGAGCCTGTTCGACACCCTCAGCCGCCGCTTCCTGCAACCGCCGGCGATCCTGCCCCGCCCGCGCCAGCGCTTCGAGGGCGATGCCCCGGATGCGGGCTTTGCCGAGGAGACGGCGGAGCGCCTTGCCGCCCCGCCGCGCCCGCCCGTGCCGCGGACCGAGCCGCGGACCGAACCGCCGCACCCGCCATTGTCCGCCCCAGCGCCGAGGCCGGCAGCGCGGATTGCCGAGGCGCCGGCGCAAGGCCTCGCCCCGGCGCCGCAACCCCAGCCGCACCCGGCGCCCGCGCCTGTGCCAGCCGTCGCCGGCCGGGATGCGTCGCCAGCGCCGGGCATCACCGTCGAGCCGGCACCGCGTCCCGACGCTGCGCCGAAGCCCGTTGCGACGGAAGCGCCCGTGCCCCGACCCCCATCTCGGCCGGCCGAACCGCGCGCCGGACCCGCATCGGAAAAACCGCACCGGCCGGGCGAACCGCGCAAGCATCGCGCGCCGCAAACCGTCGAGCCGCCTGCCCCGCCCCGGATGCGCGTCAGCCCGGCCGCGCCCAAGCCCGCCAGCACGCCCGAAGCCGCGCCGCCCGCGCCGGTCCCGGAACCCGCGCCCAGGGTCGAGATCCATATCGGCCGCATCGAGGTCGCCGCCGCGAAACCGCCGCCCGCCCCACCCACGCAAGCCGCAAGGCCCGGCCCCGCCCCGCGCCCCGCCGCGCCAGCCCGGCCCGGCCTGACCGACTATCTCGGATGGAAGCGATAGGATGTCGAACGCGCTTGCCATAGCCGCCGTGACCGCGATCCTCAGGGACCGGCTGAACGACGGGCTGCTGAATGCCAACCTGGATTCCATCGGCCAGTTCAGCGTCACCTCCTCGCCCCCCGACCGGCTTGAGGGGGACGCCGAGCCGTCCAACCGGCTGAACATCTACCTGTGGAACGTCACCCGCAACGCCGCCTGGTCCAGCCAGCGCCTGCCGGCCCGCAGCGCCTCGGGGGCGCGGCTCGACAATCCCTGGCTGGCGCTGGACCTGCATTACATCCTGACCGCCACCGGCGCCGAGGACCTGAATGCCGAGATCCTGCTGGGCTACGGCATGCAGGTGCTGCACGAAACCCCGGTGCTGACCCGCGCCGACATCCGCATCTCGCTGGGCGGCGCCGATCCGGCGGTGGATGCAAGCCTGTTGCCGGCGCCGCTGCGGCTGCTGGTCGCGGCGGACCTGGCCGAGCAGTTCGAGCAGATCCGCGTGACGCAAGCCATGCCGGAAAGCCGCGACCTCGGCCAGATCGAGGCGCTGAGCAACATCTGGTCGGCCTTTTCCGCGCCGCTGCGGGCCTCGGCGCTGTATCAGGTGGCCTGCGTGCTGATCGAAAGCCGCCGCCCGGCGCGCTCGGCCCTGCCGGTGCTGACCATCGGCGGCCGCACCGCGCCCCTGCAGGCGCCGCGCATCCTGCGGGTGACGGCGCTGCCCGGCGGCGCGGGGACGCTGCCCGAGCCGATGGCCGCCATCCTGCCCGGCGGCTGGGTGGCGGCCGAGGGCACGGCGCTGGCCGCCGAGCGGATGCGGGTCATGCTGGGGGCCCGGCCGGTCACGGTGGCGGCGGCGAATGTCGACGCGCGGCGCATCGACCTGCAGCTGCCCGCCGACCAGCCGGCCGGCATCGCCCGGCTGACGGTCGATCACCTGTTCGAGCCCGCGCCCGGCCAGGCCGAGCGGCTTTGGGAAAGCTCGAACGCGCTGCCCTTTGCCATCGCGCCGGTGGTGACGGCGGTGGCGCGGGCCGGCACGGTGACCGCCGGCCGGTTCACGGGCAGCGTGACGCTGACCCTGGGCCATCCGGTGGGCGAGCGGCAAGCGGCGGCGCTGCTGTTCAACCCGCTGCCGGGGGGATCGGCGCCGGCCTTCTCGGTTCCCGCGCAGCGGGTCGAGGGCAGCACCGACCGCATCCACGCCGATCTAGCCGGCGTGGTCGCCGCCGAGTATGTCGTGCGGGCCGAGATCGACGGCGCCGCCAGCCTGCCGACGCTGGGGCCGCAGGGCTTCGACGCGCCGGTCGCGGATCTGGATCCATGACCCGGCACCAGGCCATATCCGCCGCCGCGCGGCAGGCACGGGCGCTGGAGCTGGCCGGCCGGCATGCCATGGCGCTGCTGCAAGGCGAACCGGCCGAGCCCCTGCTGGCGCAGCTCGAAGACCTCTCGGCGCTCGGGCCGGTGGCGCTCTTGCAGATCGCCCGGCGCTTCGGCCTGTCGGCGCTGGATCTCGACCTGTTCTGCCTGATCGCCGCGCCCGAACTGGGCATCGAGCCCGCCGCCGCCCTGGCCGCGCATCCGCTGGCCCGGCACGGCCGCGCCACGCCGGCGCTGTGCGGCATGGTGCTGGGGGCCGAGGCCGGTCCGGCGCTTTCTGCCACCGCGCTGCTGCGCCAGGGAGCGCTGGTCGAGGCGTTGCCGGGCCATGGGTTTTCCCAGCGGGTGCTGGCGGTGCCCGAGGCGGTGGCCTTGGCCCTGATCGCCGCGCCGGTCCCCGATCCGGCGCTGGCCCCGGCGCTTTCACCCTGCATGGCCGCGCCGCATCCGCAGGCGGGTGCGCTGGCCGAGGCGCTGCTGAGGGCGCGCGCGCAAAACCCGGCGCCGATCCTGCACCTGGCCACCGCCGACCCGGTCGAGGCCGGCGCGCTGGCCGCCGAGGCCGTGGCGGGGCTGGGCCTGCGCCTGGCGGCGTTGGAGCCGCGGCTGCTGCCGCAGGATCTCGACCCGGCGCGCGCCGCGCAACTGCTCAACCGCGACGTGGTGCTGACCGAAACGGCCATGCTGATCCCGGCCACGCCCGAAGGCTGCCTGATCGCCGACCGGCTGCTGGGGCCATGCCTGCTTTGGGGCCTTTCCCCGCAACCGACGCAGCGGCCCCGCGCCAGCCTTGCCCCGGTCCGCACCACTCCGCTGCCCGGCAGCGAGATGGCGGATGCGCAGGCCAGCCACGCCACCGGCCTGGCCCCCGACCTGCCGGCGCTGATCCGCGCCCGCGCCGCCCAGGGGCTGGAGGGACTGGCGCAGCGCATCGCGCCGCAGGCGCGCTGGGACGACCTGGTCCTGCCGCCCGCGCAGTTGCAGCAATTGCGCCAGCTTGCCGCCTGCCGCCGCCACGGGCCGCGCGTGCTGGACGACTGGGGCTTCCGCGCCAAGTCGGCGCGCGGGCTTGGACTGACGGCGCTGTTCAGCGGCCCCTCGGGCACCGGCAAGACCATGGCGGCCGAAATCCTGGCCCGCGAACTCTGCGAGGACGGCGGCGCGCTGGCGCTCTATCGCGTCGACCTGGCGGCGCTGACCTCGAAATATATCGGCGAGACGCAGAAGAACATCGGCCGCATCTTCGACGCCGCCGAGGATGCGGGCGCGGTGCTGCTTTTCGACGAGGGCGAGGCGATCTTCGCCCGCCGCTCGCCCGAGGTGAAAGACAGCCACGACCGCCACGCCAATTCCGAGACCTCCTACCTGCTGCAGCGGCTGGAAAGCTATGCCGGCATCGCCATCGTGACCACGAACCTGCGCGCGGCGGTGGACGACGCCTTCCTGCGCCGCTTCCGCGCGGTGATCGACTTCCCCTTCCCCGACGCCGCGCAGCGGGCGCTGATCTGGCAGGCGGTGCTGCCCGAGGCGCTGCCCCGCGACGCCATCGACTTCGACGCGCTGGCCCGGCTGGCGGTGACCGGCGGCTTCATCCGCTCGATCGCGCTGACCGCCGCCTGGCTTGCGGCCGAAAGCGGCGGGCGGCTGGGCATGGCGCATCTGGAGCGCGCGGCGCGGCAGGAATACATGAAGCTTGGCAAGCCGCTGTCCGAGGCGGAACTGCGGGGCTTCCGATGAGCGGCGCGGTCACCCTGCATGTCGGCGCGCTGTCCCTGCCCGGCCTGACCGAGGCCGAGGCGGCCCGCGCCGCCCGCGCCTTCGAGGCCGAGCTGACGGCGCTTCTGGAACGCCACGGCCTGCCCCCCGGCATCCGCCCCGCCGACCTGGAGCGCATCGACTTGGGCCGGCTGCCCGCCGGCGCCGGCACGCCCGAGGCGATGGGCCGCGAACTGGCCCGGGCGCTGCTGCGGAGGCTGGGGCCATGAGCGCGCTGCGCAAGCATGCCGCGCCCGAGCCGGCGCCACGCGAACCGGCCCGCGCCAGGCCGCGCTGGAAGGTGAGGGTCGCGCCGCCCCGGACTGATGCGGCCGAGGCCCCGGACCACATCCCGCTGGAGCGGCTGCGTCAGGCCGCCGCGCCGGGGCTGCATCGCGCGCCCCTGCCCTTCCGCCCGGCGCTGGAGGCGATGTTCGGCGCGCTGCCGCCGGTCGAGGTGCTGACCGGCGCCCCGGTCGAGGCGGCGCTGGACCGCAAGGGCGCCGAGGCGGCGGCGCTGGACGGCGTGCTGTTCCTGCGCCGCGACCCGGCCCTGCCGGTGGTCGCGCATGAGCTGGCGCATGTGCTGCAATCCCGCGCTCCGCAACAAGGCGGCGAGACCAGCCCCGAGGCCGAAGCGCAGCGGATCGAGCTGCAGGCGCGGCTCGGCGCACCCCCGGCGCCGGTCGCGGCGCGGCTAGCCCCCGGCACCATCGCCTTCCGCATGCAGGGCGCGCCGGACCCGGCCCCGCAACCCGAACCGCCGGCCGCCCTGCCGCCCGAGCCGGTCGCCGAACAGCCAGTCTCGCCGGCGGCGGAGCATCCCCCGCCAAGCCCGCAGCCCGTAGCCGATGCGCCGGAGGCGGCCGCCCCGGAACAGCTCGGCCCGGCGCCCGAACCCGATCTCGGCGCCGGGACCGAGGCCGCCGCAGCCGAGGCGGAAGCCGCCAGCGCGGCGCTGGAGGCGGCGCAGGACGCCGATGCGGTGATGGCGGCCTTTGCCGCCGCGCCGCCCTCGGTCAAGGCGCGCGAGGCGGCGGGGCTGGGCGCGCGGATCGAGGCCGCCTCGGCCCGGGCCCGCGCCGCCGAGGATGCCGCGCTGCCGGAACTGCGGGCCGAGATGGCGCCGGGCGTCCCGCTTTCCGCCGCCCCGCCCGTCGCCGCCCCCGCCGCCACGGCCGGGGCGCTGGAGGCCCAGACGCCGCAACCCGCGCCGCAGCCCGATCTGGCGCCGACCCCGGATCCCGGCCCGGCCGCCGCCAATGCCAACCTGGCCCCGCTGCTGGAACGCGACTTCACCACCGGCGACCCGCAATCGCTGGAGCGCAGCTTCGACCGGGTCCAGACCCGCGACGGGCAGGTCGCGACCTCGGCCGGGGCGGCCCCCTTGGTGCCGCTGGCCGGCGAGACCGATCCGGCCCGCGTCGAGGGCCAGGAGGCCGCCGCCGGCACGCAAGCGACCGCGGCCGGGGCCGGGGCCGCCCGCGCCGTGATCGACGGCCCCGGCCCCGAACAGGCGCAGCTGCGCGAGATGTCCGAGGGCTTCGCCCTGCCGCCGCGCTCGGCCCCCGAGCCCGCGCCGGCCCTGCCCCCGGTCGAGGGCGCCGCCGCCTTCGCCGCCCAGCTGCTGGACGCGACCACGGTGGCGCTGTTCGACCGCGCGCATGGCCCGGCGATGCAGGAATCGCTGGCCGCCGCGCAGGCCGATCTGGACGCCGCCGCCCAGAGTCGCGAGGTCGGGCGCGAGGCCGAACTGGCCCATGCCGAGACGGAACAGGCGCGGCTGAACGCCGAGGCCGACCAGGCGCAGCGCGACGAGGTGATCGCCCGGCGCGCCGACATCCAGTCCGCCCGGCAGGACGCGCTGGACCAGCAGGCCGGCCAGGTCTCGGAGCTGCGGGACGAGGCGGCTTCGGCCCGCAGCGGGGCCCGCGCCGAGGTGGCGGCCGAGGTCAGCCGCACCGAGACCCGCATCGACGCCGATTTCGCCCAGGCCGAGCGCGAGGCCGAGACCGAGGTGGCGCAGGGCGAAAGCCGCGCGCAAACCAGCCGCGACGAGGCCGAGCGCGAATCCGAGAGCCAGAGCTGGTGGGACCGCGCCGTCAACTGGGTCAAGGCGCAGCTCGAACGGCTGACCGCCGCGATCAATGCGATCTTCGACGCGGTGCGCGCCGCGGTGCGCGACATCATCGAGGCGGTGAAATCGGCGGCGCTGGCGCTGATCGCCGCCGCCGCCGGGCTGATCAAGGGCGTCATCGAGGCCTTCGGCGCGCTTCTGCACGAGCTGGTGAACCGGCTGCTGGCCGAATATTTCCCCGCCATCGCCGCGGCGCTGAACGCCGCCATCGACGCGGCGGTGACGGCGGCGACCGCGGCCATCGACCGTATCGCCGATGCGCTGAAGACCGGCATCGAATTCCTGATGAACGCGCTGGCGGCGGCGCTGGACGCGCTGCTGGCGGCCTGGCAGGCGGCGGTCAACGCGGCGCTGGCGCTGGCCCAGGCGGCGCTGTCGGGCGACTGGGCGGCGCTGGCCCGGCTGATCCTGTCGCCGATCCTGATGGCGCTGGGGATCCAGCCCGACGCCTTCTTCCAGCTTTTCGCCCGCGCCGCGCAGGCCATCGACCTGATCGTCGCCGATCCCGGCGGCTTCGTGCAGAACCTGCTGGAGGCGGTCAAGGGCGGCATCCGGCGCTTTGCCGACAATTTCCGCCGCCACCTGATCGCCGGCATCATCCTGTGGCTGACCGGCCCGCTCGGCCGCGGCATCACCATGCCGGCGGAATTCGACCTCTGGGGTCTGCTGGACGTGGCGCGGCAGGCGCTCGGCCTGACCTTGGAGACCGTGCGCCGCGTCGCCGTGCGCGTGCTGGGCGAAAGCGCCGTGCGGAAGATCGAATACGTGCTGAGCTATGTGCGGGCGCTGATCACCGGCGGCTGGCAGGGGCTGTGGGAACAGCTGACCAGCGACCTTGCGATGCTGCGCGACATGGTGCTGGACCAGCTCAAGACCTTCCTGCTGGAAAAGGTGGTGCTGGCCTCGATCATGTGGCTGGCCGGCATGTTCAACCCGGTCGGCGCGCTGGTGAAGCTGGTGATGACGATCTGGAACTTCATCCAGTTCCTGCGCACCCAGCTGGCGCGGATCTTCGCCGTGGTGCAGACCGTCATCAACACCATCTGGGAAATCGCCACCGGCGCGCTGGAGCCGCCGATGCGCGGGGTCGAGCAGGTGCTGGCGCGGCTGCTGCCGGTGGTGCTGGACCTGCTGGCGCGGCTGATCGGCGTCTCGGGCATCCCCCAGAAGGTGCAGGAGGTGCTGCGCGCCGTCCGGCTGAAGATCGAGACGGCGCTGGAAAAGCTGATGCGCCGGGTGCTGGCTGCCTTCGGCATCCAGGGCAGGCCGGCCGAGGCCCCCGCCGCCGGCCAGATCATGGCGCCGATCCCGTTCCGCGCCGGTTCCGAAGCCCACACCCTGCTGATCGAGGACGAGGGCGAGACGGTGCGGCCCGTCATCCGCTCGGACCCGACGCCCTTGGTGCAATGGCTGGACGGCCGGCTGGGCCAGCCCTTCACCGATTACGCGGCGCGGAAGAACTGGCGCGGCGTGGTGCTGGCGAACAAGCGCGCCGAGCTCGAGGCGCTGGTCGCCGCCGCCAAGGCCGAGGAGGCGCAGCTGGACGCCCAGGCCGAGCTGACCGAGGACGCGGTGAACGCGGCCCAGGCCGAGGGCGCCTCGGACGCCGTCCAGGCCGAGGCCGCCGCCAAGGCGCAGGAGACGCAGGCCAAGGGCGAGCAGACGAAAAGCGCCGTGGCGCGGGTGCTGGAATTCTTCGGCATCAGCATCGTGCCGCTGGACCAGAAATTCGCCCCCGAGCTCGTGGCGATGGCCCCCTCGCTGTCCGAGAACCTGCGCCGCTACGTGCTGCCCAATCTGGACGTGGCGCGCTATACGCCGCTGGACTGGCGCGGCTTCGCCACCATGCTGGCCGGCGACGGCAGCGCGACCGAGCCCTGGCGGCGGCCGGCCAATGCCACCGGCGCCGCCCGGCGCTTCACCGGCGGCGGCTTCGACGCGGCCGTCTCGGCCGAGGCGCGGCGGCTGGCCAAGGCGCTGAGCCTGCCGAATGCCGATACCTTCCTCGGCCCCGAACCGGCATTCGACCCGGCCCGGGTCGGCCAGTTTTTCGGCGACCATCTGGCGCGGCGGCTGAACGAGGGCGGCGCGACGCTGGCGATCACCGACCAGCTTCTGGCCGGCGGCGGGCCGGATTACCCGGCGCTGATGACCGCGCTGGCGACGCCGCTGTCCGAGGCGGCGACCGCCATGTGCAGCGGCGGGACCGACAGTTACGACCACGCCTTCGAGCGGGTGACGGGCAGCTATTTCCGGACGGTGATCGTCGATCAGTTCGACAGCGTGATGACGCAGACCGGCTGGGGCACCTATTATCAGGACGATGCCATGAACGCCTCCGGCAACGGCGAGGGCGGGGTGACGAAGCCGCTGGGCCATTTCGTCCGCCCCGACCCGACCGGCAATGCCGGCTCGAAACGCGCGGCACGCAACGGTCAGCGGCTGGCCGACGCGGTTAGGGGCGCCGATCCCGGCCAGCACGAATGGATCGCCTCGCGCTTCGCGGCGCAGATCATCCGCAACGCCGCCGAGGACGTCGAGCGCGGCCGGACCGAGCGGCTGCGCGGGCTGTGCGAGCTGATCCAGTTCCAGCACCGCGTCCGCACGCCCACCAAGCGACTGATCTTCGCGCCCGAGGGCTCCTATCCGGCGCAGAAGGTGATCATCAGCTATCAGGCTTACGGCCACCGCATGGACCCGGAATGGAAGGACACGCCGGAACCCGCCCTGCCCGAGGCGCGGCGCGCGGAATGGTATCCGCCGGGCAGCCCGCATCAGGGCGCACGCATCGGCATCATGCAAGGCCATCCCGGCGCCATCTATGCCCGCGTCAGCGGCGGCGCCCCCAGCCCCGAGATCAAGCAGCAGACCGTCGGTCATGGCATATGGGACCAGGCGCTGGAGGGCATCGTCGCCCGCGATCTCTCGGACGGCACGGTCTATTTCAGCGAGATGCACCAGATGGCCGAGAACATCGTCCGCTTCTTCCGGCTGACGGTCTGGAACGGCGAGACCCTGCCCGAAGGCGGCTCGGCTTACGGCGAATATTTCGACTCGGGCGCTCAGGCCGAGAACCTCTCGGCGCTGGCGGCCGATTACCGCGGCTATTTCCCGAATTTCGAGGCCACGCTGCAGGCCCAGATCGACCAGGTGAGGAGCGCTTAGATGTCCGGCTATTCCCGCTCGCCCCGCTTGCTGAAAGGCGCCATCGTCGCCTTCCGGCCGCCGGTGCCGCTGCCCGAGGTGATCCCCTTCCAGATCAACCCGGAAAGCCTGCAAAGGACCATCGAGGCCAATGCCGCCGAAAGCGAGGGCGGCGCCGACAGCTTCCGCCTGGCCGGCGCCCCGAAGGAGGTCATCAAGGTCGAGGCGGTGCTGGACGCCAGCGACGACCTGGAACAGGGCGAGGCCGAGGAACTGGGCCTGCATCCGCGCCTGGCGCAGCTGGAGACGCTGCTTTACCCCGCCGCCTCGACCGTCATCGCCAATGCGGTGCTGCTGCGCCTGGGCACGGTCGAGATCCTGCCGGCCAGCGGCCCGTTCACCGTGTTCATCTGGGGCAAGACCCGCATCCTGCCGGTGCGGCTGAAAAGCCTGTCGATCACCGAGGAAGCCTATGACCCGAAGCTGAACCCGATCCGGGCCAAGGTGTCGATGGATCTGGCCGTGCTCAGCTATTCGGACCTGGAAAGCAGCCATCCCGGCTATGCCATGTTCCTGAGCCACCAACTGGTCAAGGAAACCATGGCCATGGTCGGGCGCATCAACTCGCTGGGCTCGGTTCTGGGCTCGGACGTGAAGATTATGTGAGGGCGCCATGATCGACCGCGATTCCCGTTATGCCAAGGCCGCCGTCCTGCACCTGACCGACGCGCAGGGCCGCGACATCGCCTATCTGGACCGCCGCATCATCCCCGACGCGCCGCGCATCGCCGCGCGCATCGCGGTCGCGGACGGCGACCGGCTGGACCTGGTGGCGCATCGCGCCTATGGCGACGCCCGCCAGTCCTGGCGGGTGATGGACGCCAATCCCGACCCCGAGCCGCTGGCGCTGGCCGACACCCCCGGCCGCCGCCTGAACCTGACCCAGCCGGGGGAGGCGTGACATGCTGCAGGAGCTGATCGGGGTCCGCCTGACGCTGCTGGCCGGGACCGGCCTGCCCCGACCGCTGCCGGCCGAGCTGATGGAGCGCTTCGTCTCGGCCGAGGTGGCGGTCTCGGACCGCGAGATCTCGGGCTTCGAGCTGGTCTTCGACGCCATCCGCGCCCCGGCGCTGGCGGGGGTGTTCCCGATCATGGCCGAGCCGGCGCTGAAGACGGGATCGCGCATCGTGCTGACGGCGGTGATGGGCCTGATGCCGGTGGTGCTGATCGACGGCATCGTCGAGACGGCCGAGTTCAAGCCGGCGCAATCCGCCGGCCCGGCCCGGCTGCAGCTGCGCGGCAAGGATCTGAGCTTCGTCATGGACCGCGAGGAGCGCGAGACCACCCACCCCGCCCAGGGCCCGGGCGAGATCGCCAGCATGATCCTGCTGCGCTACATGCAATATGGCATCCTGCCGATGGTCATCCCGCCGATGACCGCGGACCGGCCGAACCCGACCGAGCGGGTGCCGATGCAGCGCGGCACCGATTTCGCCTATCTCAAGGATCTGGCGGCGGCGCATGACCGCATCTTCACCATCATCCCCGGCCCGGTGCCGCTGACCTCGACCGGCTATTGGGGACCGCCGCCGCGCATCGGCCTGCCGCAGCGCGCCATCACCACCGACATGGGGCCGGAAAGCAACGTCTCGGGGCTGAGCTTCGAGAACGCGGCGGGCGAGGCGGCCGAGGTCCAGGGCCAGGTGCAAGATCCCGCCACCGGCCAGACCATGCCGGTGCGCTCGACCATGGCGCTGCGGCCGCCGCTGGCCGCGCAGCCCTCGATCTCCAACCGCGCCACGGTCCGGACCAACCTGTTCCAGACCCGGGGCGCGCCCTCGGCCGCGCAGGCCATGGGCGAGGCGCAGGCGCAATCCGACGCCACCACCGACACGGTCAAGGTGACGGGCGATCTGGATACCGCACGCTATGGCGCGATCCTGTCGCCGCGCGGGCTGGTCGGGCTGCGCGGCGCGGGGCTGGACCATGACGGGCTTTATTACGTGCAAAGCGTGATCCACAAGATTTCGCGCGGCGCGTGGACGCAATCCTTCACCCTGAACCGGGAGGGCACGGGAACCACCGTGCCCATGGTGCTGCCATGAACGAACAGACGACGCGCGCCGGCTATTTCGGCAAGTATCGCGGCACGGTGTCGAACAACACCGACCCGCTGCAAAAGGGCCGGCTGCAGGTGCAGGTGCCGGCCGTCTACGGCACCAACACGCTGAACTGGGCCATGCCCTCGGTGCCCTTCGCCGGCTCGGGCGTCGGCTTCTACCTGATCCCGCCGGTGGGCGCCAATATCTGGGTCGAGTTCGAGGGCGGCAATATCGACGCCCCCATCTGGTCCGGCTGCTTCTGGGGCGAGGGCGAATGCCCCGGCCAGACGCCGATGGTCAAGATCATCAAGACCCAGGCCGCCACGATCACGCTGGACGAGGTGAATTCCTCGGCGCCGCTGGTGATCGAGACCCCGTCGGGCAACCGCATCACCATCACCGCGCAGGGCATCACGCTGGAAAGCTCGGGCGGCGCCAAGGTCGAGCTTTCGGGGCCCAAGGTCACGGTGAACTCGGGCGCATTGGAGGTGACGTGATGACCAGCCTTCTGCACAGGGGCGCGACGATCCTGTGCCCGCATGGCGGGCAGGCGCAGCCGGGCAGCAGCTCGACCCGCGTCCAGCTGGGCGGCCAGCCGGCGGTGACGGTGGCGCATATGATGACCATTTCCGGCTGTCCCTTCACCTCGGGCACCAATCCGATGCCCTGCACGCAGGTGCAATGGACCACGCCCGCGGCCCGCGTGACGATCGAGGGCAGCCCGGCGCTGCTGTCTTCCAGCGGCGGCATCTGCATCGGCGCGGCCGGGCCGGCGGGGCCGCCGCAGGTCGTGGCAAGCCAGATCAGGGTGACAGGGCAATGACCGATCTTTCCGCCCCCTTCCGCATCGACGGCACCGGCCGCACCGCCACCACCGGCGACGCCCGCCGCCACGCCCGCGACCTGATCGAGGCGGTCTTGTTCACCGCCCCGGGCGAGCGGGTGAACCGGCCCGATTTCGGCTCGGGCCTGCTGGAGATGCTGTTCGATACCAACAACCAGGCGCTGGAGACCGCCGCCGATTTCCTGATCCAGACGGCGATCCAGAAGCACCTGTCCGAGATCCTGACCGTCTCGGAACTAAGCCTGCGCCGCGACGAGGGGCTGCTGGAGATCGCCCTCTCCTATGTCCTGCGCGACACCGGCGAGACGGTCAGCGACACCTTCAGGCGCGAGGTCTAGGCCATGGCACGCGCGGAAAGTTTCCTCGACGAAAGGCGCGAAAGGCTTGCCGCCTCGGCCGCGCGGGTGAACGGCATCGCCGGGATCGAGGTCGATGCCGGCGACATGACCCGGCTGCTGCTGCGCTTCGTCCATCCGCTGCCCGGCCAGCCGAACGGCCGCCCGACCGCGCCAGCGCTGCGGCCCTCGGACCTGCTGGTCGAGGGCGGCGACCGCATCCGCGGCGTCAGCGTGCTGGCGGCCGAGGCGTCGGGGCGCGAGCTGCGGCTGCGGGTGAACCGGGCGGGCGATTTCTCGACCTACCGGCTGCGCATCCGCGATGGCCTGCCGGGCTGGGATCCGATCCTGCGCGAGATCCGCTTCGCCTTCCGGCTGCATTGCGACAGCGGCGATTGCGCCGCCCCGCCGCCGGCGCCGGCGCGGCCGGCCGAGCCGCCGCAGATCGACTATCTGGCGCGCGACTACGACAGTTATCGCCGGCTGATGCTGGACCGCATGGCGGTCAGCGTGCCGGGCTGGACCGAGCGCAACCCGGCCGACCTGGGCGTGGCGCTGGTCGAATGGCTGGCCTTTATCGGCGACGCGCTCAGCTACCGGCTGGACCATGTCGGCACCGAATACGCGCTGCAGACGGCGCGGCTGCGGGTCTCGGCCGCGCGCCATGCCCGGCTGGTCGGCTACCGGATGCATAACGGCGCCAGCGCGCGGGTGCTGGCGCAGCTGCGGCTGGCGCCGGGGGTGACCGACTTCACCCTGCCCGATCACGGCCTGGCCTTCCTGACCCGCTCGGACACCGACGACGGGGCGGTGATCCCGCTGGCCGCCGCGCAGCCGGCGGTCGAGACCGGCGCCGTGGCCTTCGAGCCGCTGGCGCCCGCCGCCCTGCGCGCCGCCCATGACCGCATCGCCCTGCATCACTGGGGCGATGCCGGCGCGGTGCTGGCGCGGGGCGCCACCTTCTGCGACCTGCGCGACCCCGACCAGGCCCTGCAACTGGCCGAGGGCGACCTGCTGGTGCTGGTGCAGAACCGCGACCCGGTGACGCGCCGGCTGTCCGATGCCGATCCCGGCGCGCGCCAGGCGGTGCGGCTGACCAAGCCGCCCGAGATGCTGGCCGATCCGCTGGAGCTGCTGCCGCCGCCCGGCGGCGGCGCCGCGCAGCCGCTGCGGGTCTGGCGCATCCGCTGGGGGGCCGGGGACGCGCTGCGCTTCGACCTGGACCACGGCGCGACCGCAGGCGAACCGATGGCGCTGGCGCTTGGCAATATCGTGCTGGCCGATCACGGCCTGACCCTGCCCGACCCGGCGACCGACCAGCCGCTGGCCGAGCCGCTGGGCCTTGCCCCCGACCTGACCGACCCCGAGGAGCCGCCCGCCCCCGGCCAGCCCGACGAGCCGAAGCCGCTGGCGGCGCTGGACCGGCCGCGGCCCTTCCGCCCGCGCCTTGCCCGCCACGACCTGAGCTTCGCGGTGCCGCCGGACGACGGCGCGGCTTCGGCCGCCGAGCTGCTGCGGGTCGATCCGGCCCGGGCGGTGGCGCAGATCAGCCTGCGCTCGACCGACGAGACCGACCGCTGGCTGCCGGTGCCCGACCTGCTGGGCCAGCCCGCCGATACGCTGGTCTTCGTCCCCGAGGTCGAGGCCGACGGCACCACCCGGCTGCGCTTCGGCCAGCCGCACGGCGCCCTGCCCAGCCTGAACGGCAAGACGCCGCTGCCCGGTGACGGCTTCACCGCCAGCTATCGCGTCGGCCACGGCCGCGCCGGCAATATCGGCGCCGGGGCGCTGGCGCGGGTCGCCGCCTCGGGCGCGGTGGCGGCCAATGTCGCGGGCGTGACCAACCCGCTACCCGCCACCGGCGGCGCAGAGCGCGAGACCGTGGCGGAAGTGCGCCAGCGCGCGCCGGTCGGCTTCCACCTGCAAAGGCGCGCGGTGACGCTGGCCGATTACGAGGCGCTGCTGGACGCCCATCCCCAGGTGCAGCGCGCCACCGCCCGCAAGCGCTGGCTGGGCGGCTGGCCGGCGATCTTCCTGACCGTGGACCGGGTGGCCGGCCTGCCGGTGGATCAACCCTTCCGGCAGATGCTGCTCGACTATCTGGAACCCTACCGGATGATGGGCCACGACCTGACCGTGGACGCGCCGATCCTGGTGCCGCTGACCATCGCCATCCGCGCCTGCGCCGCAGCCGACGCCTTCGCCGACAAGGTGGCCGGGGCGCTGGCCGCGCGCTTTTCCGCCGGGCTGGCCGAGGACGGGCGGCCGGGCTTCTTCCATCCCGACAACGTCACCTTCGGCAGCCGCATCTACCTGAGCCATATCTACCGCGCCGGGCTCGATGTGCCGGGGGTGGCCGACCTGCGCGTCACCGCCTTTGGCCGCTCGGGCCAGCCCGATGCCAGCGCCGAGGGCGTGCTGGCCTTTGGCCCGCGCGAGATCCCGGTGCTGTCGAACGACCCGAACCGCCCCGGCGAGGGACGGCTGACCATCGAGACGAGGGGGGGCAGATGAGCAGCGTCAAACCCACGCCGGAACCGATCGTCAACCGCGCCGGCCTGCCGGCGCTGCGCGCCCGCGCCGGCACGCATCCGACCTTCCTGGCCGCGCTGCGCCGCGGGCTGGCGGACGGCAACCGCCCCGGCCTGTCCGAGCTGCGCAGCCGGGATCAGGACGACTTCACCCTGGGCCTGCTGGACGCCTGGGCGGCCACGCTGGACACGCTGACCTTCTATGCCGAGCGGCAGGCGAACGAGGCCTATCTGCGCACCGCGACCCGGCGCGAAAGCGTCCGCGCCCATGCCAGGCTGATCGGCTACGAGCTTGCCCCGGCCAAGGCGGCCTCGTGCCATCTGGTCTTCGAGGCCGAACCCCATGACGCGCCCGAGGCGGTGTTGGACTATCCGCCCGGCCTGCAGGTGCGCTCGATCCCGCGCGACGGCGAGTTGCCGCAGCTTTTCGAGACCGTCGAGTCGCTGCTGGCGCGCGCCGAATGGAACGCCATGCGGCCGCTGATGGCCTGGCCGCAGATCCTGGCCGCGGGTGCCGAGGAAATCCAGCTGGCGCAGGACGCGCCGCGCCTGGCGCTTGGCGATCCGCTGCTGCTGATGCGGGGCGAGGTGCCGGTGGCCGCCGGCGCGGGCGATCAGGCCGGGTTCCTGCGCCGGGTCTCGGGCCTGCGCGACGGCATCGGCGGGCGGCGCATCCTGGCGCTGCGCAGCGATCCCGCCAGCCAGCCGCCCTACGGCTTCCGGCCGATCCTGCAGGCCGTCTGGACGCCGGGGCTGGCGTTCTCGACCAGCAGCATGGTGGCGCTGCTGGCCGGGCATGGCTGGTCGGTGGCGACGCTGGCCGCGGCCAGCAATTTCCACAGCCTGACCGCGCGCGAGATGCGGCAGGCGGTGCAGGCCTCGGACTTCCGGGCCGAGGGGCCGATCCGCCCGGCGGTGCTGCGCGTCCGCGCCGGATTCTTCGGCAATACCGCCGCGGTCAAGCTGCTGCCGGCGGATTCCGGCATCGGCGCGCCGGGGGCGGTCACCGCCACCGCCGGCGAGGTCGGCGACACCGCGCCGGGCAACCGCGCCTATCTCTATCTGGACCGCGACCATCCCGAGATCACCGCCGGCCAGGGCCTGCTGATCCGCGATGCCGCGAACGAGGCCTGGCTGCGCATCCATGCCGCCGAGACCCAGGGCGTCGAGGCTTACGGCCTCGCGGCCAAGGTCACGCGGCTGGAGGTGGACGACAAGGGGCTGGCGCCGGACGGCGCGCTGATCGCGCTGTCGGGCTTCAGCACCCGCGGCAGCATCGCCCATGCCCTGCCCGAACCGCTGCCGCTGGCCGACCTGCCGATCACCGATCCGGTCGGGCAGGCCGCGGGCGCGCTTGGCGCCGACCAGGTCGAGATCGCCACGCCCGAGCTGCAGCTGATGCCCGGCAAGGTGCTGGCCATCACCGGCGAGCGCGCCGATCTGGCCGGCGTCACGGCGGCCGAGATCCGGGTGCTGGCGCAGAACCTGATCGTCGGCGACCATTCGCTGCTGACCTTTACCCAGCCGCTGGCGCATCGCTATGTCCGCGACACGGTGCGCATCTCGGCCAATGTGGCGCTGGCCACGCATGGCGAGACGGTGGCCGAGGTGCTGGGCGACGGCGACGCCACCCGGACCTTCCAGCGCTTCAGGCTGAAATCCGTGCCGCTGACCCATGTCTCGGCCCGCAACGCGCGCGGCATGGTCCCGGCGATCGAGCTGCGGGTCAACCGCATCCGCTGGGATCTGGTGGAGGATTTCCGCGCCGCCGGGCCGCAGGACCGGGTCTGGCTGCTGCGCATCGAGGAGGACGGCAGCGCCCATGTCGTCTTCGGCGACGGGCTGCGCGGCGCCCGCCTGCCCACCGGACAGGGCAATGTCGAAGCGGTCTATCGGCGCGGCGCCGGGCTGTCCGGTCATCTGGAGGCTGGGCATCTGTCGCTGCTGGCGACCAAGCCCGCCGGGCTGAAGGCGGTGACGAACCCCCTGTCCCCCGCCGGCGGCGCCGATGCCGAGCGGCTGGAAGATGCACGCCGCAACGCGCCCATGGGCGTCCTGACGCTGGGCCGCGCCGTGTCCTTGCGCGATTACGAGGATTTCGCCCGCGGCTTTGCCGCCGTGGCCAAGGCGCGGGCCGACTGGACCTTCGACGGCTTCGCCCGCCCGATCCTGGTCACCGTCGCCGGACAGGGCGGCGCCATCCTGCCCGAGACCGGCGACGACATGCAGAACCTGCGCGCCGCACTGCTGGCAGCGGGCGAATCCGACCTGCGCGTCGGCCTGCGCAATTATCGCCCCACCGGCTTCGGCCTGGCGGCGCGGCTGTTCGCCGATCCCGGCCACATGCCCGAGGACGTGATCGACGCCGCGCGCCGGGCGGTGCTGGCGGCATTCTCGTTCGACGCGCGCGAGCTGGGGCAAGGCGTCAGCCAGGCGCAGGTCATCGCCGCGCTGCAATCGGCGCCGGGTGTCGTCGGGGTCGATCTTGACGCGCTCTATACCGGCGACACGCCGCGACTGCAGCCGCGCCTGACCGCCGCGCTTGGCCGGCCCGACCTTGCCGGGGCGCTGCCGGTCGCGGCCGAACTGCTGACGCTGGATCCCATCCGGCTGCATCTGGAGGTGGCGGCATGAGACTGACGACCGAGGACATCTTCGCCCTGCTGCCCGCCTATATGCGGCTGCGCGACGCGGCCGAGGGCGCCGCGGTCAAGGGCCGGCTCGATCCGACCGACCCGCGCGAGGCGCAGGATTTCGGCCCGCTGCGCACGCTCGCCTCGCTGATCGCGCGCGAGGCGCAGGTGGCGGACGAGCAGATCGACCGGCTTTACGACGACGCCTTCATCGAGACCTGCGCGCCCTGGGTGGTGCCCTATCTGGGCGATCTGCTGGGCGTGCGGGGCCTGGGCGACATTCCCGAAGGGCTGGACCTGCGCGCCCGCGTCGCCGATGCGCTGGCGCTGCGCGCGCGCAAGGGCACGCTGCGGGCGCTGGAACACGCCGTTTCGGAAAGCGCCAACCTGCCGGCGCTGGCGGTGGAATACGGCCGCAAGCTGGTGCATGCGCAGTCGATGCGCCTGACGCATCCCGCCATGGGCGCGGCGGTGGATTTCCGCGACAAGCCGGGGCTGGCGCGGATCGGCGCGGCCTATGAGCGCGCCTCGCGCGGGGTCGAGGTCCGGCGCATCGACACGCGCGGCGGGCGCTGGAACCTGGGCAATGTCGGGCTGCATGTCTGGCGGCTGCGGCCCTGGCCGATCAGCAACCATCAGGTGAACCCGGTGGTGGCGGGGCGGCGCGCCTTCCGCTTCCATCCGCTGGGCTGCGACGCGCCGCTTTTCGACCGCGCCCAGGCCCGGCCGCCCATCGAACAGTCGATGCGCGAATCCGCCCTGCCGATCCCGATCAGCCGCGCGCTGATGGCCGAGGATCCCGGCCGCTTCTATGGCGAGGGCCGGGCGATCCGGGTTTTCGTCGGCAATGCCGAGGTGCCGCTGGCCGAGATCCGCGCCGCCCATCTGGGCGACCGCGCCGGCGGTGGCACCGAGCCGTGGAACCGCGCGCCCCTGCCCGACCGCACCCTGATCGACCCGGAACTGGGCCGGCTGGTGGTCGGGGCGAACCGCAGCGGCACGGTGCGCGTCACCTGCCATTTCGCCCGCCCCTGCGAGATCGGCGGCGGCGAACAGGCCCGGCTGGCCTCGATCGGTTCGGTCGAGGACGCGGTGACGATCCCGCCCTCGGTGGTCATCGCCACCCGCATCGCCGAGAACGGCAGCGCCGGCACCTTCCTGCTGGAGCAAAGCACGCATTACCGCGCGGGCGCCAGCATCGCGGTCCCGGACGGCGGCGTGCTGCGGCTGATCGCCGCCGAGGGACGCTTCCCGACCGTGCGGCTTTCCGCGCCCCTGACCATCACCCTGGGCCGCGCTGCGCGGGTCGAGCTGAACGGGCTGCGGCTGCATGGCGGCATGCTGCGCATCCGCGGCAATGCCAATGCGCCCGGCACGCTGGTCCTGCGCGATTGCACGCTGGTGCCGGGGCTGGGGCTCGACCGGCTGGGCGACCCGGTCTCGCCCGGCGAGGTCTCGCTGCTGATTGAGGCGACGGGCATGGCGCTGGACTGCGAGCGGGTGGTGACCGGGCCGGTTCGGCTGGCCTCGGATGTCGAGGCGGGCTTCGCCGATTGTATCATCGACGCCGGCAGCGGCACGGCGCGGGCGATCTTCGCGGCCCCGAACACGCTGCGCCACGTCCTCAGCCTGACCCGCTGCACGCTGCGCGGCCGGGTCGAGACCGACGGCTTCACCGGCGGCCTGATCGCCGAGGAGGAGACGGCCGGGGGCCTGCCCGCCACCACCGACACGCTGTTTCTGGGTGCGGCCCCGGCGGTGACGGCCGCGCGGCGGCAGGTCGGCTGCATCCGCTTTTCGCTGGTGCCCGAGGGATCGCCGACACCCCGGCTCTATCGCTGCATCCGCGGCCCGGCGCCGGTCTTCGCCGGCCTGCGCTATGCCGATCCCGACTATTTCCTGCTGGCCCCCGGCACGCCCGACGCCCTGCGCCGCGGGGCCGAGAACGGCGGCGAGATCGGCGCCTATAACCGCGCCGCCCTGACCGTCCGCGACGACAACATCGCCCGCAGCATCGAGGATTTCCTGCGCTTCGGCCATGCCGCGGGGATCTTCCATGAAAGCTGACGCGCCCAGAACGAGGAGGTTGACATGACCGGGGATTTTTCACGCTGGCGCGGCCTGAACGCGAAGCATCGCGGCTATTCGGGCGTGCTGATGCAGCAGGGCCGGCTTTACACCGACTCGGACTGGAACGAGAATACGGCCATCCAGACCGAGCGCATGGAAAGCGCGCTTGCCCGCGTCATCGGGCCGGGCGGCACGCCCAAGACCGCACCGGGCTTCGCCATCACCGCCGGCGCGGGCGGCTTCGGCATCGGCGCCGGCAGCTATTGGGTGGATGGCGTCCGGGTCGAGAACCCGGCGCCGATCTCCTATGCCGACCAGGGCGGCGGGCTGAACCTGGAACCGCTGACCGAGATCGTGCAGGACGGCGCCGAGATGCTGATCCATCTGGAGCTGCGCAAGGACGAGGTCTCGGCGCTGCAGGACGGGCTGCTGGCCGATCCGGCGCTGTCGGGCGTCGATACGGCGGTGCGCGAGCGCGCGCATTGGCGCGTCGCCATCCGCCCGGTGACGCTGACCGATGCCGAGCGCGCCGAGATCGTCGCCCGCGCCGGCTGCGGCCATGCGCCGGACTTTCCGGACTGGCGCCCCGGCACCGGCCGGATGAGTGCCGGCACCGCCCCCGCCGCCGACCTGCCCGACGACAGCGACTGCCTGATCCCGCCCGATGCCGGCTATCTGAGCCAGGAGAACCAGCTTTATCGCGTCCAGATCGTCCGGGGCGGCACGCGGGCGCAGGCGCGCTTCGTCTGGTCGCGCGAGAACGGCTCGGTCACCGCGCGGCTCGGCCGCAACGAGGGCGGCGCGTTCATCCTGCTGGGCGCGCGCGAGGACGAGGCGCTGGGTTTCCCTTCGGGCGGCTGGGTCGAGGTGCTTGACGACCGCGACGCCGCGCTTGGCCGGCCCGGCACCTTCACCCGCATGACCCTGACCGAGGGCGTGGCGACCTTCTCGCCCGGCATCGGCAATTTCGACCAGATGGTGAACCCGCGCGTCCGGCGCTGGGACCATGGCGGCGCCTCGGCGCTCGGCCTGCCGCTGACGGCCGCGCCGACCCTGCTGGAGCGCGGCGTGCAGGTCGCCTTCACCGACGGCAGCTATGTCGCGGGCGACGCCTGGATGTTCGAGGCCCGCGCCGCCACCGGCGCGGTGATCTGGCCGCCCTGTCCCGGCGCCGCGGACGCGGCGGTGCCGCCGATGACCTGGGGCGTGCGGCGGGTGCCGCTGGCGTTGGCGTGGCGCGCGGGCGATGGCATCGCGCAGATCACCGACCTGCGCGCCACCTTCCCGGCGCTGACCTGTCTGCAGGCCGAGGATGTCGGCTATGACGACAGCGCCACCGGGCTGGGCGCCGAGACCGTGCAAGAGGCGATCGAGGCGCTGGCCGGCCGCTCGGGTCAGGGACTTTGCACGGCGCTGGTGCGCAACCGCGACGAGCTGCGCGCCGCCGTCGAGGCGCTGGTGCCCGGCCAGAGCATCCGGCTGTGCCTGGCCGGCGGGAATTTCCAGCTGCAGCAGACGCTGCCCCTAACCCGGCTGGGCCATGTGATCGTGCAGGGCACCGGGCCGCAGACCGTGGTCTCGGTCGCCGAGGGCGAGGCGGCATTGCTGTTCGAGGGCTGCGCCTCGGTGCGGGTCGCGGATCTGTCGGTGAACGGCGGGCCGAATGGCAATGGCAGCGGCCGCCACGGCGCGCTGACCATGCTGGGCTGCGGCGACATCACGGTGGAACGGGTGCGGGCGGGCTGCCGCTCGGGCCTTGACCGCGCCTCGGCCTGCATCGCCAGCATCGGCCGGCTGGGCCGCCGGCAAGAGCTTCGCATCCGCGACTGCGTGCTGAAACCCGGCCAGGCCCAGATCGGCGTCCAGGTCGTGGGCGCCAGCCGCATCATCGTCGAGGACAACCTGATCCGGCCTGCCGCTGCCAGCCCCGGGCTCCCGGCGCTGCGCATCGCCGCGGACGCCCGCCAGCGTGCCCTGATCGGGCGCGGCCTGCTGCGCTTCAGTACGGCACGCGATAGCAGCTGGCCTGCTTTGACAGTCCGGCGCGCGCGCAATCCGTTCTCCGACGAGCCGCCTGATCAGCTCGACGAAATCGACGAAGAAAGGTTCTACTTCGACGGCCAAGCCATCGAGATTCCGATGTATCGGGGGGGCGTCGCCCTGCGCATGCTGCCGGGCTTCGGCCCGGCGCTGGCCCGTGCCCTGGCGGCGAACAGCAAAAGCCGCATCGTCGATCCGCGCGAGATGCGCCGTCACCTGCGCAACCTGCTCAGCGAGGCCGCCGGTCACGGCGGCCGGGCCGTGATCGCCGGCAGGACGGTGAACCTGTTGCCCGACAAGCATTTCCGCCTGGCGCAGACGCCTTTCCTGGCCCAGGGCATCGTCATCGGCGGCGATACCGTGGAGGAGGCACGCATCACCGGCAACCGGATCGAGGCCGCCAATGACGGCATCCGCATCGCCGCCTCGGGGCGCGGGGATCCGCGCGAGCCGATCTGGCGCAGCCGCCCGCCGGCGAACCGCATCGCCCATGCCGTTGTCAGCGGCAACACGATCACGCTGAACCCGCTCTCCAGCGCCACGCCGGCGCATGGGCTGTTCTTGGGCCATGTCGCGCGGGCCTCGGTCGGGCAGAACAGCGTCGCGATGGCCGAGGGCCTGTTCCCGGTCGAGGCGCCTGCGCCGCATTTCGGCATCTGCCAGTTCGGCTGGCGCGGGCATCTGCTGACCATCTGCGAGAACCACGTCACCGGCATGGATACCGGCATCGCCGTGATCCCCGGCCTTGCCGACATCGTGCGCGGCGTCTGGCGGCTGCGCGACAATGCCGCCCTGCGCACGCGGCGCGCCTATGTCACCGCGCAGGCGGTCGACGTGATCTAGGCGATTCCGCTTTGGCGGGGCGGGAGGCGGTGCTATCCTGATCGGGTCAAGGACTGATCAGGGATCGTTGACGGCAGCCGAACGGGCGTGATGCGTCGCAAGTCGCAACACAAACTGGAGGTCGGGTTCGAATCCATCCGAGACATGGACGAGGCGGGTCCAAAGCCCGCCTCTATCCATGTTCAGCGCAGCCCTTCGCAGAACCCCCTGATCCGCGCGCAGGCATCCGCCAGCACCGCATCCGATGTGGCGTAAGAAATGCGGAAATGCGGCGAAAGCCCGAAGGCCGCGCCAAAGACCACCGCCACGCCGGTCTCGTCCAGCAGCGCGGTGGCGAAGGCCTCGTCGTCGGCGATCAGCGTGCCGCCGGCCGAGGTCTTGCCGATCAGCGCCGCGATCGAGGGATAGACGTAGAAGGCGCCCTGCGGCACCGGGCAGTCGATGCCGGGACAGGCGTTCAGCCCCGCGACCACCAGGTCGCGGCGGCGCTGGAACACGGCGCGGCTTTCCGCGATGTAATCCTGCGGCCCCTGCAGCGCCGCCAGCGCGGCATACTGGCTGATCGAGCAGGGATTCGAGGTCGATTGCGATTGCAGCTTGGCCATGGCGCGGATCAGCTCCTCGGGCCCGGCGCCATAGCCGATGCGCCAGCCGGTCATGGCATAGGCTTTCGACACGCCATTCATGGTCAGTGTGCGGGCCGTCAGTGCCGGCTCGACCTGCGTCGGGGTGACGAAGCGGAAGTCGTCGAAGACCAGATGCTCATAGATGTCGTCGGCCAGCACCCAGACATGGGGATGGCGCAGCAGCACCTTGGTCAGGGCGCGCATGTGCTCCTCGGCATAGCCGGCGCCGGTCGGGTTCGAGGGCGAGTTCAGGATCAGCCATTTCGTCCGCGGCGTGATCGCCGCCTCCAGCTGTTCGGGGGTGATGCGATAGCCGTTCTGCATGGCGCCCTCGATCACCACCGGCGTGCCGCCGGCCAGCAGCACCATGTCCGGGTAGCTGACCCAATAGGGCGCCGGCACGATCACCTCGTCGCCCGGGTTCAGCGTCGCCATCAGCGCGTTGTAAAGGATCTGCTTGCCGCCGGTGCCCACCGTCACCTGCCCGGGCGCATAGTCCAGGCCGTTTTCCCGCGCGAACTTGTCGCAGATGGCGCGCTTCAGCTCGGGGATGCCGTCCACCGCCGTATAGCGGGTATGGCCGGCGTCGATGGCGGCCTTGGCGGCCTCGCGGATATGCGCAGGGGTGTCGAAATCCGGCTCGCCGGCGGACAGGCTGATGATGTCCCGGCCCTCGGCGGCCAGTTCGCGGGCGCGGCCGGTGATGGCGATGGTGGGCGAGGGTTTGACGCGGGCGAGCGTCTGGGACAAAAAGCTCATCGAATTCATCCTGCGGCTGGGTCGCCCCGTCATAGGCGCCCCCCCGCGGACAGGCAAGCCGGGGACGGATATGGACGAGCATGAGGCAAGGCTGAAACGGCTGCGGATGCGCAGCTGGCGGCGCGGCACCAAGGAGATGGACCTGATCCTGGGCCCCTTCGCCGACAGCGAACTGGCCGGGCTGGGCGCCGAAGAACTGGACCTTTACGAGGCGGTGCTGGCCGAGAACGACCAGGACCTTTATCCTTGGATCACCGCGCGGCTGGGCGATGCCCGCCCCGGACCCGCGCCGATCTTGCCGATGCTGGACCGCATCGCCGGCTTCGCCCATGCCAGGCTGGCGGGGAAATAGCCGCAATTTTAGCCATCCGGGCGCGGGTTAACCGAAGATTGGGAAATATGCGCCATGGTGGCCGAAACGAGGCCATCAACGGAACCCGCCCATGCAACAGCGCAGCTCTGCCCAAACGGTGCCCGCCCTGCGGCCCATGCCGCGGACCAGCCGGGCCGAGGCTTATCTGGAAAGCCTGCAGATGCTTGAACGCCTGCACCGGCTTTTGCAGGATCTGGTCAAGGACGAGTTCGAGCGGCTGGGCCGCTCCGACCTGACGCCCGTGCAGGCGCTGCTGATCTACAATCTCGGCACGTCCGAGGTGACGGCGGGAGAGTTGCGGACGCGCGGCATGTATCAGGGCTCGAACGTGTCCTACAATCTCAAGAAACTGGTCGAGCTGGGCTATCTCCATCACGAACGCTGCGAGATGGACCGCCGCTCGGTCCGGGTGCGGCTGACCCCGACCGGGCAGGAGGTGCGCGACAGCGTGGCGCGGCTGTTCATGCGCCATGCCGAAGGGCTGGACCTGTCCGGCGTGCTGGACGACCCGCCGATCGAGACGGTGAATCTGCAATGGCGGCGGGTGGAACGGTTCTGGGCGGAACAGATCCGGTATATCTACTGAACCGCGCCGCTTCCGAACGCATCTCCGAACACGGCGGCGGAAAGCATCGCCGGGTCGTCCCGTCCTGGTCCGCCGGGCACGCCGCCCGCCGCCGGGTGCGCCCGGAAGCCGCGGGCGGGGCGGTTTTCAGGCGGCGCGGGCGCCGTTGAAGGGCGAAACGCCGCGCATCCCGGCTCGCCCCGCCCGCTGGCGCTTACCAGTGCCCGGTATTCTCCATGCTGGCCCAGGGCTCCTCGGGCGGCAGGTGCTCGCCCTCCTGCAGCAGCTCGATCGAGATGTTGTCGGGACTGCGCACGAAGGCCATGTGGCCGTCGCGCGGCGGCCGGTTGATGGTCACGCCGGCCTCCATCAGCCGCCGGCACATCTCGTAGATGTTCTCGACCCGATAGGCGAGATGGCCGAAATGCCGGCTGTCCGAGGGCAGGCCCTCGTCCCCGTCCCAGTTCCAGGTCAGCTCGACCGGGCATTCCGGCTGGCCGGGCGGTGCCATGAAGACCAGGGTGAAGCGCCCCTTGTCGTTGTCGATTCGCCGCGTCTCCTCGAGCCCGAGCAGACGGAAGAACGCCATCGTCTTCTCGAGATCGAGCACGCGGACCATGGTATGCAGATAGCGGACCTTCATCGTCATCCCTTTCCCGTTCGGTGCCACCAGACTGGCATGGCGGCGGCCGGACCGCAACGTGGGACGATTGGCTGCACCCGCGGCGCCCATACTGCCAGTTGATTGAATCACCCTTCGGTGCCACAAGATATGCCCAACAGCACGAAGGATTCCGCCATGCCCCTGACCGCCGAACAACAGGCCGAGATCGACGAGTTGCGCGCCACCCCGCGCCCCACCCTGCGCGCCGTCTCCGCGGGAATGGAGGGCCATCTCTACCAGGCGCATCAGGTGCTGGACCACGGGTTGGTGCGGGTCATCGACTACATGGGCGACGACGGCGCGATCACCCAGGCCGCGCGGGTCAGCTATGGTCGCGGCACCAAATCGGTGCAGAACGACGAGGGGCTGATCCGCTATCTGATGCGGCACTGGCATTCGACCCCCTTCGAGATGTGCGAGGTCAAGTTCCACGTCAAGCTGCCGGTCTTCGTCGCCCGGCAATGGATCCGCCACCGCACCGCCAACGTGAACGAATATTCAGCGCGCTATTCGATCCTGGACCGCGAATTCTACATCCCGGCGCCCGAACACCTGGCTGCGCAATCGACCGTGAACAACCAGGGCCGCGGCCAGGTGCTGGAAGGCGACGAGGCGGCGCGCGTCCTCGACCTGCTGCGCGAGGATGCAATGCGCAGCTATGACCATTACGAGCAGATGCTGAGCCAGGAAGGCCAGCAAGGGCTGGCGCGCGAACTGGCCCGCATGAACCTGCCGGCAAATGTCTATACGCAATGGTACTGGAAGGTGGACCTGCACAACCTGTTCCACTTCCTGCGCCTGCGCGCTGACGCCCATGCGCAATACGAGATCCGCGCCTATGCCGAAACCATCTGCGGCATCGTCCGAGACTGGGTGCCCTTTGCCTATGCCGCCTTCGAGGATTACCGGCTGGGCGGGGCGCAGCTTTCCGCCAAGGGCGTCGAGGCGCTGAAGCGCCGGCTGGCCGGCGACACCGTCACCCAGGAAAACAGCGGCATGAGCAAGGGCGAATGGCGCGAATTTGTGGAGGTCTGGGGCTGATGGCACTGGCCGGCCGATGGCGGGCGTTTGGGGGGCTGCGGCCCTGCAACGCCGGGCTGACGGATACTCTGGGCTCTATGCGCAGACCGACACTCGTGGCCACCGGCCAGCCTGCGAAGGAGCGCTCAAGCGCGGGGACTCGCTGACGATCCGGTTCGTTCCATGGATGAACCCGGGGATCGCCGCTCTCCCCTCCCGCGGCTTTAGCAGGCTGCTGAAAAGTGCCCGAATGTCTCGACCCGGCTCTGGGATCCGGGACACTCGCCCCGAAATGACTCAAAAAATATGAACGTCTGGACGAGTTGCAACAAATCGAAGAACCATTGCCTCCGCAGAACAGACTCGAAATCCTTTTTCAGCTGCCTGTTAAAAGGCGCTCCGCCTGCCGGTCGATAGCGCCGGCAACCAGCGCGAGGAGAAAACGAGTCCGAGTGCACGGCGTCCCAAGCGGCAGGATCCATCTCGGGCGGCGCTGAAGGACCGGGCCGCCGTCTCTCGATGCGCGTGCCGAGCCGGCATTCCATGCCCTTTGATTCTGTGCTTCTTCATGCCCTAGTCCCTCGGGCTTGGAAATCAGCACATGTCAGACCATAGCTGCCGCAGCCGACGCGTTCCGCAGGACAACCCCCGTCCCGGATGGGCCGCTTCAATGCCGCCGAAGGTTAACAGGACCGATCCTTCCGGGCGCACCGCTGCGATAAACGGATCGACCTGACGCGCGGACAGACATCGCCGAGGGGCTTCCAGCACCGCCCCTGCTTTATCGGGAAAGCCCACGGTTCCAAACAGCAAGGGCCCGCATGCAGGATGCGAGCCCTTGCGAACAGGACAGCC
Source organism: Paracoccus sp. TOH (assembly GCF_030388245.1). Classification (NCBI taxonomy): domain Bacteria; kingdom Pseudomonadati; phylum Pseudomonadota; class Alphaproteobacteria; order Rhodobacterales; family Paracoccaceae; genus Paracoccus; species Paracoccus sp. TOH. Next base: position 160,587 of record NZ_CP098361.1, read on the forward strand.
GAACCGCTCAGCCCATCTTGCGCAGGTAGGTCCAGGTCGGCACGCGGGCGTCGCGCGCCACCGACCAGCTTTCGGCATCGCCCAGATATTCGAAGCCGCAATTGGTCAGCACCCTGGCCGAGCCGGGATTGTCCTGGAACGCCTCGGCAAACAGCGTGCGCGAGCGATGCGGGTTCGCCTCGACCAGGGCCGAGACCGCCTCGGTGGCGAACCCGGTGTTCCAGAAACCCGCGCCAATCCAGAAGCCCAGTTCGGACTGTTCCTGGTCGATGCGGGTCAGAGAGACCACCCCCAGCAATTCCGCGAGCTTGTTGGCCGAACCGTCGATGGCCCAGACATCCTCGTCGCGGTCCTCCGCCATGGCACGGCGGACATAGGATTCGGCCGCGCCGGGCGGCAAGGGGTGCGGGATCGAACGGGTTCCCTCGGCCACGCGGCGATCGGCGGTGTAATGCGCGATGAGCCCCGCATCAGACGCCCGAAGCGGGCGCAGCACGAAACGCTCCGTCACGATCTCGACCTGCCGCGCATCCGAGGCAATCAATTCGTTCATGTCACTGTTCTCCCCCAATTCACTCGAAATCATATGGGTGCGCTCTGCGGAAACGCGAAGGGGACCGGCCTGCGCCGATCCCCCTTTTTTAGCACCCGAGTGTTAAAATCGGCTTACTCGGCGGCCTCGAGATTGGCGGGCAGCACGGCAATGTAGGTGCGGCCCTTGAGGCCCTTGCGGAAGGTCACCTGGCCGTCGGTCAGGGCGAACAGCGTATGGTCGCGGCCCATGCCGACGTTCTGGCCCGGCCACCAGGTGGTGCCGCGCTGGCGCACGATGATGTTGCCGGCGACGGCCTGCTGGCCGCCATAGAGTTTCACGCCGAGACGACGGCCGGCCGAATCGCGGCCGTTGCGGGACGAACCGCCTGCTTTCTTATGTGCCATGGCTCAGTCTCCTTCTGTCTCAGTTGGCGTCTGCGGCCGAGGCTTCGGCTTTCGACTTCTTGGCTTCCGCCGGTTGCGCTGCTGCCGCGAGCTTGGTGCGGGCACCGACGGCCGGTTTCACATCGGTCTTGTCGCCACCGTTTTCAAGCAGGTCGGTGATGCGGACCAGGGTCAGCTGCTGACGATGGCCGCGGGTGCGCTGCGAGGAATGCTTCCGGCGGCGCTTGACATAGGTGATGACCTTGTCGGCCTTGATGGTGTCGATGACTTCGGCCTGCACCGCGGCGCCGGCGACCAGCGGCGCGCCCACGGTGGCGCCGATCATCAGCACGTCGTTGAACTGGACCTTGTCGCCGGCTTCGGCGTTCAGCTTTTCGACGCGCAGCACGTCACCGGCCTGGACCCGGTACTGCTTGCCGCCCGTCTTCAGAACTGCGAACATTCCGTCTTTCCTTGTTCTGCCGCGTCCTTCGGCCCCGCATCGCGGATGTTGATGGGGTCGGCCCCCGCCTTCGGACAGCGCACCCTTGTGGGTGAGGTTCAAAATAACATGCCGGCAACGGACATGTGCCCGGCCGGTCGCGGGTATATCGCGGATTCGGCCGGGCAAGTCAACAGGAATGCCGCCTCAGCGCCACAGATCCCGCGCCTCCGCCTCGGAGAGCTGGCGCCCCGGCCCCAACCGGCCCGGCGTGCGCGACAGAAGCGGCGCCGGCCGCGGCTCAGAGCCCGAGAACACCGCCCGGGCGCGGTTGTGCGGATGCCGCGGCGCCTCGTCGATCGCCAGCACAGGCGCGGCGCAGGCATCCGTGCCCTCCAGCGCCGCCGCCCAGTCGTCGCGGCTGCGGGTGGCGATGCGTTCCGCCAGCCGCGCCCGCAGCACCGGCCAGTTCGCCGGATCGGCGCGGTCGGGCAGATCGGCCGCAGAAAGGCCCAGGCGCCGGATCAGCTCGGCCCAGAATTGCGGCTCGATGGCGGCAACCGCCAGGAAGCCGCCGCAGGCACAAGGATAGCAGGCGTAATAGGGCGCGCCGCCGTCCAGCAGGTTCGCCTGCCGCGCATCCTGCCAGATGCCGGCCGCCCGCATCCCCGAGATCATCGCCATCAGATGCGCCACCCCGTCCGAGATCGCCGCATCCACCACTTGCCCCTGCCCGGTCTCGCGTGCCGCGAGAATCGCCGCCAGCATGCCGGCGACCAGATACATCGAGCCGGCGGCAAAGTCGCCCACCAGATTCAGCGGCGGCACCGGATGCGTGGCCGGGCCGATGGCATGCAGCGCCCCGGTGATGGCGATATAGGTCAGGTCATGGCCGGCGGAATGCGCCAGCGGCCCGCCCTGCCCCCAGCCGGTCATGCGGCCATAGACCAGCCGCGGGTTATCGGGGAAATCCTGCGGTCCGAGACCCAGCCGCTCCATCACCCCCGGCCGCATCCCCTCGATGAGCGCATCGGCGCGCTGGATCAGGTCGCGGGCCAGGTCGCGCCCTGCGGGCAATTTCAGGTCCAGCTCCAGCCAGTCGCGGCCGCGGTCCAGCACGTCGCGCTCGAGTCCGAAGATATGCCGGGCGCCGGGACGGGTAATGCGCAGCACCCGCGCGCCGTGGTCGGCGAGCCACATGGCCGAGAAGGGCGTCGGGCCAAGGCCGGCGATCTCGACAATGCGCAGGCCGGAAAGCGCGCCGCTCATGCGACGCTCGGGGAACAGAGGGGCGGAGAAGCGGATCTTGGCATGGGCAAACAACGAAACGGGGACGAGACGGCCATGACGCCGCTGGGACAGATCAGCCGACGGTGGGCCAGATCTTCCGGGAAGGCAAGCGCGAGCGACTCTTGGAACTGTCTCATTGTAAACCGCACCAGGTTTGCCGGAGACTGATTTTTCGTTAGTTACGCTGCCCATGGGTGCAGAGCAGCATAGAAGTTGACCTCTGTTTCGGTGGGCGGGATGTTTCACATGGGTTCGAGGGGACGTCGGTCGCTGACCCAGTCCACCCGCCCCAGTATGGCATATTCGACGCCCTCACAGCTGCGCCAAGGGCCACGGCAGTGGCTGAGCGCGGCCTTGAACAGGCCGTTGATCCTCTCGGCCATATCGCTCGGGACGCCTGCCGCTGTCGATCTCGGCCTCTTGACCCACGCGTTCGGGACCTGGGGCACGCAGCCGATCTTCGCGGGAATCGACATCCCCCTGCTACCGCGATCCATGCTGTCCTGTACATCGACAGGACTCTGGGGTCCGTGCGAGGCGACCAGCCGCAGCGCGCCGTGTTGACCAAAGGGCAGACGAGCGGTCAGCGCCTGCAAGGGACATTCGACCCTAACGATACGCAGAGCGGCGGTGCATCCAGCAGGCAGGGCTTGCGACCCAGAGGGTAAGCCCTGGCTCACGCAGAGCCTGCACCAGATCTTCCAGTGCGCCCATCCAGCCTAGTTCAGGCCAGCGATCCACGGGATAGGCGACGCCGATCGGCCGTCGAGAAGCGTGATGGTCGTTCGTATCGTGTCTGGCAGGCGCCAGCGCAACGGGACGACTGTCGGGGTTGCGGACGGAGGCGGTCGGGATGGCCTCAACCGCATGGCAATCGCGCAACGGCACCCCGTCGTCGATCATCCGCACGCCCTGCGCAGTGCATCGAGCCGGGCAAAAGCTTTTACATCGCCGTCGCGCCGAATGCCCATGGGCGCCCCGGAATGCCGTGAAGAATATGGGCGTTCCCAGGGCAGAATTCGAGGCATGTGATGCCCTGACCCAGCATAAAAGTTGCGTGCGGAGTCTTGCGCGGTCTCCCATCACCCCTAAGATGAAGGAACAATTTCCCCCAGGCGACGGAAAACGATGCAATCTCTCTACGAGCGGCTAAGTCCGTATCCCCAGCAGTTCTCCACCGACATGGACCTGCCGGCCTATGAGGGGCCTGTTCGCACCTACCTCATCGCGTCCACGGCTAGGTCCGGCAGCCATATGCTCGGGCACATGCTGAAGGACGCAGGGCCGTTCGGTGTGCCGCTGGAATACCTTCATCGAGCTAATCTGAAGCTGTGGATGCATCGCTTCGGGACGGAAGAAGTAGAGCCCACCCTGCGCGAAGTGATCCGACACCGGACCGGCCCAACCGGCTGGTTCGGCCTGAAGGCCCATTGGCACCAATTTGCGCCATTCCGTCGCGAATACGACATCAGCATTCTCGGCGATCTCCGCGCCGTGTTCTGGATTTATCGCCGAGACATCTTGGGACAGGCGATATCATATACCATCGCGGCTCAGACCGGTCAGTGGATTTCTGGTGCGCCAAGAAAAGCAGAGCCAAGGTACGATTTTGCCGCGATCGAGAGGAACCTCAATAATCTTCGCGCGGAAAACAATTTTTGGGGGTCGTACCTCTCAAAGCAGGAAAAATTGCCAGTCCTTCGGGTGGCGTTCGAGGACCTCGTCGATCCAAGCCTGCGACCAACGCTGATGAAACAGATGCTGGAACGTCTGGATGCGGACATGCCGTCGCGGGAACAGGTAGACGAGCCGGTTCGAACTCAACGACAGTCAGCCAGCATCAACGACGAGTGGCGCGAGGCCTACATGGCCCAAGTGCCTGAGGAAAGGCTGCCGTTGTTGAAGCTCGGCTAAAACCATTTTCAACCTGCCGCCATACTCCCCCTACCTGAACCTCATGGTGGACGAGGCGATGGTCGTGCTGGCCGGGCACACCCGGCTGGAAGCTGCGCGCAAGCTCGGCTTCAAGACCGCGCCGGTGCATGTCGCCAAAGGGCTGACCGCGTCCCAGGTCCGCGCTTTCCGGATCATGGACAACCGTTCGGGCGAGAATGCCGAATGGGACAAGGACCTGCTGAACCTCGAACTGGCGGACCTTCTGGAGGCGGATTTCGACCTCGGTCTGACGGGCTTCACCGAGGACGAGGTGAACGCGCTGATGTCGAGCCTCGATGCGGGCACCAATCCGCAGGAGAGCGAAAACGAGATCCCGCAAACCCCGGAGGAGCCGATCAGCCGCCCCGGTGATCTCTGGCTCCTGGGGCACCACCGCCTCCTTTGCGATGACAGCACGGTCGCCACGGATGTCGTCGTAGAACCAGACGTCATCTGTGCCGCCGACGCCGGTCTTGGTGAACACGACGATGGATCAGGACACGCCGGCATAGGGGCGGGACACGCCCGAGGGCACCTTTTCTTCCGTCCTGTCAGGCTTTTGTGGGGTTTCGGCACAAATCCATGTCCAGTGCCAGAGTTAGTCCCCCTACACGGGATCTGGGCAAGCAGGTCCGACAGCATCGGAGCATCGCCGACATTGCCTGAAGTGACTGCCACCGCCCGGATCTCGAGTGTTTCCTCGTCGCTCCCGAGATGGACCTTGCGCCAAACCCTTCGTTTCGAGCCGCCATGCTTGCGCCTGTGCCACTCTCCTTCGCCCTCCACCTTGATGCCGGTGCTGTCGACGAGCAGGTGTAACGGCCGCTTGAAACCACGAAATGGAATGACGACCTCCAAGGTCTTCCGCCGCCGGGAAAGGGTGCCGAAGTTCGGCACGGCCCAGCCGAGCCCCGAGAGCTCCGGAAGGCTTGCCACGAAGCCGGTGGCCTGGCGGAGCGGCCGGCCGAAGAGAACCTTGATGGTCAGGCAGGCCGAATCGCAGCGTCGCTCTAGGCCTGCTGGCAGCCACGCCGCCCTGACGCCACTGTTTCCCACTGCATCAAGGGATCGAACCAGACGGTCAGAGATCCGCGCTGCCTCAGCGCCTGGTTGTACGCATGCCAGTTGGTGGTCTTGCAGGTCGGCTTCGGCGGTCTGCTCAGGCCATTCGGCTACTATATTGGATTCCCAAAGTGAATCTCAGGCCTCCTTGGTGCAACAAGGCCGCATCAAGACACAGTCGCCGCGATAACAGTCGGTCGGTTACAATGGACCGGATACCACCGCCGAAGCCGCGTCGAAACAAAGATGCATTGTGTGAAGCTGTTGGGCCAACGGCTCATGGCGCGAGACTTTGACCGCTAGGTGGTGGAGCTCCAAGTCCGCATCGCCGTCCTGAACGATTACACCGCGTTCGGCGTCCCTGTCACAGCAGCCCCGGGATAAATCTATCCGAGGAAAGGAGAACCTCGGCCAACAGCCGTTTTGTGCAACAGAGTCAACACGACTTAGAAGAATCCTCAATGGCTTTATGCAACCTCTCCCGAAACAACGCGAATTCCTGCTCATTTGACTCCGCTCTGAAGTCATCCATGAACTCCTGCGTAAAGACATCACGCATTTTTTCAGCTGTTGCCTTGCTCTTGATGTAAGTGGTTAGCCACCTGTCTGCTTTCGCGGTGAATCTTTCACTGAAATGAACCGGATGATATATCATCCCATCCGGATCCTGCTTAGAAAGCCTGATATCCGATTTAGGCAAGCCCACCCCAAAGGTCTCGCCTGTTATATATTTAATAGCCCCGTCGTTCATATTCCTGCAGGTAAAACCATTTGCCATCAAAGTCGTCATCAGGAACGATTCATCGTTTGGCCAGCGCCTTCTCTCACTTCTTGGAACGACTCCATCGAAGGTCTTCGAGATCTCCTTTCTGGCAGAAAATGCAAAGTCTGCCGCCGCCCTGGTTATCCCTATAAAGGGAAACAGGCATGCATAGACGTCGCATTCAAAGTGGGACATCGGCTTATACCAATACCAATTGCTTTTTGCTTTATACACATGAAAGGCAAAAATATCTGAAAAATCTTCAGAAAACGCATCAAAAAAATTGGCGCTCGAACTCATGCTCAACCTTACATCGGATTCCAATAGCCAATATCTATCATATCCCCGGAGAAGCTGCGATGCAGCATATATAAAGTAATCCCCACAAAGCCAGCCAAAATTCGAGGGCACGTACAGCCCCATTTCCCTTATTGTGTCAGCGGATATTGAAATCTTGACCTTTCCGCACCCGACGTCGACATTGCCATTTGTTTCATCGCAAACAAACGCGATATCACGATTCGATGTTGACTTAAGATAATTATAGAATCGTTCGGTCGCCTCACAATAAAAGTGCGTTCTGATCAAGATCAGCTCTCGCATTCCATCGCCCTTATGAAGTTGTGCTGTTCATGCAATTGCGTTGTTTATGCATTGGATATTTCAACAAGATGCTTGGAAGGCCTTAAGCCCGCCGCCTTAAGGAACTCGACATAACGAGCGCATCTAGCCGCGCGGAGCGCATCATAAGATTCACTGTCGAATTTTATAAGCTCTTTCAAGTGACTTCTCGTGAGAGGCATGGCCAGATCCTCCGCTCGCAAGAACGGGACACCCGTTTCTCGGCACATCTCCTCAGTACGAGTATCAATCGTGATCGTGCAGCCCATGCGCTCAGCCTGTATGGCAAGTTGCGCTCCATGAAAACGGGGGCCAATGAGCAGGTCGTACCTGCGAAGCTCATCCATCCATGAGGCGACATCATAATAAGATCGGGCATAATTTAATGCCCAGCTTGAAAACTGCTCTTTCGAATAATGAGGCGCTATATGATTTCTCAATAAATCAAACGAGGAGTCAGGAATATCATCAAACAAGCCACGCGACAATTTTATCATATTGTCCATGGACTGGACAATATAAACTCCGGGAAACATCGGATCCATCATGAGAGCGACAAGCTGTTGCTCTATAACCCGTGTATTTTCCCAACTTTCATGTCCACCGGCAACTGCGATGCGCTGCGGAAGAGGGTTTTTTTTCCAGTTTCTCTCAACCCTCCGACCGAGATCCGGTCGCGCATTGATGAAATGGGAAGGGCAGCCGTTCGCCAAAGTCTTTACGCCGGTCAACTTGTATATTTGCTCGGTCGTGTAAGGCCCTCGCGTATATATATTCCGAATTCCGTTACGCTTCCCGTTCTCAATTAACACTTCAAGCCAGTTTGCCGTCCCTTCTGTCAACTCAATATCGGCATCGAACCCTTTCGCCTGCGCGCCCAAGCCGATCACAATAACCGGCTTGGTCACTTTTGCCAAGGTGCCAGCTATCGAACCGAGATCCGTGTGTTTTCCGAGCTGATTCGCCCCAGGAAAAACAATGAAATCATAGGTGTTCAACTTTTCCGGCGATGTGTGCCACGGAAAGAAGTCAATCTCTCCCTCGATCTGGTGGCTGATAGCATAGACAAAGGCCAAGTTCCCATTGTTCATTCCGATCTGCTTGTTAAGCAAATCGAAATCCGAGTTCGAGTAGAGGCCACAGTCCTTGCTCGACCATAACAAGGCTATCTTCATGTTCTTTCCTTTTTGCGAACACAACATTCACAGTAGGTTTCATTCGCAGGCGCTATGATACTCGACACCTCATTTTTCTTTCCGCAGCGGGGTTGGTGAAGCCTGGAGCGACGCTATTGTCTTTCTGCGCTGGACCTATCCCTCAAAACTCCTTCGGAATGTCGCCTTTCTCTTTCTGCTGCCAGTCACTGTAGATCGCGTATTCAGCGTCTGCAGGTAGATGGTCGCACGGTCGCAGCAAGACGCTTCCATCGCCAAGAGCCCCTGAAGAAAGTCGGACTCCTGCCTTCACAAACCGGTGGTGGCTCTGAGAGGGAACGTCCGCCGGATACCAGATGAACTGGATATCGCGATGCTCGTCCAGATAGCGTTGACCCTGGAGGAGCGCGACGCGGTCAGGAATATGCGTAGATCTGTTCGATATGATCGCCGTGTATGTCGGTTCCGGCATACGGGCAAAGACAGAATTCTTGATACGTGTTGCTTTTTTCGTAAATTCGCGCACGTCCTGAACAGGGTCCGTTGTGTTTCCAAAGAACTCTCCATCAAGAAAAACCTGCGCGGGAGAGGCGCGGCGATGGAAATCGAAGTCCGGAACCGGATCATCATGTTCCTCTATCAGTTGGCGCGGGAACGCGGCCTTCAGTGCCGCGCGATCAATAATACAGGGACGAAGCTCCGCACGCCGGATCATCCCTTCCAAAGGCACGTTAAGCAATACCGGCTCAGTTTGGGCGTTTTCGCAGGTGGTGAACCAATCTTGAAACTTCCAGTTCCACAACTCGTCACTATGTCCGGAGATCCACAGATAAGGCTTCCCAAGGGCAGCGGCAAAGATCAGCCCGTGAAGGGATTGCGAAAGGACGACATCTGATTCTGCGATCATCTGGATCGGCAGAAGAGTATCGTCCATCATGTCCACCAGGCATATTTCGGAGCTTTCGCGAGCGGCTTGCCAGCGTTTGCTGCCAAAACCACTGTGATGTGGGACGACAGCGGCACGATACTTGCTGATTGCCGAGGGCTGCATAAATTCGGAAATAAGAACGCCCGGATCGCCGAGAGGAAGATCAGGAATGTCGTGGCCAAGCGAACGAAGGTAAGCGACGGTTTTTTTCCCCCGCAATGCGCTGATCAAAGACGGATCAACTCCGGGAATATTCATCTTGGGGTTCATAACGCCGGAACCCCAGATATGCGACTTCTTGCTTGCCATGAAGAAGACGCTGCCAATCGCAAGCAGGTGATCTTCGGTCACCGGAACGACACGCCCAGTCACTTCAAAAACCTTTGCCAATATATAGGCCGTCACAGCGTCACCGCAATTTCGAATGGTATTATAATAGCGGTAAGGAATGGTCTTGTGGGTCATTACATCTTTCGCTCTCTTGCGATGGTGTCCTTACGCGAAATGTGGCAGGTGCTCCGCCAAATCTCGACAAACCCTGCCAGATTCAATGGCGCGGTGATGAGGCATTTCTGATCGGTCAAGGTTTCCACGTTACCATGCACCGACAGGATCGCATCGGCCAATGCCACCGGATCGCCGGCGCGGAACTGCACGCCCCAGCCCTCGGTCTTTTCGGCCATGCCGCCGATATCCGACGCGATCATCGGGGTGCCGGCGGCGCGGGCTTCCTGGATCACCACCGGCGAGTTCTCCCACCAGATCGACGGGATGATGATCCAGCCATAGCCCCGCATGATCTCCACGCAGTCCTGCGGGCGATAGCTGCCGCGGAAATGGACACTGTCCGGAACCTCCAGATCGGGCCAGATGCGGGCAAAGCCCTCCTTGTCCACACCGTGGATCTCGAGGCTGAGCGGCATGTCGAACGCCTCCTTCCGCGCCTCGATCAACGAAGCGGCGCGGATCAGCACATCAAGGCCCTTGGTCGGCGTGGCCTGTCCGAAAAAGGCGAAGCGGCCGGACTTGGTCAGAAGCTCGGCCTCTGTTTCGGGCCGGAAACCGGTCGGATAGGCCAGGCCGTTCTCGATCACCGCGATCCGGCCCGGGGCCAAACCCCAGTCCTCGAAGCGCCGGCGCAGGAACTCGCTGGGCGAGAGCAGGTGGTCGAACAGGTCGAGCAGCTCGCGCATCCGGGTCTGGCGCAGCACGAAATCGATCGGCGGCCGCGCTATGCAGGCGGCGCAGGCGACTTCGCTGGCGGCATGGCAAAGTTCGCCCGAGCGTTTCACCATCTGGCCGTGATTGGCGCAGATTGCCGTCAATTCGTGCAGGGTGCAGATGAATTTCGCCTGCGGCAGAGCGGCGCGCAGCCGGCGGATGGTGCCGGCGCCGATGTTCCAGAAATGGTGGAAGTGATAGACATCGCCCTGCAGGGCCAGCAGGAACTCGAAGATCCAGTCCTCGTCCCGGATCTCGGCATGTTCCATGGTAAAGGCATCCATGCCGCGGCCGCGCAGGCAGAAGTCGCGCGGGCCGAAGCTGATGACCTGCTGGCTGGGGTCGAAATACCGGGCGCTGTCCTCGGGGCCGATGGTCGAGCCGATGAAGAACACGTCCTCGCCCAGCGAAAGCAGGTGCTGGAACTGGCGATAGGCCGCCACCTCGCCGCCGCCGTAGCGCAGGTTCGGATGCGAATGGGATACGATGACCGTGCGGCTCATGCGTAGGCCTCCTCGACCATTTGGCGGCTCTCGGCATCGAAGGAATGCCAGTCGCGGCCGTCGGCGAGGCTTTGGCAATGCGGGCCGGACTTGCCCTCGAAATAACGATGCATGTCGGTCCGGCCCGCCATGGCGGCGCCCTGCCGGATCAGCGCCTCGGCCAGCAGCCGGACCCGCGCCTCTTCGGTCAGGAAGCAGCCGGGGAGCTGATCCAGCAGCGCAAAGAAGGGCGCGGCCGGCATCGACAGCACGAAGGGCAACAGATCGCGGGCAAGACGCGCGGCCTGCGCGGCGGGGGCGGCCATCACCGTACCGATCGGGTCCAGCATGGTGACGCGCGGATCGCGGAAATCGGCAAAGGCCGGATCGGCGGCGAACTGGAACAATGTCGAACTGCGCGCGAAGACCACCCATTCGGGCATCGCCTCGGGCCGGGCGATGCGCAGCGATACGTCCTGCAGCAGCAGCCCGGCCCCGATCTCGCGCGCGGCGCCATCAATGGCATTCTGCAATACGGGCGTCAGCCGCGGACGCAAAAGCTGCAGCCGCAGGCGATCAGGAAGATGGGGGCCGATGCGACGCAGGACATCGCGCAGGTCGCTGTCGGCCAGATCGTGGTCGAGGATCAGCAGGATATCGTCGCCATCCCGCCCTTTCCCGGCCGGCTCGGACACGCGGGGCGTGGGCAGCACGCCCGGCAGCATCGCGCGGCGAAGCCGGCTGCGATCCGCGATGTCGTCGAGGCCAAGGGCCGCCACGGTGACATGCTGGGCCAGGTCGGCCGCCGCGACGGGTTCGACCGGGACCATGACGCCGGGCAGGAAGTCCTCGCCCGGGATCATCAGCAGCAGGCGTGCCGGGTTCGACGAGGCGCCGGGCAGACGCCAGCCGCCGCAATAGCCGTCATGGCCGGTGAAACGATAGCGCGACGCATAGCCCGCCAGATCGGCCCGTGCTATGCTGGCGGGAAGTAGGTCGACGGGAACGACCGTCTCGTCGCCGACCGCCAGGGCGCAAAGCGGCTCGGTCCTGGTCTGGGCCGGCATGTACCAGCCGATGACCGCGCCCTGTCCGGCGGCGGTCATCTGGCAGCGGTCGACGGCCAGGACGTGATTTTCGGTTTCGGACGCGGCCGAGGGCGCCATGCGCAGGCGCGCGCAGATCTCGCGTCCGACCCGCTCATCCGACAGGATCAGCCGCCGCTGGGCGATCAGCCGCAGCAGCGCGAAGAACACCTCGTCCACCCCGATCTCGACCAGCCGCCGCGCATCCTCGACCAGGCGCTGGTCGCGGATCTCGTTGAACTCGTTGCCTTCACCCAGATGGATCGTCGCGTGCGCGGCATCTCCGCCCAGGGCGGACAGATCGAAAAGCGCGATCACCCCCATGGGCTCGTTGCTGCGCAGGTCACGGCGCACATGGCGCGTCACCGCGACAGGGGACAGCACGGCGTCATCGACATGCAGGCGCAGTTCCGGTCGCGGCTGGGTGGTCCAGCCTGCGACCGCAACGATGCCGGCATCGTCCAGGAAGCAGAAATCCAGATTCATCTGCATGGCTGGCAGTCTTTCGGCAGGCAGAGGAGCTTCGTCGCCATCGGCATGGGCACGGTCAGGTCAGGGTGATGGCAAGGCGGTCGATGATCAGCCGGGCCGCCGGATGGCGCAGGTGGATGATCACCCGCCGGGCGGTCACCTCCTCGGCAAGCTCCGGCAGCGCCAGCTTGCAGACGGCGACGCCGCCGACGGAAAGATGGCATTCCCGGTGGCCGGTATCCCGCACGGCGCCGCCGTCCAGGAACTCCCGCAAGAAGACATCGGCGATGACGGGCCGATCCGCGGAAAGCTGCATCTCGACATAGCAGGAATCTGTGATGACCTCGCCGGCAAGCGTGCCCTCCAGCGTCAGCCAGTCAGCGCTGCTGCAGCGCAGTTCAACGCCGGAGCCGTTCTCGGCCGCCAGCAATTCGGCGCGGCCGCTGACCGGCAGGCATGCCCCGAAGAACGAGGTCACGTCGTTGTATCCGCCGCCCAAGGCCAGGCGGGGGCGGCCGATCAGCCCGTTCCGCGCCTCGCCCACCAGATCCAGCCGGGTCGATTGCAATGCTTCCAGAATATCTGCCGCCGCGCAGAAATTGCGCATCGCTGCTTCATAGAGAGTCGTCACATCTTGCTCCTGAACACATCAAACTGTCTCTTCCCCCTACCCTCGGCGGCCGGCTCCCCCTGCCGCCGCTTCAGCCATGCCAGCAGGGGCGCGACGGTCAGCGACCAGTCGCGGGCCATGCGGGCGGCATTCTCCGAGATCCGCGTCAAAAGCGTCCGGTCCTTGTCCAGGGCGGCGATCATGGTGACGAAACTGTCCTCGCAACCGGCCTCGGGCAGAATAAAGCCCGTGCTGCCGTGCTGGATCGCCTCGTCCATGGCGCCGACATTGGTGGCCAGCACCACCACGCCGCAGCGCTGCGCCTCGAGCACGGAAAGCGGCAGGCCCTCGTAATGCGAGGGCAGGATCATCACGTCCGTGTCGGCCAGCAAGCGGGTCAGCGCCTCGGGACCGCGCACCGGACCCAGCATCCGGGTGCGGCGCGGGAACGAGAAATCGGCCTCGGCGGTGTCGACGACCGAGCCGCCGGCAATGGTCAGGCTGATCTGCGGCGCGCGCAGCGCCAGGGCATGATAGATCGCCGCCAGGCGGTGAACGCCCTTCTGCGGGTCCAGCCGGCCCATGAACAGCACCCGCAGCGGCGCGGCGGGATCGCGCCGCGCGCGCTCGTCCATCACCTTGCGGGCGGCCCCGGCAGAGAGCGGATAGCCCGGCGCGTTGACCACCGCCATCAGCTTTTCGCGCGGGATGCCGTGACCGTGCATCCAGACCCGCAGCGCCTCGGAACAGGTCAGGACCAGGTCATAGGCATATTCATAGGCAAGGGCCAGCTTGGGCGGGCCATAGCTGCGGCCATAGGCGCTGCGCTCCAGCAGGTGCTCGTGGTCGATCATGGTGATGCCGCGCCGGCGCAGGTGGTCGGCCACCTTGTGCAGCGCGCCGGAATGGGCGTTGATCACCACATCCATCGAGGACAGCAGCCCCATCAGGTCGGCTTTCTCGTGCCAGTTGCCCCAGCTCGGCTCGGCGGTGCCCAGGAACTCGGTCCCGGTCCAGTCGATGGCGCTGGGATCGGGCATCCAGTTCACCGTGGCGAAAGCCTGCAGCGCCCAGCCGTCGGGATGGATCGGCCGGTCGCTGACCGCGACCAGGTGACAGCGGAAGCCGTTCTGCGCCAGCTCGCGCGCCATCGAGGCCACGACCTTCTCGACGCCGCCGAAATCGAAGATCGGCAGGACGAAGGCAAGGTCGCGCTTGCCCGGCTGCTTCAGCAGCGGAAACACCACACCCCCGCCCGAGATCTTGCGGGGGATCTGGACAGCCATGCCGCGGTCCACCGCGCCGCCCTGTTCCCGCCATTCCCAGCGCTGCCCCAGGGCGGCGCGGAAGCGGCTGCGGCTCAGCTGCAGGATGAAGCTGCGCAGCAGTTCCAGCCCGCTGGCGGATTTCTGGTCCAGCCGGGTCATGCGCTCCAGCGCCATCGCCCAGCTCCGCACGCGGAACCGCGAGGGCAGCTGGTCGATGCAGCGCAGCGCATCCTCGTCCAAGCCCATGACCAGGTCATGCACCGCCGTCAGGTCGATCACCACCCCGTCCGCCAGCCGGTCGGGATCGTCGAAAGCATTGCTGATCCGATGGCCGCTGGACGAGGGATCCAGATAGAACAGGTCGAATTGCGGCCGCTCCTCGGCCCGGGCCCAGCGACGCTCGGCATTCCAGAAGAAACTGTGCAGCAGCCGGTGATCCAGCAACCGCGCCGAGACCCCCTCGCGCAGGAACACCAGATAGGCCGGGGCATGGTTGGCGAAAGGCTCGGCGAAATGCGCCATGATCTGGCGCTCCAGCTCCTGCAAGGTGATTTCGCGGCTCTGGCCGGGATCGGTCTGCACGCGGACCGTGTTCCCCTGGCCCTCGACGACCGCGAAGCGCGGGAAGCGCGCCGCCTCGAGTTCCAGCAGCTTCGGAGTGTTGAAAAGCCAGTTGTGCTTCTGTTCCAGATAGCGGCGCAGCTCGGCATCGGCATCATGCGAATTGCTCAGCATGCTGACGGGACGCTTGCGATAAAGCAGCAGGGGCTGGGCGGCGGATTGCCCCCTGAACCCGACCTTGGCGGCCGACAGCCAGAAGTCCCAATCCTCGTAGCCGCGCCTCATGCCCTCGTCGAAACGGATGCCGGCCTCGAAGACCCGGCGGCGGATCAGGCTGCCGGCCTCGCAGATGTTGATCTGGGCGTGAAACAACAGCTCGTGCCGGCGATCGGTGATGTAATGGCCGGCCTGTCCGAAGAAGTCGAAATCGGGATAGAACCAGTCGGCTTGCGGATGGGTGTCGATCAGCCGGCGCATGGTGGCGCCGGCGCCCGGCGCCAGGATATTGTCGGCATCCAGCAGGAAGATGCCCTCGAGCTGCGGATCGGCCTTCAGCGCGGCGTCGATGCCGCGATTGCGCGCCGCGCTCAGCCCGCCATTGCGGCACGACAGCACCTGCATGCTGTCGCCCAGAAGCGTCTGCCAGGCCGTCAGGCTTTCCGACGTTTCGGCATAGCTGCAACCGTCATTGACCGCGATCAGGCGCTGGATCGTGCCCGCCTCGATCTCGCGCTGCACCGAGGCGATGGCATCGTCCAGCAGAACCGGGTGCCCCTTGATGGGGATGACGACGCTGATCGACCGGCTGCCGCCTTGTGCCGCCGCGGCGCTGACCGAGGAAAACACCCGCGGGCCCCGGCTCATGCCGACACCTCGTAGCCTCGGGCGACGTCCGGCCGGTTGGCCGCGGCGGCTGTCGCCCCGCGCGAGAAGCGGAAGCCCCGGAACAGCCCCCAGCTCAGATCGTTCGGCATATCCGTCGCCAGCGAGGCAGCCAGCAGGATATCGGCCTTGCCGGTAATCGGCTCCGCCGGAATGCAATGCACCTGCCCCCAGCCCTGTGCCGGCATGCCGGTCATCCACGGCCCGATGCGGCGCTGCCAGAATCCATCCTCGTCCACCAGCCCATGCGGCGCCACGCCGACCGCGAAATTCAGGCTGGGAGCACGCACATGACCCACGGTGACCAGGGCCGAGACATGCGACAGGCCGGCCAGATCGACGCCGCGGATGATCGCACAGGCCGGGCCGCTGCGCGACGGATGCACCAGAATGGCATCCTCCCTTTCCCAGAAGGCCGTCGATACATGGTCGGTCACCACGGGCGGCTGGGCGAAAAGCTCGGGGCTCGGCAGGCTGGACGGCGCGATGAACTCCGCCTCGTGGATCGAGGCGGCGCTGCCGCTGGACAGGGCCGGCGTGCAGGCGGGCAGCCGGACGCCGCCCAAGGACTGCCAGGCCCGCATGGCCAGGGTCTCGGCGGGGGCGGTTCCGGTGTCCGGGGTGGCGCGGAAGCGCGGGTCGGGAACCGGCTGGCCAAGGCCCAGCGTGATGCTGCCCGGACCCGTCCAGGTCAACTTCAGCCGGCAATCCCGGCCGATTCCGGCGATCGGTTCGGCCAGGCAGAACCGCATCCAGCCGGTTTCCAGCCCCATGTCCGGGCTGACCGCCCGCAGCGGATAGACCAGCCCGGCGGCATCCTCGACCGCCAGGGTCAGGCCGGCGATCACCGGCAGCACCACCTGCGGGAACCACAGGTCGATCGCCGTCAGGCTGACCGCGTTGATCGGCAGGTTCTGAACCACCGTCTGTCCGCTGGACAGCGCCAGCAGCGCGCCCGTCGGCTGCCAACTGAGGGCGTTCGACAGTTGCGGGTTGCCAAGGCTGTAAAGCAGGTTCTCGATGTCGCGCAATCGGGTCTTGATGCCGATGCTTTCCGAGCGAAGCTGCGCCGCCACCGCCCGCGCCTCGCCGATCTGGCGATGCGAGGCGGCGATCTCGCCCAGCAACAGCCGGATCATCTCGGCGCGGCCGGCATCGGGATGGCGCGGATCCAGCTCGATCAGGGCCAGCCGTGCATGCGGGCTGCCGGCCAGCGCCGTACGCAGCTCCTCGGCGTGGCCGGCCAGGGCGATCGCGGCGAGAAACGGGCGATCGACGGGATAATCGGATCCGATCCCATCCTTCCCAAATCCCAGCGCTTCAATTTCAACGTTTTCGGGCAGAAGTCCGCGCGCAAGTTGCTGCACGCGTCCATCGACGATGAACGAGGTCATGGTGCACTCTATTTTTTTTTAAAGCCAAACCGGAGCTGACCTGATCCCCCGGACAGGGGGCTGCAGTTGCTATTTACTCTTCAACTCGCGACAGAGGCATGACAAAGGCCAACACCTTTTGGCAGTGCGATACCGGCTTTTAACCTGACGAAAAGAACAGGTTCAGTCCTAGCGTCAAAGTTGTAGTAGCGCTAGTAGGATCAGCGCCTGGAAGAGTAAATTTTAGGCAACGACCTGCGATTAAAGCAGAAATTTCCTCTGCTGCACGGCAAGGCTGCAAAAGACGATTCGCGCGCGGGGTTCTCCGCCCCGGTCGGGCGCGACCACAGCCGCCGGGTCGACACAGGGCGGCGGCAGGCTTTACCCCTTGCCCCATGCCGGGTTAAGGCTGGCGCAAACCGAAGAGGGCCGGTCCGGATGCCAACCTATCGCCATCTTTTCGCCCCTCGGGACGGCTATGTCTTCGTCGTGACCTATGGCCGTTCGGGCTCGACCCTGACCCAGAGCCTGCTGAACGCGATTCCGGGCTATGCCATCCGCGGCGAGAACGCGAATCTGACGCATCTTTTCGCCAAAGCCATCCATCTGGTGCGCGAGCACGAGATGTTCCGCTGGCGCCGCGAGGATCTCGGGAAGCCACGTGCCGAGCGGCGGCCTTACCTGCAGCCGATCCTCGGCAAGCCCTGGGATCCCTGGGCCGGAGCGGAAAAGGTGAACCCCGACGAGTTCAGCCTGGCGCTGATGGATCTGTTCGTGCGCCAGATGCTGCGCCCGCCCAAGGATTGTCGGGTCTGCGGCTTCAAGGAAATCCGATTCCACGAAGATCCGAGCTTCTTTCGCCACCATCTCGACATCATGCGGGCGGCGTTTCCCAAGACGCGCTTCCTGTTCCAGCGCCGCAACCACGAGGCGGTCGCCAGGTCCAGCTGGTGGGCCAAGCAGCCGCGGGAACAGGTCTTTTCCCAGCTGCGGCTGGCCGAGCGGCTGTTCGCGGATTATATCGCCGAGCATCCCGATTGCACGATGATGCTGGATTACGAAAGACTGGTCTCGGACCCCGAGCATATCCGCGCGATGCACGATTTCCTGGGCGAGCCGATGGATCCCGCTGCGGTCAAGGCCGTGCTGGCACGCAGCCTGAAGCACTAGGGGCGTCTTGCAGATCTCGCGCCGACACCGCCGCGATGATCGCCCAAGGCACAAGACCGGCAGGATCGGCGTGTTTTATACCAATCCTCAACTCAGCTTATAGCTTTCTGTTAAAGTTGCTCCCGGTTTCTGCCGATAAGTTCCGCCCGATCCCGCAGGAGGAGAGCCTGCGCGCGGAGAGAGGGGGAGATGTCCGTGGAGTCAACCACATATCCGACAACCGAATCAAGCCGGCCCGAGGATGAGAAGCTGGGGCCTTTCGCCAATCTGGCCTATGGCTTCCAGCATATCCTGACCATGTATGGCGGCATCGTCGCCG
This sequence comes from Paracoccus sp. TOH, assembly GCF_030388245.1. NCBI lineage: Bacteria > Pseudomonadati > Pseudomonadota > Alphaproteobacteria > Rhodobacterales > Paracoccaceae > Paracoccus > Paracoccus sp. TOH. The sequence continues at coordinate 179,142 of NZ_CP098361.1, forward strand.
TGCCCCTGATCGTCGGCCAGGCCGCCGGGCTGTCGCCGGCCGAGATCGGGCTGCTGATCACCGCATCGCTGTTCGCCGGCGGCGCGGCGACGCTGCTGCAGACCATCGGCCTGCCCTTCTTCGGCTGCCAGCTGCCGCTGGTACAGGGCGTATCCTTCGCCGGGGTGGCGACGATGATCGCCATTTCGGGCAATGGCGGCATCCAGGCGATCTTCGGCGCGGTGATCGCCTCGTCGTTTCTGGGACTGCTGATCACGCCGGTCTTTTCGCGCATCACGCGCTTCTTTCCGCCGCTGGTGGCCGGCATCGTCATCACCACCATCGGCCTGACGCTGATGCCGGTGGCGGGATCCTGGGCCATGGGCGGCAACCGCGCCGCCGCCGATTACGGCAGCCAGGCCAATATCCTGCTGGCCGGGGTGACCATGCTGATCGTGCTTTTGCTCAGCAAGGTGGGCAATGCGGCGATCTCGCGGCTGTCGATCCTGCTGGCCCTGGTGATCGGCACCGTCATCGCCTATGCCTTCGGCATGACCGATTTCTCGCGCGTGGCCGAGGGGCCGGTCTTCGCCCTGCCGCAGATCTTCCATTTCGGCTATCCGACCTTCGGGGTCGCGGCGATCATCTCGATGTTCATCGTCATCCTGGTGACGCTGGTCGAAACCTCGGCCGACATCTTCGCGGTGGGCGAGATCGTCGAGACCAAGGTGGATTCGCGGCGCCTGGGCGACGGCCTGCGCGCCGACATGCTGTCGAGCATGCTCGCGCCCTTCTTCGGCTCGTTCACGCAAAGCGCCTTTGCCCAGAATGTCGGCCTGGTCGCGGTCACCGGGGTCAAGAGCCGCTATGTGGTGGCGACCGGCGGGCTGATCCTGGTGGCGCTGGGGCTGCTGCCGGTCATGGGCCGGGTGGTCGCGGCGATCCCCAGCCCGGTGCTGGGCGGGGCCGGCATCGTGCTGTTCGGCACGGTCGCGGCCAGCGGCATCCGCACCCTGTCGCGGGTGGATTACGCCAACAACATGAACCTGATCATCGTCGCCAGCTCGATCGGCTTCGGCACCATCCCGATCGTCATCCCCAGCTTCTACGACCAGTTCCCGGCCTGGGTCGAGACCATCTTCCATTCCGGCATCAGTTCCTCGGCGCTGATGGCGATCACGCTGAACCTGCTGTTCAACCACCTGACGGCCGGCAATTCCGACCAGCCCTCGGTCTTCGGCGCCGCCTCGGAACGGACGATCCGCTATGCGGATATCGCCCAGCTCCGCGATGGCGATTACTATGCCGACGGCAAGCTGTTCGACGCAGAGGGCAACGAGGTGCCGCTGATCCGGGCCGGGGGCCACTGATCCCCGGGGCCGGTCCCGCGCTCACATCCGGGCGCGGGCCTGCCTTTGCGCGATGGCCGAGCAGACCAGCAGCTGGATCATGTGATAGATCATCACCGGCAGCACGGTGACGCCGACGGTCGCCGCCGGAAAGATCGCCGTCGCGATGGGCAGGCCGCTGGCCAGGCTCTTGGTCGAGCCGCAGAAGAACAGCACCGCCCGATCCTCGGGCGGCAGGCGGAACAGCCGCCCCGCCCCCAGCATGATCGCCATGGCCAGCGCCAGGAACAGGCTGACCACCAGGAAGCACAGCACCAGCCCTGGGGCCGGGATCGAGGACCAGATGCCCGCGACGGTGCCCGCGCCGAAGGCCGAATAGACGATCAGCAGGATCGAGCCGCGGTCCACCACCATGGTCAGCAGCCGGTGGCGCTGGACGAAGCCGCCGATCCAGGGCCGCAGCAACTGGCCGGCCACGAAGGGCAAAAGAATCTGGAGGGCGATCTTTTCGACGGCGTCCAGGCTGACCCCGCCGCCTTCCTGATGCAGGATGCGCGTCACCAGCAGCGGCGTCAGCACCACCCCGGCCATGTTCGACAGCGAGGCCGCGCAGATCGCCGCCGGCACATTGCCCCCGGCCATCGAGGTGAAGGCGATCGAGCTTTGCACCGTCGAGGGCAGCACCGCCAGGAACAGCAGCCCCAGGGTCAGCTCCGGTCCCAGCACGCCGCCGAAAGCCGCGGCCAGGAGCAGGCCCAGCAGCGGGAACAGCGCATAGGTGGCGCCGAAGGTCAGACCCTGCAGCCGCCAGTTCAGCAGCCCGGCCCGCACCGAGGCCGGGTCCAGCTTGGCGCCATAAAGGAAGAACAGCAGCGTCACCGCCCAGAAGGTCGCGATGCGCAGGGCCTCGGCCGCCATGCCGCGCGCCGGCAGCAGCAGGCCAAGCAGGACCATGCCGAGCAGCAGCAGCATGTAGGTGTCGATGCCGATCCTTTTCAAAGCGTTCATCGCGATCCTCCCGACTGGCCGCGGTTCTGATACACATGGCCGGCGGATACAAGCGAGCCGGGCCGGCCAGGGCCGCTCAGTCCAGCCCCTGTTTCAGGATCACCATGGTCGAGGTCTCGCCCACCGCGGGAATACGCTGCAGCACGTCGCGGATGAAGGTACCGAGCGCGTCGATGTCGCGGACCTGCACCCGCAGCATGTAGTCGATATTGTTGCCGGTCACCAGGAAGCACTCGGCCACCTCGGGCCGGTCGCGCAGCGCGGCCAGGAAGCCGGCATTGTCCTCGGGCCCGGTCCGGGCCAGCCGGACGGCGATCAGCACGCTGATGGCCAGCCCCAGCGCCTGCGGGTCGATCCGCGCGGCATAGCCCTTGATGACGCCCGCCTCCTCCAGCCGCCTGACCCGTCGGCCGCAGGGGGTGGGCGACAGGCCGACCCGCTCGGCCAGGTCGAGGATCGAGATCCGCCCCTCGGCCCGCAGATGGGTCAGGATGCGATGGTCGATCGCGTCAAGCTCGGTCATGGTGAATCCCGCCAGGATAATGGCAATTCATAGGGAGTTGCAGCGCAAAGGGGAAGTATCTCGCGACTCTTTGCAGGGACATCCGCCGTCGGCGCGGTTATCCTCTGCCGAGGATCACGAGGATGCCATGCCCGCACATGCCCCTGCCCCCCATACCCCTGCCCCCCATGCCGCCGCGCCCGACGCCCCCATCGCCCCGGCCCAGCCGCAGGCCGCCAGCCGCCGCGGCTTTGCGCCATGGCTCGCGCAGACCAATGACGTGACCTCGGTCTTTCTGGCCGCCGGGCAGATCCCGGATCTGATCAATCTGGGCGGCGGCCTGCCCGAACCCTCGCTCTGGCCGGTCGAGGAGCTGGCCGACCTGGCCGCCGAGGTGATCCGCAGCCACCCGGCCGAATCCCTGGGCTATGGCCCGATCCCCGGCCTGCCGGCCCTGCGCGAGCTGATCGCGGCGCGGTGTTCGACCCCCGACCTGCGGCTGACCCGCGACAACGTGCTGATCACCACCGGCGGGATGCAGGCGCTGGAGCTGGTGGGAAAGGTGCTGCTGCAGCCCGGCGGCACGGTCGCCGCGCAGAGCCCGGCCTATCTGGGGGCGCTGGACGCCTGGCGGCCGCATGCGCCGCGCTATCGCCCGATGCGGATCGAGCGCAACGACCACGACCCGCGCGCCGCGATGCAGGGCGCGCAGTTCGCCTATACCGTGCCGAATTTCTCGAATCCCAGCGGCCGGCTGGTCTCGCTGCCCGAGCGGCAGGCGCTGGTCGCCGCCGCCCATGAAACCGGCACCTGGCTGATCGAGGACGACCCTTATGGCGTGCTTTATTACGAGGGCGCGCCACTGCCCCGGCTGCTCGACCTCTCGGCGGCCGGCCATCCCGGGCCCTATGCCGGGCCGGTGGTCTACATGGGCTCGCTGTCCAAGGAACTGACCCCCGGCCTGCGCATCGGCTGGGTGGTCGCGGCGCCCGCGATGATCGCGGCGCTGGCCACCGCCAAGCAGGGCTCGGACATGTGCACAAGCGGGCTGTCGCAGATGCTGGCGCTGCGGGCGCTGGAAGGCGGCATGACCGAGCGGATCCGGCCCGCGATCCTGTCGCTTTACCGCGCGCGCCGCGACGCGCTTTGCGCGGCGATGCGCGAACATCTGGCGGGCGATCTGGACTGGCAGGTGCCGTCGGGCGGCATGTTCGTCTGGGCCACGGCCCGCGACCCGCGGCTGGATACCGACCGGCTGCTGCAGGCGGGGCTGGCGCATGGCGTCTGCATCTCGCCCTCGAGCGTCTTCGACCCCCAGGGCCAGGACCGCCGCTCGCTGCGGATCAACTTCACCCTCAACCCGCCCGAGGCGCTGGAGGAAGGCTGCCGCCGGCTGGCCCGGGCGATCCGCGCCACGCTGGCAGCGGCGGAATGACGCAGCCGCCGGCGGGCCGTCGCCGGGGCGGCGGGTCCGGGCGGGAAAAGCTGCGGCCAGATCGGTATTTTCCGGGGCACGGGGCCTTTGCCGCGCCCCGGCCGGCCCCCGGCCGGCAACCGGCAGCGGCACGGCGCGCTTGACAGGACGGGCTGCGCTGCGGCAATGCGGGGCCGCTACGGTTTCCGGCGCTGCCGGATGAAAAGGGAACATCGGTGCGCCTTGGGCCGCGACGCGGACCGGGCAAGGCCGGGGCTGCCCCCGCAACTGTATGCGGTGAGCGAAGGCCGCAGGCGCCACTGGGGGCATCCCGGGAAGGCCGGCCCGAGCAATGATCCGCAAGCCAGGAGACCTGCCGCAGCGATCACCCATTCCCGGCGCGGGGCGCGCCCGGAAAGCGGCCGTTCCGCAGAGGTGACAGTCTCCGTGCTGCGGCCGGGCTGCCCTTGGCCTTTCCGCAGGACAGTTCTGCAAATCGCGGGCCAAGCCCCGCGCTGGAAAGGCTTTGGAATGTTCAGAACCCGGGTTTCCCTGCTTGCCGCCACCGCCCTGCTCCTGCCCGCCGCCGCCCTGGGCCAGGACGCGCAGCAGCCGGTGATGCTGGATACGGTCGTGCTGTCCGGCGGCCTGTCGCCGGTCGTGGAAAGCGCCTATGGCCGCGCCCACAGCATCCTGACCGCCGAGGATCTGCAGGCGCGCGGTTTCGTCACCGTCCAGGACGCGCTGCGCGACCTGCCCGGCCTGGCCGTCACCTCGACCGGCGAGACGCTGACCAAGGTCCGCATCCGCGGCGGGGAATCCAACCATGTGCTGGTGCTGATCGACGGGGTCGAGGCCAATGCCCCCGGCAGCGGCGACTATGTGTTCAGCGGCCTGCTGACCGAGGATATCGAGCGCATCGAGGTGCTGCGCGGCCCGCAATCGACGATCTACGGCGCCAATGCCGCCGCCGGGGTGATCTCGATCACCACCCGCCGCGCCGCCGCCCCGGGACTCAGCTATGGCGGCGGGGTCGAGATCGGTGGCCAGGCCACCCGCGCCGCCAGCGCCTATGTCCGCGCCATGGGCGAGCGCGGCCAGATCAGCTTCTCGGCCGCGACGCGCCATACCGATGGCGAGGACGCCTCGCGCACGCCGGGCGGCGATACCGAGTTCAACGATCGCGAGACCCTGACCCTCAGCGGTTCCTATACCATCAGCGAGGCGGTGACCGCCGGCTTCACCCTGCGGCGCAGCTGGCAGGAATACGGCTATGACGCATCCCGGTTCGATCTGGTCGATTCTCCCGACGACTACGTGATCGACACGCCGCACACCGCGGACCGGAATGAAACCTACGGCTCGCTCTGGCTCGAGGCCGAGGCACTGGCTGGCCGGTTGCTGAACCGATTCTTCATCGGGGGGATGAACCAGACCACCGATCATTTCGACGCCGGCGTGCCCGATTATGACGATGCCTCGCGGCTGCGGGATTTCCGATATACCGCTACCTGGGCGCTGGACGGCGGCCATGCCCGCGACGCCGCGCAGAAGCTGAACCTGGCCCTGCAGAAGAAGCGCGAAAGCTACGAAAGTTTCTTTGCACCCGGCGGCCGGTTTGAACGCGACACCAAATCGGTCGCGTTGGAATATCAGGGGCAGTTCGACAACGGCATCGGCGTCCAGGCCGGGCTGCGGCGGGATTTCAACGAGGATTTCCGCGACGCGACCACCTGGAACATCGCCGGCGCCTGGCAACTGCCCGGGCGCGACCTGCGCCTGCGCGCCGCGGCCGGAGAGGCCACCGTCAATCCCGACATGTTCCAGCTTTACGGCTATACGCCCGGCACCTATCACGGCAACCCGGACCTGACCCCCGAAACCAGCCGCAGCTATGAAATCGGCGCCGATCTGGACTTCGCCGCCGGCCGCGGCCAGCTCGGCGCGACCCTGTTCACCAGCAAGGTCGAGGACATGATCGCCGGGGCCGGCGAAACCTCGGTGAACGTCGCCGGCACCAGCACCCGCAAGGGTTTCGAGATCGATCTGGAATACGAAGCGGCGGACTGGCTGCGGCTGGGCGCAACCTATACCTATACCGATGCCCGCACCGAGAACGACACGCCCATCACCCGCCAGCCGCGCCACCGGCTGGGGCTGCGCGCCACGGGCGATTTCGCGCAGGGTCGCGGCACGGTCACGGCCGATCTGCGCTATGTCGCCGGCAATTACGACGAGGAATGGTTCAACACCGCCTGGCCCGACCTTCCGGCCACCACCGAACTGCCCGATTACGTGACCGTGAACCTGGCCGCCGGCTATGACCTGACCGGGAATGTCCGGCTGACCGGCCGCGTCGTGAACCTGTTCGACGAGGATTATTCCGAAGCCTGGGGCTATTACGGCCAGGGCCGCACCGTTTACGCGGGACTGACGGCGCAATGGTAAGGCGGCTTCGCCTGGCCGCCTGCCTGTTGGCCGGCCTGTCCCTGCCCGGCCTGTCCCTGCCCGCCGCGGCCGAGCCGCCGCGCCGGGTGCTGTCGATGAACCTGTGCACCGACCAGCTTGCCATGCTGCTGGCGGCGCCGGGGCAACTGGTCTCGGTCTCGTATCTGGCGCAGGATCCCACCGCCTCGGCCATGGCCGAGGCGGCGTCGCGCCTGCCGGTCAATCACGGCCTGGTCGAGGAGATCTTCCTGGCCCGGCCCGACCTGGTTCTGGCCGGCGGCTGGACCGCGCCGGGGGCGATCCGGCTGCTGGAACGGCTGGATGTCCCGGTCGAGGTCTTCCCGGTCGAGACCGACATCGCCGGCATCCGCGCCAATATCCGCCGTATGGGCGAGGTGCTGGGCCGCGAGACGGCGGCCGAGGCGCTGCTGGCGCGGTTCGACGCCGATCTGGCGCGGCTGACCGATGCACCGCCCGGCCCGCGCCCGCGCGCGGCGCTTTATGCGGTGAACGGCTACAGCTCGGGCTCGGCCAGCCTGGCCGGGCAGATCGTGACTCTGGCCGGCTTCGACAATGTCGCCGACACGCTCGGGCTGCCCGCGGGCGGCGTCCTGCCGCTGGAGACGCTGCTGCTTGCGGAGCCCGACCTGCTGGTCGAGGGCCGCCGCTATCCGGGCAGCGCCCGCGGGCAGGAGGTGCTGGACCACCCGGCCTTGCGGGCGCTGACCCGGGGGGCGCCGGCCGAGGTGATGACCGATCCCGAATGGGTCTGCGGCACCCCCTTCATCCTGCGCGCCGTGGCGCAGTTGCGCGACGCCCGCCTGTCGCTGGAGACGGCGCGATGACCGCGCCGCGTCAGCCGCTGCTGATCGCCGCGCTGTCGCTGCTGGTCGCGGCGCTGTTCCTGGCCTCGCTGCTGACCGGCCCGGCCGGGATCGGCGCCGGCCAGAGCCTTGCCGCGCTGCTTGGCCGCGGCGACGAGATGCTGGTCCTGGTCATGCGTGAGCTGCGGCTGCCGCGCGCCATCCTGGGCCTGCTGGTCGGCGCGGCGCTGGGGATGTCGGGCGCGGTGCTGCAGGGCTTCCTGCGCAACCCGCTGGCCGAGCCGGGGCTGATCGGCACCAGCGCCTCGGCGGCGCTGGGGGCGGTGCTGGCGATCCAGACCGGGCTGTCGGCCGCCTTTCCGCTGGGCCTGCCGCTGGCGGCGCTGGCCGGCGCGGCGCTGTCGGTGCTGCTGGTGCTGGCGCTGGCCGGGCCGCGCGGCGGCACGCTGGCGCTGATCCTGGCCGGCATCGCCATCTCGGCCCTGGCCGGGGCCGGCACCTCGCTGGTGCTGAACCTGTCGCCCAATCCCTTCGCCGCCAACGAGATCGTGTTCTGGATGATGGGCTCGCTGGCGGACCGCTCAATGCTGCATGTCTGGATCGCGGCGCCGTTCATGGGCTTGGGCTTCGCGGTGCTGTGGCCGACGCGCCGCGCCCTGCAGGCGCTGACGCTGGGCGAAGATGCGGCCGCCTCCAGCGGCGTGCATCTGGGCCGGCTGCGGCTGATGCTGGTCGCGGGCATCGCCGCGCTGATCGGCAGCGCCACGGCCGTGGCCGGGACGGTGGGCTTCGTCGGACTGGTGGTGCCGCATGTCCTGCGCCGCGCCGTGGGCGCCAGCCCGGCGCGGCTGGTCCCGGCTTCGGCGCTGGGGGGCGCGGCGGTGGTGCTGGCTGCCGACATCGCCGTGCGGCTGATCGCACCGGGTCGCGACCTGAAGCTGGGGGTGCTGACGGCGCTGGTGGGGGCGCCCTTCTTCCTGCACCTGATCCTGAAAACCCGGCGCGAGGGGCTGTGACCATGCTGGAGCTTCGCGCCCTGTCGCTGCACCGCGCCGGCCGCCCGGTTCTGGACGGCATCGACCTGCGCCTCGGCGCCGGCGAGTTCGTCGGCCTGCTGGGTCCGAACGGCGCCGGCAAGACCACGCTGCTGCGCGCCGCCCTGGGACTTTTGCCGGCGCGGGGCCACAGCTCGCTGGCGGCGCTGCCGGCGCGCGAACGCGCCCGCGCCGCCGCCTATATGCCGCAGGGCCGCGAGATCGCCTGGCCGATGCCGGTCGAGGCGCTGGTGGCGCTTGGCCGCATCGCCCATCCGCATTCCGCAGGCAGCGCCGACCGCGCCGCCATCGAACGCGCCATCGCCGCGCTGCACCTGGCCCCGCTGCGCCACCGCCGCGCCACCGAACTGTCGGGCGGCGAGCAGGCCCGCACGCTGATCGCCCGGGCGCTGGCGCAGGAAACGCCGCTGCTGATCGCCGACGAGCCGATCGCCGGGCTGGACCCGGCGGCGCAGATCGACGTGATGCGGCTGTTCCGGCAGCTGGCCGAGCAGGGCCATGCCGTCCTGGCCTCGCTGCACGACCTGGGGCTGGCGGCGCGGCATTGCACGCGGCTGGTCATGCTGCACCAGGGCGGCATCGCCGCCGATGGTCCGCCCGAGGCGGTGCTGACCGCCGAAAACCTCGCCCGGGTCTTCGGCATCACCGCCCACCTGGTGCAGGGGCCGGACGGGCTGATGTTCCAGCCACTCGACACGCTTCGGGGCGGCGCGCTTTAGCCGCCCCCGCGGGATCAGCCGGCGGCGGCGATGGTGGCCTGGACGGCCCTTTGCCAGCGCGCATAGCGGGCCTCGCGCACAGCCTCGGCCATGATGGGCTCGAAACGGCGCTCCAGGGCCCAGTCGCGGGCGAACTCCTCGGGGGACGGACACAGGCCCGCCCCCAGGCCGGCCAGATAGCCGGCGCCCAGCGCCGTCGTCTCGGTCACGCGCGGCCGGTCCACCGGCGCGCCGAGGATGTCGGCCAGGAACTGCATGGTCCAGTCGCTGGCCGCCATGCCGCCATCGACGCGCAGCACGCCCTGCGCGGCATCCGGCCAGTCGGCGCGCATGGCTTCCAGAAGATCGCGGGTCTGGAAACCCACGCTCTCCAGCGCCGCGCGGGCGAACTCGGCCGGGCCGGAATTGCGTGTCAGCCCGAAGACCGCGCCCCGGCATTCCGGCCGCCAATAGGGCGCCCCCAGCCCGGTGAAGGCCGGCACCAGCAGCAATTCCTGCGCCGGGTCGGCCGCCTCGGCCAGCGGCTGGGTCTCGGCGGCGTGGCGGATGATCTTCAGCCCGTCGCGCAGCCATTGCACCACCGCCCCGGCGATGAAGATCGAGCCCTCCAGCGCATAGGTGGTGCGGCCGTCCAGCCGATAGGCGATGGTGCTCAGCAGCCGGTTCTTCGACGCCACCATCTTCTCGCCGGTGTTCAGCAGCGCGAAGCAGCCGGTGCCATAGGTCGATTTCATCATGCCCGGCGCGAAACAGGCCTGGCCGACCGTCGCCGCCTGCTGGTCGCCGGCAACGCCAAGAATCGGGATCTCGCGCCCGAACAGGTCGGCGCGCGTGGTGCCGTAATCGCCGGCGCAGTCGCGGACCTCGGGCAGCAGCGCCATGGGGATGTCCAGCAGCGCGCAGATTTCCGCGTCCCAACGGTTCTCGACGATGTTGTAAAGCAGGGTGCGGGCGGCATTGGTGGCGTCGGTGGCATGGACGCGGCCCCCGGTCAGGTTCCAGATCAGCCAGCTGTCCACGGTGCCGAAGGCCAGCTCGCCGCGCTTGGCACGGTCGCGGGCGCCGTCGATATTGTCCAGAAGCCAGCCCAGCTTGGTGCCCGAGAAATACGGGTCGAGCAGCAGCCCGGTGCGGGCCGCGATCACCGGCTCATGTCCCTCGGCCTTCAGCCGGTCGCACAACCCGGCGGTGCGGCGGTCCTGCCAGACGATGGCGCGATGCAGCGGCTGGCCGGTGCGGCGGTCCCAGATCAGCGTGGTCTCGCGCTGGTTGGTGATGCCGATGGCGGCGATGTCGCCGGCATGCAGCCCCGCCTTTTCGACCGCCGCCCGCGCCACCCCGGCCACGCTGACCCAGAGGTCCGACGGGTCATGCTCGACCCAGCCCGAGGCGGGGAAATGCTGCGGGAATTCCTTTTGCGCCGAGGCGACGGGACGCAGCCCGGCGTCGAAGACGATGGCGCGCGACGAGGTGGTGCCCTGGTCGATGGCAAGGATATGGGTCATGGCGGTTCGTCGATCCCCGAGAGGCAGAGAAACGGGCGAGGCAGGGCCCCGCCCGTCAAGGCAGATTACTGCCAGGACTTCAGCAGCTCGTCATAGGAGATCGTCTCGCCCTGCGGCTTCTCGTTCTCCAGCGGGCCGACGGGCGAGCCCTCGGCGTCCAGCCATTCCTGCGCGTCCTTCTCCTCGTTCAGCTTCGGCCCCAGGTCGCCCTGCACGCCGGAACGCTCCAGCCGGGCCAGCACCCGCTCTTGTTCGGCGCAGAGCGAATCCAGCGCCTCTTGCGGGGTCTTGGCGCCCGACAGCGCGTCGCCGATGTTCTGCCACCAAAGCTGCGCCAGCTTCGGATAGTCGGGGATGTTGGTCCCGGTCGGCGACCATTGCACGCGGGCGGGCGAACGGTAGAACTCGACCAGGCCGCCAAGCTGCGGCGCGCGCTCGGTGAAGGACTTGTCCTGGATCGTCGATTCGCGGATGAAGGTCAGCCCGACATGGGATTTCTTCACGTCCACGGTCTTCGAGGTCACGAATTGCGCGTAAAGCCAGGCGGCCTGCGCGCGATCCACCGGCGTCGATTTCATCAGCGTCCAGGAGCCCACGTCCTGATAGCCGATCTTGGTGCCCTCGGCCCAATAGGCGCCGTGCGGGCTGGGCGCCATGCGCCATTTCGGCGTGCCGTCCTCGTTCATCACCGGGGTGCCGGGCTTGACCATATCGGCGGTGAAGGCGGTATACCAGAACATCTGCTGGGCGATGTCGCCGCGCGCCGGGACCGGGCCGGCCTCGCCGAAGGTCATGCCCATGGCTTCGGGCGGGGTGTATTTCTTCAGCCAGTCGATGGCCTTGGTCACCGCATAGACCGCCGCCGCGTCATTGGTCGCGCCGCCGCGCGCCACGCAGGAGCCGACGGGGCGGCTGTTTTCATCGACGCGGATGCCCCATTCGTCGACCGGCAGGCCGTTGGGTTCGCCCTTGTCGCCCATGCCGGCCATGGACATCCAGGCATCGGTGTAACGCCAGCCAAGGCTGGGGTCCTTCTTGCCGTAGTCCATGTTGCCCCAGGCCTTCTTGGGGCCGCCCTCGATATAGGACATGTCGCGGCCGGTGAAGAACTCGGCGATGTCCTCATAGGCCGACCAGTTCACCGGCACGCCCAGGTCATAGCCATACTTGGCCTTGAAATCGTCCTTGGTCTTCTGGTCGTTGAACCAGTCGTAGCGGAACCAGTACAGGTTCGCGAACTGCTGGTCGGGCAGCTGATACAGGTCGCCATCCGGCGCGGTGGTGAACTTCAGCCCGATGAAATCGGGCAGGTCCAGGGTCGGGCTGGTGAAGTCCTTGCCCTCCTCGGCCATCCACTTGGTCAGGCTGCGGGCCTGCTGATAGCGCCAATGCGTGCCGATCAGGTCGCTGTCATTGACATAGGCGTCGTAGATGTTCTCGCCGGTCTGCATCTGGGTCTGCAGCTTTTCCACCACGTCGCCTTCGCCGATCAGGTCGTGGGTGACCTTGATGCCGGTGATGGCGGTGAAGGCCGGGGCCAGCACCTTGGCTTCGTATTCATGCGTGGTGATGGTTTCGGACACCACCTTGATCTCCATCCCCGCCAGCGGCTGCGCGGCGTCGACGAACCACTGCATCTCCTTTTCCTGGTCCTCGCGCGAGAGCGAGGACAGATCCCCGATCTCGGCGTCGAGGAATTTCTTCGCCGCCTCCATGTCCGCCCAGGCGGGCGCGCCCATGACCAGAAGCGCAAGCGCCATGGCCGTGGTCCTTTGCATCGGTCTCATGTTTTCCTCCCTTGGAATGAGACGTTGATCCTATCGCGAGCGCCCCGGGGCAATTGCCGCTGCCCTGGGGCTGTTCGAACCCGGTCATACCCAGCGGAACACCGCCGCGGCATAGACGAGGCAGAGCGCAAGCCCCCACCACAGCGGCGGGCCTGCGAAGAACAGCCAGCCCAGGCAGATGAAGGCCGAGCCGAGAAGCGAGATGAACAGCCGGTCGCCGCGCGTCGTCTCGATGCGCAGGATGCCGAGGCGCGGGGTCTCGGGAAACCGGATGGCCAGGATGGTGAACAGCACCAGCAGGCTGGCGATCACCCAGAAGAACAGCGCCACCGGAAAGGTCCAGGCCATCCAGCCGCCGGGGACCATCGGCGCGGTCCAGTCCCTGGCGCCGTCCGCGACCGGCGTGGCCCAGACCAACAGGGCCAGGATGGCGGCCATCACCAGGGCGGCCCCGGCATAGATGGCGGGCCAGGCCTTGCGTCGGTGCGTCGGGATGGCAGCGTCGGACATCAGACCCTCCCCAGGGCAAAGCCCTTGGCGATGTAGTTGCGGACAAACCAGATCACCAGCGCGCCGGGGATGATGGTCAACACCCCCGCCGCCGCCAGCACGCCCCAGTCCATGCCCGAGGCCGAGACGGTGCGGGTCATCGTCGCCGCGATGGGCTTGGCATTCACGCTGGTCAGGGTGCGCGACAAAAGCAGCTCGACCCAGCTGAACATGAAGCAGAAGAAGGCGGCGACCCCGATGCCGCTGGCGATCAGCGGCATGAAGATCTTCACGAAGAAGCGCGGGAAGCTGTAGCCGTCGATATAGGCGGTCTCGTCGATCTCCTTCGGGACGCCGCGCATGAAGCCTTCCAGGATCCAGACCGCCAGCGGCACGTTGAACAGGCAATGCGCCAGCGCCACCGCGATATGGGTGTCGAACAGCCCGATCGAGGAATAAAGCTGGAAGAAGGGCAGCGCAAAGACCGCCGGCGGCGACATGCGGTTGGTCAAGAGCCAGAAGAACAGGTGCTTGTCGCCCATGAAGCTGTAGCGGCTGAAGGCATAGGCGGCCGGCAGCGCCACGGCGATGGAAATCACCGTGTTCATGACCACATAGATAATGGAGTTCACGTAACCCATATACCAGCTGGGATCGGTCAGGATCACCCGGTAGTTCCGCAATGTCAGGTTGTGCGGGAACAGGCTGAAAGTGCCGGTGATCTCGGCATTGGTCTTCAGGCTCATGTTGAGCAGCCAATAGATCGGGATCAGCAGGAACAGCAGGTAAAGCACCATGACGATGGCCGAGGGTCTGACGCGCATCACATGGCCTCCGGGATGTCGGACTGGCTGCGGTCCATATTGGTCATTACCGTGTAGAACACCCAGGAAACCAGCAGGATCACCAGGAAATACATCAGGCTGAAGGCGGCGGCCGGGCCCAGGTCGAACTGCCCCACCGCCATCTTCACCAGGTCGATGGACAGGAAGGTGGTCGAGTTGCCGGGTCCGCCGCCGGTGACGACGAAGGGCTCGGTATAGATCATGAAACTGTCCATGAAGCGCAGCAGCACCGCGATCAGCAGCACGCCCTTCATCTTGGGCAGCTCGATATGGCGGAACACCGCCCAGCGGCTGGCCTGGTCGATCTTGGCCGCCTGGTAATAGGCCTGCGGGATGGATTGCAGCCCGGCATAGCAAAGCAGCGCCACAAGACTGGTCCAATGCCAGACATCCATGACGATCACGGTGATCCAGGCGTCCAGCGGGTCGTTGGTGTAGTTGTAGTCGAGCCCCAGCACCGCCAGCCCCCGGCCCAACAGGCCGATATCGGTGCGGCCGAAGATCTGCCAGATCGTGCCGACGACATTGAAGGGAATCAGCAAGGGCAGCGCCATCAGCACCAGCACCAGGCTGGACCAGAAGCCCTTCTTGGGCATGTTCAGCGCCACGAAAATGCCCAGCGGCACCTCGATGGCCAGGATGATGGCGGAAAACAGCGCCTGCCGGCCCAGCGCCTCGTGCAGGCGCGAGGAATGGACCATCTCGTCGAACCATTCCAGCCCGGCCCAGAAGAACTCGTTGTTGCCGAACGTGTCGTTGAAGGCGTAGTTCACCACCGTCATCAGCGGGATCACCGCCGAGAAGGCGACGATCACCAGCACCGGCAGGACCAGGAACCAGGCGCGGTTGTTCTGGGTCTTGTCCATCAGGCGGCCCCCTCTTCCTGCGGCGCGACGCGCCAGTCGTCGGCATAGACGTTGATCCTGCCCGGCGCGAAGGCGACCTGCGGCAGGCCCTCGACCGGCATGCCCTCGGGCATGACCACGTTCAGCGGCCGGCCGGCCACTTCGCCGCGCACCAGGCGGTGGCGGCCCACATCCTCGACGCGGCGGATGGTCAGCGGCAGCCCGCCGCTGGCCACCAGCGTGGCATGTTCGGGACGGATGCCGATCTGCACCCGGCCGGCGACCGGGGCGTAATGCCCGCCCAATGCCACCGTCTCGCCGCCGGGCAGCAGGGCGCGGTCGCCCCGCAGCTCGGCGTCAAGAAAGTTCATCCCGGGCGAGCCGATGAAATAGCCCACGAAGGTATGGGCAGGCTTCTCGAACAGTTCCTCGGGCGTGCCCATCTGCACCACCCGGCCTTCATACATGACCACGACCTTGTCGGCGAAGGTCAGCGCCTCGGTCTGGTCATGGGTGACATAGATCATGGTATGGCCGAACTGGCGGTGCAACTGCTTGAGCTGGGTGCGCAGCTCCCATTTCATCTGCGGGTCGATGACGGTCAGCGGTTCGTCGAACAGGATCGCGTTCACGTCCTCGCGCACCATGCCGCGGCCAAGGGAAATCTTCTGCTTGGCGTCGGCGGTCAGGCCCTGCGCCTTGCGCGACAGCATCGCCTCCATGCCGATCATGCGGGCGATCTGGTCGACGCGCGCCTTGATATAGGCCGCGTCCTTGCCGCGGTTCTTCAGCGGGAATGCCAGGTTGTCGCGCACGGTCATGGTGTCGTAGACCACCGGGAACTGGAACACCTGGGCGATGTTGCGCTCGGCCGTGGGGGCCCCGGTCACGTCGCGATCGCCGAACAGCACCCGGCCGTGACTGGGGGTCAAGAGGCCCGAGATGATGTTCAGCAGCGTGGTCTTGCCGCAGCCGGACGAGCCCAGCAGCGCATAGGCGCCGCCGTCCTGCCAGACATGGTCCATTTCCTTCAGCGCGTAATCCGCCTCGGACCGCGGATGCGCGAGGTAGCTGTGGGCAAGGTTCTTCAGCGTGATCTGTGCCATGTCAGGCCACCTTCGCATAGGCGGCCGGGACGGCCAGCCGCTCGGCCGCATCGAACAGGTAGACATGCGCCGGGTCCAGCCAGACCGAGAGCGGCTGGCCGGCCGTCAGCTGATGCACCCCCTCGACCAGCCCGACCCAGCGGTCGGCGCCGTGCTCGACATGCACGAAGGTTTCCGAGCCGGTGACCTCGGTTCCGACCAGCGTGCAGACGAATTCGACCGCCATCGGACCATGCCGGGTCAGCGACAGGTGATTGGCGCGGAACCCGGCCAGATAGGCGCCGTCCGGCAGGTCGGCGAAACTGCCCGAGGCCAGCGCGCTGTCGCCCAGGCTGACCGCGGCGCCCTGCTTGCGGGCGCCGACGAAGTTCATCGGCGGATCGCTGAACACCCGCGCCGTGGTCGCATCGACCGGCCGGCGATAGACGGCCGGCGTCGCGCCGAACTGCGTCACCCGCCCCTGCCACAGCGTCGCGGTCTGGCCGCCCAGCAGCAGCGCCTCCTCGGGCTCGGTCGTGGCATAGACGAAGATCGCGCCGGACGCCTCGAAGATGCGCGGGATCTCAACCCGCAATTCCTCGCGCAGCTTGTAGTCGAGGTTGGCCAGCGGCTCGTCCAGCAGCACGAGGCCGGCGCCCTTGACCAGCGCGCGGGCCAGCGCGCAGCGCTGCTGCTGGCCGCCCGACAGTTCCAGCGGCTTGCGCGCCAGCATCGGCGTCAGCCGCAGCATCTCGGCGGTCTCGCGCACCTTGCGGTCGATCTCGTCCCGCGGCCGGCCGAGGATGCGCAGCGGCGAGGCGATGTTTTCATAGACCGAAAGACCGGGATAGTTGATGAACTGCTGATAGACCATGGCGACGCCGCGGTCCTGCACGCGCTGGCCGGTCACGTCCTGCCCGTCCCAGAGGATGCGTCCGGTCGAGGGCTGGTCCAGCCCGGCCATCAGCCGCATCAGGCTGGTCTTGCCCGACAACGTCGGCCCCAGCAGCACGTTCATCGTGCCCCTTTGCAAGGTCAGGCTGGTGGAATGGATATGCACCCTTCCCCCGACCGACCGCGACACGCCCTGCAATTCCAGCAAAGCCTTCCTCCCCTATTCCGCCGCCGGATCGGCGGCCTGCCGCGTGTCCACGAACGCCTCCAGTTCGCGGCGCTGCGCCTCGTTCATGTGTAACCCCAGCTTGGTGCGCCGCCAAAGGATGTCCTGCGCGCTGCGGGCGAATTCATTGCGGATCAGCCAGTCCACCTCGGCCCCGGTCAGCCCGGCGCCGAAGTCGCGGCCCAGTGCCGCCATGCTTTCGGCGCCGTCGAGCAGCAGGAAAGCCTCGGTGCCGTAGGTGCGCACCAGCCGGCGGGCCAGGCGCGGCGGCAGGAACGGATGGCTGGCCTGCAGCTGCGCGATCAGCTCCTCGACCCCGTCGACCGGGAAATCGCCGCCGGGCAATGGCACCCGCGCCGTCCAGTCGCCGCCGGCCTGCGGAAAGAACGGCGCCAGCTTGGCCAGCGCGCCCTCGGCCAGCCGGCGATAGGTGGTGATCTTGCCGCCGAACACGTTCAGCAGCGGCGCGCCCGCGTCGTTCAGGCCGAGCACATAGTCCCGCGTCGCCGCCGTGGCCGACTTGGCGCCGTCATTATAAAGCGGCCGCACCCCGGAATAGGTCCAGACCACCTGGTCGGGCGTCACCGCCTTGGCGAAATACTGGCTGGCGAAGGCGCAAAGATAATCGCGCTCGGCATCCGAACAATGCGCGTCGCCCGGCGGGCCCTGATGGTCCATGTCGGTGGTGCCGATCAGGGTGAAATCCTCCTCGAACGGGATGGCGAAGATGATCCGCCCGTCGGTGCCCTGAAAGAAATAGCAGCGGTCGTGATCGTAAAGCCGCGGCACGACGATATGGCTGCCGCGCACCAGCCGCACCCCTTCCGAGGACTGGATATGCGCGACATTGCGGATCACCTCCTCGACCCAGGGCCCGCCGGCATTGACCAGCGCCCGGGCGTGATGGGTCCGCGCGCCGTCCGGCCCCTCGGTGGTGATGCGCCACAGATCGCCGGCCCGCTCGGCATCGGCGACACGGGTGCGGGTCAGGATGGTGGCGCCGCGCGCCTGCGCGTCGCGGGCGTTCAGCACCACCAGCCGCGCATCCTGCACCCAGCAGTCGGAATATTCCCAGCCCAGCCGGAAGCCCGGCTTCAACGGCTTGCCCAGCGGATCGCGGGACAGGTCCAGCCGCCTGGTCCCCGGCAGGATCCTGCGCCCGCCCAGGTTGTCGTAAAGGAACAGCCCCAGCCGGATCAGCCAGGCCGGCCGGCGGCCGCGCATCCAGGGCATGACGAAGGACAGAAGCCGCGAGGTCGGGGTGTCGCTCTCGAACCGCATCTGCGGCGACCAGGGCAGCACGAAACGCATCGGCCAGGAAATATGCGGCATGGCAGAGAGCAGCGTCTCGCGTTCCTCCAGCGCCTCGCGCACCAGCCGGAACTCGAAGAATTCCAGATAGCGCAGCCCGCCATGGAACAGCTTGGTCGAGGCCGAGGAAGTCGCCTGCGCCAGATCGCCCTGTTCGGCCAGCGTGACCGAAAGCCCGCGCCCCGCCGCGTCCCGCGCGATGCCGCAGCCGTTGATGCCGCCGCCGATGATGAACAGATCGGCCGCGGGCCGCCCTGGTGCTGACACGCCGATCCTCCCCGTCATGGCACCCATCCTGGGCGAAAGGTGTAACGTCTGCGTGACCTCGGTCAAGCAGAAATTTTCGCTTATGATCGTTTCCTGGAAAAACGAACAGTTTTGCGCGGCGATGCGGCGGAAAACGCCCGTTATCGCTGCGATGCGGCATAAAAATACCTCGAAACGCCCGCGATTTCCTTCGCTGCGCCTGCAAGAAACGGCTGAAAAGCGAACCGAAAACGAATATAGGCAACCGGCAAGGGGACCAGCGACGGGTTGCGGCGGCGCCCCCCGGGGCCGGGCATGGCGCGAATCCGCCCGGAACCGGGCGAGGCCGTTTCCCGCTCTGGTGGTCTTGGTCTTGCCGGGAAAATCTGGCAAAGGACACACATCGCAGAACAAGGGCCATGCCGATGAACAGCCAATCCGTCATACATACCGGGGGTCAGGCGGCCACGCTGACCCATCTCCAGAGGCTCGAGGCCGAGAGCATCCAGATCATGCGCGAGGTGGTGGCCACGGCCGACAACCCGGTGATGCTGTATTCCGTGGGCAAGGATTCGGCCTGCATGCTGCACCTGGCCAAGAAGGCGTTCTACCCCGCCCCGCCGCCCTTCCCGCTTCTGCATGTGGACACCACCTGGAAGTTCCGCGCCATGTACGAGCTGCGCGACCGCGCCGCGGCCGAGGCCGGCATGGAACTGATCGTCCACCACAACCCAGAGGCGATGGAAAAGGGCATCAACCCCTTCGACCACGGCAGCCTGCATACCGACATGTGGAAGACCGACGGGCTGAAACAGGCGCTGAGCAAGTTCAACTTCGACGTGGCCTTCGGCGGCGCCCGCCGCGACGAGGAAAAGTCGCGCGCCAAAGAGCGGGTGTTCTCGTTCCGCTCGGCCAACCACCGCTGGGATCCCAAGAACCAGCGCCCCGAATTGTGGAAGCTCTACAATACCCGCAAGGGCAAGGGCGAATCGATCCGGGTCTTCCCGCTGTCGAACTGGACCGAGCTGGACATCTGGCAGTACATCCATCTGGAAAACATCGACATCGTGCCGCTGTATTTCAGCCAGCCGCGCCCGGTCGTGGAACGCGACGGGCTGCTGATCATGGTCGATGACGAGCGCTTCCGGCTGCGCGACGGCGAAGAGCCGGTGATGAAATCGGTGCGTTTCCGCACGCTGGGCTGCTATCCGCTGACCGGCGCGGTGGAATCCAACGCCCGCACCCTGCCCGAAGTCATCCAGGAAATGCTGCTGACCACGACCTCGGAGCGGCAGGGCCGCGCCATCGACCACGACCAGTCGGCCTCGATGGAGAAGAAGAAACAAGAGGGGTATTTCTGAGATGAACCACGAGATGAAGGACCCCGTCTACGTCACGGATGCCCTGATCGCCGAGGATATCGACGCCTATCTGCTGAAGCACCAGCACAAGACCATGCTGCGCTTCATCACCTGCGGCTCGGTCGATGACGGCAAGTCGACGCTGATCGGCCGGCTGCTCTATGACAGCAAGATGATTTTCGAGGACCAGCTCGCAAGCCTTGAAAACGACAGCAAGAACGTGGGCACGCAAGGCGGCGACATCGACTTCGCGCTGCTGGTCGACGGCCTGGCGGCCGAGCGCGAGCAGGGCATCACCATCGACGTGGCCTATCGCTTCTTCGCCACCGACAAGCGCAAGTTCATCGTCGCCGACACCCCCGGCCACGAACAATACACCCGCAACATGGTCACCGGCGCCTCGACCGCCGACCTGGCGGTGATCCTGATCGACGCGCGCCAGGGCGTGCTGACCCAGACCCGGCGCCACAGCTATCTGGTGAACCTGCTCGGCATCAAGAACGTGGTGCTGGCGGTGAACAAGATGGACCTGGTCGATTACTCGGCCGAGCGGTTCTACGACATCGTCGCGGATTACTCGCATTTCGCCAAGCAGATCGGCATGGACAGCTTCCTGCCGATCCCGATCTCGGGGCTCAAGGGCGACAACATCGTCGGCCACAGCGACAACATGCACTGGTATCAGGGCCCGACGCTGCTGGGCCATCTGGAACAGGCGCCGGTCAACGACGCGCAGATGCAGGATCATCCGTTCCGCATGGCGGTGCAATGGGTGAACCGGCCGAACCTGGATTTCCGCGGCTTTGCCGGTCAGATCGGCGCGGGCCGGGTGCGGCCGGGCAACGCGATCCGGGTGCTGCCCTCGGGCAAGACCACGACGGTCAAGTCCATCGTCACCTTCGACGGCGACCTGGAGCAGGCGGTCGCCGGCCAGTCGGTGACGCTGACCTTCGCCGACGAGATCGACTGCTCGCGCGGCGACGTGATCGTGCAATCCGATCAGCCCTGCGAGGTCGCCGACCAGTTCGAGGCCACGCTGGTCTGGATGACCGAGCAGGAAATGCTGCCCGGCCGCCCCTATCTGCTGAAGATCGGCACCCAGGTGGTCACCGCCACCGTCACCGAGCCGAAATACGAGGTGAACGTCAACACGCTGGAGCATCTGGCCAGCAAGACGCTGGGGCTGAATGCCATCGGCGTGGTCAACATCTCGACCGACCGGCCGATCCCGTTCGAGGCCTATGCCCAGAACCCCGACCTGGGCGGCTTCATCCTGATCGACCGCATGACCAATACCACGGTGGCGGCGGGGATGATCCATTTCGCCCTGCGCCGGTCGCAGAACATCCACTGGCAGGCGCTGGACGTGAACCGCGAAGCCCATGCGGCGCTGAAGAACCAGAAGCCGGCCGTGGTCTGGTTCACCGGCCTGTCCGGCTCGGGCAAATCCACGATCGCCAATATCGTCGAGAAGAAGCTGCACGCCCTTGGCAAGCACACCTTCCTGCTGGACGGCGACAACATCCGCCACGGGCTGAACCGCGACCTGGGCTTCACCGATGCCGACCGGGTGGAAAACATCCGCCGCGTCGGCGAGGTGGCGAAGCTGATGACCGATGCCGGGCTGATCGTGCTGACCGCCTTCATCTCGCCCTTCCGCTCGGAGCGGCAGATGGTGCGCGACCTGATGGCGCCGGGCGAGTTCGTCGAGGTCTTCGTCGATACGCCCTTGGAGGTGGCCGAGGCGCGCGACGTCAAGGGACTCTACAAGAAGGCGCGCTCGGGCCAGCTGAAGAACTTCACCGGCATCGACAGCCCCTATGAGCAGCCGCAGCAGGCCGAGATCACGGTGAACACCGTCGATCTGACCCCCGAGGACGCGGCCGAACGCATCGTGCAATACGTGCTGACCAGCATGTCCTGACCGGCGGGACGACCGCCGCCCGTTGCGGGCGGGCCGGAATGGCCGGGCCTTCGGGCCCGGTTTCTTCATTTCCGGCAACGGCTTGGCGGGTACCCGCCCCATCCGGTCACCTTGCCCCACCCGCCCATGCCGGCGCCGCGCCGCCGGCGGGACCGTGGCACCCGGCACACAGTCCCGCAGACCTGTCCGAAAGTCGTACTTGCCGCGACCGGCCCTCCGGCCTCAGGCTAGATGGCAATGACGGAAAGGGAAACGGTGATGAAAGGCACGGTCACCCTCGCCTGCCGCAAGGGAGCGTTGGTTTCAGGCGAATACGAAGTCATCGGCGACAGGCTGCGCGTGTCGTATCACGGCCATGAACGATTGGTCCGGATAGATGGCGGCTCGATAGACCATCTGGCGCAGGCATTGCTGCGCGACCTCTGGCTGGAATAGGCCCGGCTTCCGTCCCGCCCCGCTTCGTGTCATGCAGGGGCCGGAACAGGGACAGGGATGCTTATGACAGCGACGATTCCGGTGCGAATGACCCGCGCGGGACTGGTGGCGACCGCGCGGCTGCTGCTGAGCCTGCGCGCCATCGACCTGCCGCCGCCCCAAGCCGCGCCGCGCATCCTGGTCGCCAACCATGTCAGCCATGCCGATTTCGTGGCGCTGTGGTCTGTGCTGCCGAAACGGCACCGCCTGCACACCCGCCCCGTCGCCGGCGCCGATTACTGGGAGCGTTCGGACCTGCGCCGCTGGATCGCCCATCGGGTGTTCCGCGCCGTGCTGATCGACCGGGATCCCAACAGCCGCCGCTCGGACCCGGTCGAAACCGTGGCCGAGGTGTTGCGCGGCGGCGAGGACGTGATCTTCTTTCCCGAGGGCACCCGCAACCTGACCGACGCGCGCCTGCTGCCGCTGAAATCCGGCATCTATCACCTGGCACGTGCCGTGCCGCAGGCCGAGATCGTGCCAGCCTGGATCCTGAACCTGGACCGCATCCTGCCGAAAGGCGCCTTCCTGCCGGTGCCGCTGAACTGCGCCGTGCGCTTCGGCCAGCCCATGCGGGTCGAAACGGGTGAAAGCCGCGAGGCCTTCCTGGCCCGCCTTTCGCTGGCGATGCTGGCGCTGGCCGAGCAGAAAGGCTGATCCGTGGACCGTTTCCATTCCCCCTCGGCCTTCTTCTTCTACGGGCTTTTCGCCTTCCTGATTCTCGCCTCGCTGGTGGCGCGGCTGCTGATCCGCACCGGCCGGGTCGGCGGACCCACGGCGCAGAACCTCGCCGACCGCATCCGCGCCTGGTGGGTGATGATCGGCGTGCTGGCGCTGATCTTCACCCTGGGCGCCGGGGCGATCACGCTGTTCTTTGCGCTTTGCTCCATGGCGGCGCTGCGCGAATTCGCCACCATCACCCACACGCGGCGCGACGACCATGACGGGCTGGCCATCGCCTTCTACGTGATCCTGCCGCTGCAATACCTGCTGGTCTATGCCGAGGTTCCGGTCTTTGCCGCGCTGCTGATCCCGGTCTATTGTTTCCTGCTGCTGCCGGTCGTCACCGTGCTCAAGGGCGAGGTGCAGGGCTTCCTGACAAGGGTGTCGGAAACGCAATGGGCGCTGATGGTCTGCGTCTATTGCGTCGCGCATATCCCGGCGATCCTGACGCTGGACATCCCCGGCTATCGCTATAGCGCCTTCACGCTGGTCGCCTGGCTGATCCTGGTCGTGCAGGCTTCGGACGTGTTGCAATATGTCTGGGGCAAGGCGCTGGGGCGGCACCTGCTGGCGCCGCGCGTCTCGCCCTCGAAGACGGTCGAGGGGCTGGCCGGCGGCGTCATCAGCGCCAGTGCGCTGGGGGTGGCGCTGGCGCCCTTCACGCCCTTCGGCTGGTGGCAGGCAGGGCTGATCGCGCTGACCGTGACCACCTTCGGCTTCCTCGGCGGGCTGATCATGTCCGCCATCAAGCGCGACCGCGGCGTCAAGGACTGGGGCACGCTGGTGCAGGGGCACGGCGGCATCCTGGACCGGCTGGACAGCCTGGTGTTCTCGGCCCCGGTGTTTCTGCATATTCTGGCATGGGGGTGGTTATGACCGAGGATTTCAGCCGGCGGCCGATCGCCAGCCGCAACACGAGATGGGCCGCCCATGTCACCCGGCGGCTGGTCGAGGAGGGCGTGGCGCCCAACCGCATCTCGGCCGGCTCGGTCGTGGCGGCGGCGCTGGCGGGCGCGGCCTTCGCGCTGTCGGCGCAGGTCAGCGCGCTTTGGGCAGCGGGGTTGCTGCTCGTCCTCGGCGCGGCGTTCACGCAATTGCGGCTGCTCTGCAATCTCTTCGACGGGCTGGTCGCGGTCGAGGGCGGCATGGGCACGCCGGACGGCGCCTTCTGGAACGAGGTGCCGGACCGGCTGTCGGACCTGATCATCCTGGCCGGCTTCGGCGCGGCGGCGGGCTGGCCGGCGCTGGGACTGCTGGCCGGGGCGCTGGCGATCCTGACCGCCTATCTGCGCGAATTCGGCCGCGCGGCCGGGCTCGGCTCGGATTTCCGCGGGCCGGGGGCCAAATCGCATCGCATGGCGGCGGTGACCGCCGGGGCGCTGCTGCAGGTCGGCGCATGGCTTTCCGGCGCGGCCTGGCCGGTCCTGACCTGGACGCTGGTTCTGGTGCTGGCGCTGACGGCGATCACCACCGTCCGCCGCAGCCGACGCATCCTGCGCGGGCTTTCCGGCCGGGCGGACGGATCAAATCTGGGCTAGCCGCCACCGTCCAGCGTGATAAGGGGTAACCTTGCCGATCCCCTTGTGATACTGGCCGCCCAGCACGGACATTCAGACGACAGAGATCCCAGCCATGCCCGCATACCGTTCCCGCACCACCACCCATGGCCGCAACATGGCGGGGGCCCGTGGCCTCTGGCGCGCGACCGGGGTGAAGAACAGCGATTTCGGCAAGCCGATCATCGCCATCGTGAACAGCTTCACCCAATTCGTGCCGGGCCATGTGCATCTGAAGGATCTGGGCCAGATGGTCGCGCGCGAGGTCGAGGCCGCCGGTGGCATCGCCAAGGAATTCAACACCATCGCCGTCGATGACGGCATCGCCATGGGCCATGACGGGATGCTGTATTCCCTGCCCTCGCGCGAATTGATCGCCGATTCGGTCGAATACATGGTCAATGCGCATTGCGCCGATGCCATGGTTTGCATCTCGAACTGCGACAAGATCACCCCCGGCATGCTGATGGCGGCGATGCGGCTGAACATCCCGGCGATCTTCGTCTCGGGCGGGCCGATGGAGGCGGGCAAGGTCACGCTGGGCGACGGGCGCAAGGTCTCGCTGGACCTGGTGGACGCCATGGTCGCGGCCGCCGACGACAAGGTCTCGGATGCCGACCTGGCCGCCATCGAGGAAGCCGCCTGCCCGACCTGCGGTTCCTGCTCGGGCATGTTCACCGCCAATTCGATGAACTGCCTGTCCGAGGCCCTGGGCCTGTCGCTGCCCGGCAACGGCTCGACGCTGGCCACGCATGCCTTGCGCAAGAACCTGTTCCTGGAAGCCGGCCGCCGCATCGTCGAGGTGACGCGCCGCCATTACGAACAGGACGACGCCTCGGTGCTGCCGCGCGTCATCGCCAGCAAGGCGGCGTTCCGGAACGCCATGTCGCTGGACATCGCCATGGGCGGCTCGACCAATACCGTGCTGCACCTGCTGGCCATCGCCCAGGAGGGCGGGGTCGATTTCACCATGGACGACATCGACGCGCTGTCGCGCAAGGTGCCCTGCCTGTGCAAGGTCGCGCCGAACACCGCCAACGTGCATATGGAAGACGTGCATCGTGCCGGCGGCATCATGGCGATCCTTGGGGAACTGGACCGCGCCGGGCTGATCGACCGCGACTGCCCGACCGTGCATGCGCCCACCATCGGCGCCGCCATCGACCAATGGGACATCGCCCGCAGCAACGACCCGGCTGCGCGCGAGCTGTTCCTGGCCGCGCCGGGCGGCGTGCCGACGCAAGTGGCCTTCAGCCAGGCGACGCTGTGGCCCGACCTGGACCTCGACCGCGAGAAGGGCGTGATCCGCTCGGCCGATGCGCCGTTTTCCAAGGATGGCGGGCTGGCGGTGCTGAAGGGCAATATCGCGCTGGACGGCTGCATCGTGAAGACCGCCGGCGTGGACGAATCGATCCTGGTGTTTTCCGGCACAGCCAAGGTCTATGAAAGCCAGGACGCCGCCGTCTCGGGCATCCTGACTGGCAAGGTCGAGGCCGGAGACGTGGTGGTCATCCGCTACGAAGGCCCCAAGGGCGGACCGGGGATGCAGGAGATGCTGTATCCGACCAGCTACCTGAAATCGAAGGGTCTGGGCAAAGCCTGCGCGCTGATCACCGACGGGCGTTTCTCGGGCGGCACCTCGGGCCTGTCCATCGGCCATGTCAGCCCCGAGGCGGCGGCCGGCGGCACCATCGGCCTGGTGCGCGACGGCGACCGGATCGAGATCGACATCCCCAACCGCTCGATCCGCCTGGCGGTGTCCGAGGACGAACTGGCGGCGCGGCGCGCCGAACAGGACGCCGCGGGCTGGAAACCCGCGCAGCCGCGCCAGCGCCAGGTCTCGGCCGCGCTCAAGGTCTATGCGCAATTCGCCGCCTCGGCCGACAAGGGCGCGGTGCGCATCCTGCCGGAATGAGAAACGGGGCCGCCCGGCCCCTTCCCAGCCTTGCGATGGCCGGCCCCACCGCCGGGCCGGCTTTGCTCATCCGGCCTCGGCCAGCCGCGCCAGGTCGAGCCGCAGCACCGAATCCACCGCATCCTTGCGGAAGCCGAGATGCTGCTCCTCGGTCGCGGCCTTCACGCTGACATAGGGCAGCGCACCGTCGGCGCCGACGTCCAGGCTATGGGGATGGACCGGCAGCGACAGGCTGCCTGACGCGCAATCCTTGCCGCCCAAGACCAGCAACCCGCCGGTGCCCTCGGCCGCATCGCGCGTGACGCCGCCGGGTATCCAGTGTCATGCCAAGCAGCTCGGTTTCCCGACGCCGGCGTCACCGGCCTCACGACTGGCAAAGCCGCCTGCGCCGGAAGCCTGGTCCGGACGCGCAGGCAGGCGCGGGGCGCCTGGCATTATTCCATGGCACTGAGCAGCACCGCCAGCGCTCCAAGCCCGCCGAGCAGCCAGACATCCCATAGGGCGACGGGTCCGGACCCGGCAGCGGCGTGGCTCAGCCGGTCATAGAGCCAGCGCCCGGCCGCGCCAAGCACCAGCCCGCCGGCGGCGACCAGCAGCAGCAGGCACAGAAGCGCGCCGACGATGCCGGGCAGGTAGCCGCCCGTCTTGGTGCCGCTTATCAGATAGCACAGACCGGCCGCGCCCAGCAGCAGCGCCAGTGGCAGGGCCAGCGGCACCAGCGACCGGGTCGCGGCGCGCAGCGCGCCAATCGTGGCGGTCAGGGTCACCGTGACGGCGATGATCAGCCAGACCAGTGCCATGCCGGCAGGTCAGTGCAGCCCGCGACGCAGGGGCGCGCGGCGGCGGCGCAGCGCCTCGAAGGGCGGCCAGACCAGCAGCGACAGGCCGATGGCAAGGAACAGCACGCCGAAGCCCGGCCCGCAGAGATAGGTCAGCCAGCCCAGCACCGGCACGCCGCACAACACCAGGGCCCAAAGCGCCGAGTGACGCCAGCGCAGCCGCACGAAGGGCAACAGGCAGGCCGCGACGCCCCAGAGCACCGCGCAAAGCGCTGCGCCGACGGGATGGGCGATCAGCGCGATCACGCGGCCTTCTCCGTCAGCCGTTCCGGCAGGTTGTTGGCCCAGGCCGAGATGGTGCCGGCACCCAGACAGACCACCATGTCGCCGGGCCGCGCCTGCTCGCGCACCAGCCGCTCCAGGTCGCCCTCGTCCATCACCGCGCGGGCGTGACGGTGGCCGTGGGCGATCAGCCCGGCGACCAGGTCATCGCGCGAGGCGCCGGGGATCGGCTCCTCACCGGCCGAATAGACCTCGGCGATGCCGACCACGTCGGCCTCGTTGAAGCAGGTGCAGAAATCGTCGAAGAGGCTGGAGAGCCGGGAGTAGCGGTGCGGCTGGTGCACGGCGATGACCCGGCCCTTGGTGGCCTGGCGGGCGGCCTTCAGCACGGCGGCGATCTCGACCGGGTGGTGACCGTAATCGTCGATGATGGTGACGCCGTTCACCTCGCCCACGCGGGTGAAGCGGCGGCCGACGCCGCCGAACTTAGCCAGCGCCTCGCGGATCTGGGCGCGCTTCATGCCAAGGTGGCGGGCGACCGCCACGGCGGCCAGCGCGTTCGAGACGTTGTGGTCGCCCGGCATCGGCAGGGTGCAGCCCTCGATCACCGGGGTTTCGCCGTCGTTCAGCGCCGCTTCGCCCTGCAGGGCGATGTCGAAATGCGCCACGCCGTTTTCATAGCGCAGGTTCATGGCGCGGATGTCGGCCTGGGCGTTGAAGCCGAAGGTGGCGACGCGGCGGTCGGTCAGCTTGCCGACCAGCGCCTGCACCTCGGGGTGGTCGGTGCAGCAGACGGCAAGGCCGTAGAAGGGGATGTTCGAGACGAAATCCTGGAAGCCCTTGCGCAGCGCGTCGAAGGAGCCCCAGTGCTCCATATGCTCGGGGTCGATGTTGGTGACGATGGCGATGGTGGCGGGCAGGCGGTTGAAGCTGCCGTCGCTCTCGTCGGCCTCGACCACCATCCATTCGCCGGCGCCGGCGCGGGCGTTGCTGCCATAGGCGTGGATCACGCCGCCATTGATGACGGTCGGGTCGAAGCCGCCCGCGTCCAGCAGCGTCGCGACCATGGTGGTGGTGGTGGTCTTGCCATGGGTGCCGGCGATGGCGACGTTGGATTTCAGCCGCATCAGTTCCGCCAGCATCTCGGCCCGGCGCACCACCGGCAGGCCGCGGCGGCGCGCCTCCTCAAGCTCGGGATTGCCCTTCTTGATCGCGGTCGAGATCACCACCACCCCGGCCTCGCCGATATTCTCGGCGCGCTGGCCTTCGAAGACGGTGGCGCCCAGGCTTTCCAGCCGGTCGGTGATCTTGGAGCGTTTCGCATCCGAGCCCTGCACCTGGTAGCCGAGCGTCATCAACACCTCGGCGATGCCGGACATGCCGATGCCGCCGATGCCGACGAAATGGATGGGGCCCAGTTCGCCCGGGAGTTTGGTCGCTGCATTCATCGGGTCAGGTCCGTCACTAGATCTGCAAGGCGCTGCGCCGCGTCGGGGCGACCCAGCGAAAGCGCCGCCGCAGCCATGGCGGAGGCGCGGGCGCCGTCGGAAAGGATGTCCCGCATGTCGCGCCTGAGGCTCTCGGCGTCAAGCACGGATTCGGGCAAAAGGATGGCCGCGCCGGATTCCGCAAGGGCACGGGCGTTGGCGGTCTGGTGGTCGCCGGTGGCGGCGGCATAGGGGATCAGGATGGCCGGGCGGCCGATCACGGTGATGTCGGCGATGGACGAGGCCCCGGCCCGGCTGACCACCATCTGCGCCTGCGCCAGCCGTTGCGGCACGTCGTCGAAGAAGGGCCGCACCACGGCGGCGATGCCGGCCTCCGCATAGGCGGCGGCGACGCGCTCGCCGTCCTCGGCCCGGGCCTGGTGGCTGACCGACAGCCGGGTTCGCACCCCTTCGGGCAGGCCGGCGATGGCCTCCGGCACCCGGTCCGAAAGCACGCGCGCGCCCTGGCTGCCGCCGATGACCAGCAGGTTCAGCGGCCCGTCCGAAGGCGGCAGATAGGGCGCGGCGGCATGGTCCAGCACCGCCCGACGCACCGGGTTGCCGGTATGGATGCCCTGCACCCCCGGCGGCAGCACGGTCGGCCAGGTGCCGCAGGCGACGCGGTCCACTCGGCGGGCAAAGGCCATGTTCACCCGGCCCATGATGCCGTTCTGCTCGTGGATCATGCGCGGGATCTTCAGCACCAGCGCCGCCGACATGGCGGGGATGGTCGGATAGCCGCCAAAGCCCACCACCACGGCCGGGCGGTCGGCGCGCATCCGGCGCATGGCCGCAAGCACGCCGGCGCCGATGCGGAAGGGCACGGCAAGCTTCGCCAGCGCACCGCCGCGCGCGGTGGTGGCAGAGCTGACCACCTCGCGCGCGACCTCGGCCGGGAAGGCGCCGGCATAACGGGCGCCGCGCTCGTCGGTCGAAAGTTTGACGCGCCAACCGCGCGCCAGCAGCACCTCGGCCAGCGATTGCGCCGGGAACATATGCCCGCCGGTGCCACCGGCGGCGATCAGGCAAAGCGGGGCCACGCTCATCCCCGGCCCCGGCCCAGAAGATCGCCGATCCGGCCCTGCGGCCGCGAGCGGGTCAGCGCCAGCAGCATGCCCATGGCGATGCCCGAGGCGATGACCGACGAACCGCCATAGCTGACGAAGGGCAGCGTCATGCCCTTGGCCGGCAGAAGCCGCACCGCAACACCCATGTTGATCAGCGCCTGCACGCCGAAGGCGCAGGCCAGTCCGGTGCCGGCGATGCGGGCGAAGGGATCGCGTTCGCCCTGCAGGCGCAGCAGCGAGCGGATGACGATGGTGGTGTAAAGCGCGATGATGATCAGGACCAGGATCAGCCCGTATTCCTCGGCCGCGACGGCAATGATGAAATCGGTATGCGCGTCGGGCAGCGACCACTTGACCGTGCCCTCGCCCACGCCGACGCCGAAGAAGCCGCCCTCCTGGATGGCGTTGGTGGCATAGCCGAGCTGGGTGCGCGGATCGACCTCGGCGGCGAGAAAGCCGTTGATGCGGCGGGCGAAGTGTTCCGAGGCGCCATAGGCGAAGACGCCGCCGACGCAGGCCAGCCCCATCACACCCCCCAGAAGGTAAAGCGGCGCCCCGGCGATGAAATACATCACGCACCAGGAAAACAGTACCAGCGAGGCCTGGCCGAAATCGGGCTGCATCGCCAGAAGCAGCACCACGACCACGGCAAGCCCGAAGGAGAAGGACTTGCCGGGCGGGCCGCCGACCTCCTGGCTGGCGGCCATGAACCAGGCGCAGATGGCGACAAAGCAGGGCTTCAGGAACTCCGAGGGCTGCACCGACATGCCGCCGGGCAGCCGCAGCCAGCGCACCGCGCCCTTGCCGAAATCGGTGCCGATGACCGGCAGCGCGAACAGGACCAGCAGCGCGACCAGGAAACCCAGCACGCCGATCCGCCGCACCTGCCGGGGCGAGAAGGTCGAGATCACCAGCATGATCACCAGCGCCATGGCGCCGAAAACCGCCTGGCGACTGACGTAATAGAACTGCGGCAGGCTGTTCCTTTCGGCCAGCGGCACCGAGGCCGCCAGTCC
Organism: Paracoccus sp. TOH; assembly: GCF_030388245.1. Lineage (NCBI taxonomy): Bacteria > Pseudomonadati > Pseudomonadota > Alphaproteobacteria > Rhodobacterales > Paracoccaceae > Paracoccus > Paracoccus sp. TOH. The sequence continues at coordinate 210,257 of NZ_CP098361.1, forward strand.
CAGAAGAAGCCCTACCGCGAAAAGCCCCAGCACGCAGGCCAAGGACCATCGGTCCAGCGTGCGCCACCAGCGGGGAAGAATCGGATCACCAGCCCGAACGGGCGTGGTGCCAAAGACCATCTCGGTCATGGGTTACCGCCGTCACTGCCTCGTTTGCATCGCCCGTTTGCCGGGTCTGAGCGGCAGCATAGCGCGATTGTACCCGGCGCGCTACTGCGGATTGATTACCGCGACGGCAGCCCGGATCAGGTCGTGCGAAGGCGGCCGGGTTTGGCACCCCGCCGCACCTTCCCTTCTCTGTTGTTCAAATACCCGACAGCAGCCGCGCGGCCGGGCGCGGCGCCCGAGGCTTGGCGCTCAGGCGCGCGCCGCGTCCTTGCGGGTGCGCCACAGCGACCAGCCGATACCGGCGCCGAGGATGGCGAAGGTGATACCCAGCGAGATCGCGGGCGGGAATTTGGCCAGCCCCATCAGGTCGGCCAGAAACACCTTGGAGCCGATGAAGATCAAGAGCACCGCCAGCGCCTGCTTGAGGTATTCGAAGCGGTGGATGATCGCCGCCAGTGCGAAGAACAGCGCGCGCAGGCCCAGGATGGCGAAGATGTTCGAGGTATAGACGATATAGGGGTCGGTGGTGATGGCAAAGACCGCCGGCACCGAATCGACGGCGAAGATCACGTCGGCGATCTCGATCATCGCCAGCGCCAGCAGCAGCGGCGTCGCATAGCGGCGGATGCGGCCGGTCGCGGGATCGGGCCGCTTCACGACGAAGGCATGGCCGTGCAGCTCCTCGGTCAGCGGCATGCGGCGGCGCAGGAAGGCCAGGACCGGGTTCGAACCCATGTCATGCTCCTTGTCGCCGATGAACAGCATCTTGATGCCGGTCAGGATCAGGAAGCCGGCGAAGACATAGAGGATCCAGCCGTATTGCGCGACCAGCGTGGCGCCGACGCCGATCATGATGCCGCGCAGCACGATCACGCCCAGGATGCCCCAGAACAACACCCGGTGCTGGTAGCGGCGCGGGATCGACAGCGTGGCGAAGATCAGCGCGATGACGAAGACATTGTCCATCGCCAGGGTCTTTTCCACCACGAAGGCGGTCATGTATTCGGCGGCGGCATTGCTGCCCAGCTGATACCAGACGAAGCCGCCGAACAGCACGCCCAGGGTGATGTAGAAGGACGAGAGCTTCAGGCTTTCGGCGACGCCGATCTCCTTGTCGCCGCGGTTGAGCACGCCGAGGTCAAAGGCCAGCAACAGGCCGACCAGGCCAATGAAAACCAGCCACAGCCAGATCGGCGTGCCGAGAAACAGGGTGAGATAGAAAGGTTCCATGTCAGGCTCCACGTTGAACGAAAGCCGGTGCGTAGCCTTGGGCGGGAAAGGGGATCCGGGCTGGCACCGAGCAGGGCTCGATGCGGTCCGACATCACGACAAGCGTCGTCAGAGGGGCCCGGTCCGCCCGCCCCAGATAGGGGCTCAGGGACGGGATGCAAGGGCGGGCCGGTCGGTTTTTCGGGCGGCGGGCCGATCGGCGGGGGCGGGCACCCCCTTTTCCTTGGCCCCGCGCGGGACTAACTATCGCCAAGCCCAGCAAAAGGAAGGCCCATGCTCTACAAGACCCAAGCCGAGTGGCTGGCCGCCCCGAAGAAGCGCGTGCTGTTCTTCGGCATGTCCGGGCTGGGCAAGACTTTCCTCGCCTCGATGCTGCGCGGCTCGGGGGAATGGTTCCACTATTCGGTCGATTACCGCATCGGCACCCGCTACATGGGCGAGCTGATCGCCGACAACTTCAAGCGCGAGGCGATGAAGGTGCCGTTCCTGCGCGAGCTCTTGCTGTCGGATTCGGTCTATATTGCCTCGAATATCACCTTCGAGAACCTGGCGCCGCTGTCCACCTATCTGGGCAAGCCCGGCAGCGTCACCCGCGGCGGGCTGGAATTCGACGAATACATGCGCCGCCAGGACCAGCACCGCATGGCCGAGGTCGCGGCGCTGCTGGATACCGGGCATTTCATCCGCCGCGCGCAGGAGATCTACAACCTGCCGAATTTCGTCTGCGATTCCGGCGGCTCGGTCTGCGAGGTGGTGGACCCCTATGCCGAACGCGACCCGGTGCTGGACGTGCTGGAGCGCGACCTGCTGCTGGTCTGGATCAAGGGCTCGGCCGCGCATACCGAGGAACTGGTGCGCCGCTTCGACCGGGCGCCGAAGCCGATGTATTACCAGCCGGATTTCCTCGACCGCGCCTGGACCGACTATCGCGTGGAAAAGGGCCTGGCCGAGGGGCAGGTCAATCCGGACGACTTCATCCGCTGGACCTATGCCCGGGCGCTGGCCCATCGTCAGCCCCGCTACGAGGCCATGGCCCGGCGCGGCGTGACCATCCTGGCCGAGGAAGTGGCCGGGGTAAGAACCCCCGGCGATCTGACCGCGCTGATCGGCCGGGCCATCGACAGAAAAACCGACAGGAAGACCGACAGAAAGGACGCATGATGCCCATCACCCTGCCCAATGACCTGCCCGCCTTCGACATCCTGTCGAACGAGGGCGTCATGGTCATGTCGCCGGGGCGTGCGGCGATGCAGGACATCCGGCCGCTGCGCATCGGGCTTTTGAACCTGATGCCCAAGAAGATCCAGACCGAGAACCAGTTCGCCCGGCTGATCGGCGCCACGCCCCTGCAGATCGACTTCCAGCTGATCCGCATGTCGGACCACGAAAGCCGCAACACCGCCGCCGACCACATGGAAAGCTTCTACCGCCGCTTCTGCGAGGTCGAGGAGACGGGCGAGAAGTTCGACGGGCTGATCATCACCGGCGCGCCCATCGAGCACCTGCGCTTCGAGGAGGTGACCTATTGGGACGAATTGCAGCGGCTTTTCGCCTGGACGCAGAGCCATGTGCATTCGACCTTCGGCGTCTGCTGGGGCGGCATGGCCATGGCCTGGCATTTCCACCGGCTGGAAAAGCACATGCTGGACCACAAGGCCTTCGGCTGCTTCCGCCACCAGAACCTTGCCCCCGCCTCGCCCTATCTGCGAGGATTCTCGGACGATGTGCTGGTGCCGGTCAGCCGCTGGACCGAGGTGCGCCAGCCCGAGGTGGACGCCATCCCGGCGCTGCGGACGCTGATCGCCTCGGACCAGGTCGGGCCCTGCCTGATCGAGGATGCCGGCCACCGCGCGCTCTATGTCTTCAACCATTTCGAATATGACAGCACCACGCTGAAGGACGAATACGACCGCGACGTGGTCTCGGGCAAGCCGATCAACGTGCCGGTGAACTATTATCCCGAGGACGATCCGTCGCGCCTGCCGACGAACCGCTGGCGCAGCCATGCGCATCTGCTCTACGGTAACTGGATCAACGAGATCTACCAGACCACCCCCTTCGACCTGAACCGCATCGGCGAGGCCTGAGCATGGGAAAGAACGGCGGAAAGAACGGCGAGGACACGCAGGACAAGCAGGACAAGGCGCCGCCCGACCTGCCCTTCGTCGGCGCCATCACCCGCTATCTGGAAAAGCAGGCGCCCGACGAGCTGCGCAAGGCGGTGAAGGCGGCGGAAAAGGACCGCATCATCGAGCCCTCCTACCCCTATGCCGAGGAGATGAAGGGCAAGGATTACGACGAGCAGATGGCCGGGCTGCAATTGCAGCTGGTGCGGCTGATGCGCGACGTGATCCATGGCGGCAAGCGCATGGTGGTGCTGTTCGAGGGTCGCGACGCCGCCGGCAAGGGCGGCACCATCGAACGGGTGCGCGAGAACCTGAACCCGCGCTCGGCCTATATCGTCGCCCTGCCCAAGCCCAGCGAGCGCGAGACCGGCGAATGGTATTTCCAGCGCTACGTCGACTGGCTGCCGGCGCGGGGCGAGATCGCGCTCTTCGACCGCAGCTGGTACAATCGCGGCGTGGTCGAGAAGGTCTTCGGCTTCTGCACCGACGCGCAGCGCGAGACCTTCTTCCGCCAACTGCCGCGCTTCGAGACCATGCTGGTGGATGACGGGGTGATCCTGGTCAAGCTGTGGCTCGAGGTCGGCCGGGCCGAGCAACTGAGCCGCTTCCTCGACCGCGAGCAGGATCCGCTGAAGCAGTGGAAGCTCAGCCCCATCGACGTCGAGGGGCTGGCGAAATGGGACGATTACAGCGCGGCGATCCAGGACACGTTGCTGCGCAGCCATTCGGTCATCGCGCCCTGGACGGTGATCCGCGCCGACGACAAGAAGCGGGCGCGGATCGCCGCGATCCAGACCATCCTGCGCGCGGTCGAGTTCGCCGGCCGCGACGAGGCGCTTATCGGCCAGCCCGACCCGCAAATCACCGGCGGCCCCGAGATCCTGCCGGGCTAGAGGGCAAGACAGGATGCGCGCCCCCTCCGCCGCCGCCCCGTCCCGCTTCCGACCCCTGCGCGTGCTTCTGGGGCTTTTCGCCCTGCTGTGGCTGGCGTTTCCGACCCATGCGCAGAACCTGCCGGACTGGCAGCAGACCGGCATCAACGATTTCGCCGGCCTGCTGTCGCCCGAGGATGCCCGCGCCCTCGACGCGGCGCTGAGCGCGCTGCGCGAGCAGACCGGCATCGAAGGCACCGTGGTCACGCTGACCGACCGGGCACGCCACGGCGGCGGAACGGAGGGGTTGGAGGCCTTTGCCACCCGGCTGTTCAACCACTGGGGCGTCGGCAATGCCACGCGCAACGACGGGTTCATGGTTCTGGTGCTGGCCGGGGAGCGCGAGGCGCGGATCGAACTCGGCCGCGGCTACGAGAACGATGCCGACATCCTGGCGCAAGAGATCCTGCGCAACACCATGTTGCCCGCCTTCCGCGACGGCGCGATGTCGCGGGGCATCCGCGACGGCACCGAGGCGGCGATCGCGCTCATCGCCCGGCCCACGGCCGCGGGGCGGCCGCTCGGGTCGCCGGGCAATTCCTGGCTGGAACGGCTGTTCCCCTGGCTTTTCGGCGCGGCCTGGGTTGCGATCCTCGGCGGCATGGCGCGGCAGGTCTGGCGGCGCAACCGTTGCCCGCAATGCGGGCGGCGGGGCCTGGAAACCCGGACCGCGCCGCTGCAGACCCCGCTGCCCGAGGGCGGCCACATGGTCTCGCACGAGACCGTCACCCGGCACTGCCCCGGCTGCGGCTGGTCCGAGACCCGGCCGCGACCCTTGCCGCAGACGGTCTGGTACGACCCCGCGGGCGCGGTGCTGCGCCGCGAGCGCAGGCCCGGCTTCCGCGGCCGTTCCGGCGGTTCCTCGGGCTTCGGCGGCGGCTCGTCGCGGGGCGGCGGCGCCTCGGGCCGCTGGTAGTCAAGCCACGCTTGCGAGGCGATGCCGGGCCGGCTAGCGTCGGGTCAGTCCGCCCTCAAGGAAAGATCCGACATGACAGTTCTGCGCTCCTCCGTCCTGGCGATCGCGCTGGCCAGCACCGCCCTGACCGCCGCCCACGCCGCCGACCCCGAACTCACGGTCTTCGACTGGGCCGGGTTCGAGGAACCGGTGATCTTCCAGGGCTATATCGACAAGCACGGCGACAGCCCGACCTTTGCCTTTTACGGCGACGACGACGAGGCCTATCAGAAGCTCGCCTCGGGCTTCAAAGCCGACGTGGCGCATCCCTGCTCGCAGATGGTGTCGAAATACCGCGACGCCGGGCTGATCGAGCCCTGGGACACCGCGAAGATCCCGGCCTTCGACACGCTCGATCCGAAATTCCTCGATTCGCCGATCTTCAAGGACGATCAGGGCGTCTGGTACATCCCGACCGACTGGGGCGCCACCGCCATCGCCTATAACAAGGACAACGTGCCGGCCGAGGACGTGGCCAGCCTGAACGTTTTCGTCGACCCGAAATATCAGGGCCGCACCAGCCTGCCCGATTCGGCCGACGACGTCTGGGCGCTGGCCTATCTGGCGACCGGCACGACCGACTGGACCAAGGTGACGGACGAGCAGTTCAAGGCCGCGGCCGACTGGCTGCGCCAGGCGCATCAGAACGTCGCCGCCTATTGGGCCGACCCGGCCGAGCAGGCGCAGCTGATGGCCTCGGGCGCGGTGGACGTGGCCTGGTCCTGGAACGACGGCGTGGTGCTGCTGGAGAATGACGGCTTCCCGGTCGGCTTCCAGCGCGCGCCCAAGGAGGGCAGCTCGACCTTCTTCTGCGGCTTCATCAACCTGAAGAACGGCCCGGGCAGCGAGGACAAGGCCTATGACTTCATCAACGCCTGGCTGGCGCCGGAAGCGGCCAAGGGGCTTCTGGACACCATCGGCTACGGCCATACCTCGACCGTGGCCATGGAGACGATCAAGGACGAGCCGGCGGTAAAGGAAGGCCTGTCGCCGGTCGACGCCCCGATCCTGGCCCAGACCCCGAACGACCCCGAGCAGCGCGAAAAGCAGCTGGCCGAGTTCGAAAAGATCAAGGCCGGCTTCTGACCCCTGGCCGGCGCCCCGCCCGACCGGCGGGGCGCATCGCCTCAGGCGCGGCCGCATGGGTATTTGGACAACCGAGAAAACCAGGCGCAGAAAACCGGGCTCAGCGGCCCGGCTTGCTGCGTTGTCCCGATGGTCCGAGGGGGCGAACGGGCCCGCGCGGCGGCGCAACAGGCGGAACGGTGGCCCCGCTCGCGGCCAGCCTTCCTAGCCGATGCGGCCGCGCTGGCCGCCGGTCTGGGCGCGATCCAGCATCAGGTGGTCCAGGATCACGCAGGCCGCCATGGCCTCGGCAATAGGCACGGCGCGGATGCCGACGCATGGGTCATGCCGGCCCTTGGTGATCAATTCGATCTCCTCGCCGCACTGGTTGATGGTCCGGCGCGGCGTCAGGATCGAGCTGGTCGGCTTCACAGCGAAGCGGACCACAATGTCCTGCCCGGTCGAGATGCCGCCCAGGATGCCGCCGGCGTGGTTTGACAGAAACCGCGGGCCCTCGTTGCCCATGCGGATTTCGTCGGCATTGGCGGTGCCGGTCAGCGCGGCCGCCGCCATGCCCTCGCCGATCTCGACGCCCTTGACCGCGTTGATCGACATCATCGCCGCCGCCAGGTCGGTATCCAGCTTGGCATAGACCGGCGCGCCCAGGCCGGGCGGGCAGCCCTGGATCAAGACCTCGAGCGCGGCGCCGACGCTGTCCTGCGCCTTGCGGATGGCGTTCAGGTAATCCTCCCAGGCCGGCACCGCCGAGGCGTCGGGCAGGAAGAACAGGTTGTTGCCGATCTCGGCCGCGTCGAAATGCGCCCGGTCCAGATGCAGTTCGCCCATCTGCACCATGTAGCCGGTGATCTTGAGATCCGGCGCCAATTCGCGCAACACCGCCTGCGCCACACCGCCCGCCGCCACGCGCGCCGCCGTTTCCCGCGCGCTGGAGCGGCCACCGCCGCGATAATCGCGGATGCCGTATTTCAGATGATAGGCAATGTCGGCATGGCCGGGACGGAACGCCTGGGCGATCTCGCCGTAGTCCTTGCTGCGCTGGTCGGTGTTCTCGATCATCAGCTGGATCGGCGTGCCGGTGGTCTTGCCCTCGAACACGCCCGAGAGGATGCGGACCTGGTCCGGCTCTTGCCGCTGGGTGGTGAATTTCGAGCTGCCGGGCCGGCGGCGATCCAGGAATTGCTGGATCCAGGCCTCGTCCAGCGCCACGCCGGGCGGGCAGCCATCCACCGTCGCGCCAAGCGCCGGTCCGTGGCTTTCGCCCCAGGTGGTGAAGGTGAAGACGCGACCGAAGGTGTTGAAGCTCATGGTTCCCGGACCCCTTTTTGCCTGCGATAGCCGCGCGCAGGACAAGGAGCAATCCCCGGCCGTCGCTCCGGCCTGGCATCCGGGCCGTGGCAAACCCTGCCATTCCCCGGAATATACATTTCATTTCAAGGCGTAATCCGTATTTCACGCCGCCTTCACGCGTCGAGGAGCAATCTCTCAGCACGAGGGTGAAGACGCCCCGCGACTATCAGGACGACAGGAGGAGCACATGCCTACCGGAACGAATGGCAACGACACCCTGATCGGTACGTCTGCCAGCGAAGTCTTCAATGCCCTTGGGGGGAACGATTACGTTCTTGGCCTCGGCGGCAATGACACCATCTATGGCGGCTCGGGCAACGATTACTTGTCGGGCGGCGATGGCTATGACTATATCAGCGCCGGTTCGGGAACCGACACGGTGCATGGCTGGGACGACAACGACACCATCGTCTCCAGCGGAGCCGGGCAATATTACGGCGATGCCGGCAACGACTATATCTATGCCGGCCTTGGCACCAGCGAAACGCTGGACGGTGGCGCGGATACGGATTGGCTGAACACCACCACCTATAGCGGCGCCTACAGGATCAACCTGGCGACCGGCGCCACGAATTTCACCGGCGAAAGCTATGTGAATTTCGAGAACGTCTATTCCGGATCCGGCAACGACACGCTGTACGGGACCGACGCCGCCAATACCATGTATGGCAATAACGGAAACGATTACATCTATGGATACGGCGGCAACGATTTCATTTCCGGCGGCGCCGGCAATGACTACCTGCATGCCGGAACCGGCAGCGATACGCTTTATGGCGGCAGCGACAACGACACGCTGGTTTCCAGCGGCGGCGGCCGTTATTATGGCGAGGCGGGCAACGACTATATCTATGCCGGCCTTGGCACCAGCGAGACGCTGGACGGTGGCGCGGATACGGACTGGCTGAACACCACCACCTATAGCGGCGCCTATATGATCAATCTGGCCACCGGCGCCACGAATTTCACCGGCGAAAGCTATGTGAACTTCGAGAACGTCTATACCGGATCCGGCAACGACACGCTGCTGGGTACGGATGCAGCCAATATCATGTATGGTAATAACGGAAACGACTCGATTTCCGGTCTTGCAGGTAACGATTACCTCTCTGGTGGCGCAGGCGGAGATTATCTGAACGCCGGCACTGGCACCGACACCATCTGGGGCGGAAGCGATGCCGACACCATCGTTTCCAGTGGCTACGGCCAATATTATGGAGAATCCGGCAATGACTATATCTATGCCGGGGTCGGCGGCGGCGAGACACTGGATGGCGGCACCGATGATGATTGGCTGAACACCGCCGCCTGGAGCGGCGCCTATTCCATCAACATGGTGACCGGCGCCACGAATTACACTGGCGAAAACTTCGTCAATTTTGAAAATCTTTATTCCGGCTCCGGAAACGACACGATTCTGGGCACGGATGCGGCCAATATCATCTATGGTAACGCAGGAAACGACGCCATCGATGGTGGTGCGGGCAATGACACGCTTTATGGCGGGGTCGGCGATGACACTTTGACCGGCGGCACGGACAATGATTATCTGTCGGGCGGCGATGGCAATGACCTGCTGACCGCGACGGCGGGTACGGACACGCTTTATGGCGGCAATGGCGATGATCGGCTGGTTTCCAGCGGCGCGGGTTTCTATTCCGCGGATGCCGGAAACGACATGGTGATCGCCGGCCTGGGCGTGAATGAAACCCTGAATGGTGGCGCCGGAATCGACATGCTGGATGCCCGGACCTATTCCGGGGCCTATCGCATCAACCTGGCGACCGGGGCCACGAATTTTGCGGGCGAAAGTTTCGTGAATTTCGAGAATGCCATGACCGCGGGCGGGAATGACACCCTGCTCGGCACCGCAGGCGCCAACCTGATGAATGCCGGCGCGGGGAACGACCAGCTTCACGGTTTTGCCGGCAATGACACGCTGCAGGGGATGAACGGCAACGACTTCCTTGGCGGCGGGGCGGGGAACGATGTGCTGCAGGGCGGGGCCGGCAATGACACGCTGGCCGGCAACACCGGCGCGGACGTGCTGAATGGCGGCGCGGGCGCGGATGTGTTCCGCTTCGTGGCCCTAGCCGATTCCACCTGGGGACCGGGCCGCGATCTGATCAACGGCTTCGACGGCGTCGGCGTCGCCGTGGGCGACCGCATCGACCTTTCCGCCATCGATGCGAATGCCCTGATCGGCGGCAATCAGGCCTTTGTTTTCAATGGAACAAACCCCGGCGGCCCCGGCCGCGCCTGGGTGATGAACAGCGGCACCGAGACGCTGCTGCGGGTCAATGTCGACGGCGATCCGGCGGTCGAGATGACCATCCGAATCGCCGATGGGGCGACGCTGGCGGGCCAGTATTCCGCGAGCGACTTCATCCTCTGAGCCGGGGCCCCTCCCTCCCTGACCCGGACGATGAAGCAGAGGGGGCGCGGTCCGAAAGGGCCGCGCCCTTTCCGTGCAGCGACCATGCACGGCGCGTACACCGGGCGTACACCGGCAACGCGCGCCGCGTTCAGCACCGGTTAACCCTTGCCGGGCGATGATCCGCCGGGCAGAGGTCGGAGGATTCGGGCGATGGTCGGCAAGGCGGAAGAACAACGGCGGGTAAATTATCACTACATGGCCGATGCGATGCGGATGCTGGAATGGGATCTGCACCAGCGGCTGATGGAGGAACTGCGCATCCCCGCCGAATGGCACGAGATCGCGCGCGAGAAGGGCCAGTCGAAGAAGCTGCGGGTGACGATCCGGCTGGACGAGGCGGTGGTGAAATTCTTTCGCTCGACCGGGACGGACTGGCAGCCGCGGCTGAACCGGGTACTGTCGGTGTGGATGCATGCCCGGCTGGCGGGGATGATCCGGGGGGCGGAGACGATGGACTACATGAAGCGCCGGGTCGAGGAGGGTTTTGACGGGGCGCGGCCGCGCTGGGGGGATTTGCAGCGGATGGAGGATGAGGCGTTCGGGGACGACCCGACGCGGTTTGACGAGGCGGGGGTGCCGATGGGGGAGGAACGAGTCAGCTCGGCGGTGTTGCGGGTGGAGTTGGAGGGGAAGCGGGGGCGATGAGTGATGGCGCATGGTCGCATTGGGCGGAAGGCGGTCGTTCGCTGCGTTCTAAACGAACGGCAGCGATGCGCAGCAAGCGAGCTTTGCCAAGTCAACATCTCAGCTGCTTCCGCGATGCTTAACACTTCTCTGCCGAAGCTTGCGCCTTTGTTCAGATAGCTGACTATGATGGGATGAGGCGCCGGCTACCGGAGGAAAAATGCCTTGGGAACAGTCTTTCCAGCCTAGCCATGTGTAAAGCATGTGTGTACTTCTTTACACACCCTCAGTTGCGAGCGCCGCATGAAGTCCTTAGTCAAAAAAATCCTACCTAAGCCCCTGAGTGCCTATCGGTCGGTAATCGAGCTTCGGGACCACTCGAAGGGCAAGAAGGCTTCAATGTCTCGAAAAGATATCAGGTCAGCGGTCAAAATAGCCATTATTGATGACGAGAAGTTTAAGGCCCACGGCAACCTGACAACATATGGGTACAAAATTCAAGAGTTGCCGGACATTAAGTCATTGGATGACATCAGTGATTTTGATGTCGTAATTTGCGACTTGATGGGTGTTGGGCAAAACTTTGACAAGTCCATAGGTGGGGCTAGCATCATCAAAGAGATAAAAGACAATTACCCGACCAAGTATGTAATCGCTTATACTGGTGCGAGATCAAATACGCCAGAAGCTAATGCAGCCAAGCAGTTTTCGGACGATTTCATCAAAAAGGACGATGATATTACTAAGTTGGTCGGTAAGCTTGACGAGGCTATAGATATCGCCTCAGATCCCTATGAGCGATGGCTGACCACTCGCCAAGGTTTGATTGATCTCGAGATAGACTTGCGGAAAATTTTAGAGCTGGAAAGCGCTTATGTTGAGGCAATTAATGCCAGCGACAGCAAATTTTCTGAGATTGAGGCGATATTAAGGAGCGCCGACCTGGGAGGGCATGCAAAGGGTATAGTCCAGAGCCTAATAGCTTCTGGAATTTGGGCAATTGTGTTTGCAGCATAATGTTGGCATTTTCCTCTATCGTTGTTAGTCCGCAGGGCGAGCCAAAGTTCCACGGTGGAACGATTTTCAAGTTGCCGCCAGAGCTTTGTGATAAATACAGGATTCAACAGTATCTAAAGATAGATAAAATTGGTTGGTCTCGATCTGAGTTCGGCTACATGACACTTGTGAAGGTTGATGACCAAGGAAATAAGTACGTAATCCCAGGTCTTTACCTTGAAGATGGTGGCCAGCCATCCAAGAAGTTCCATGGGTATAAGCCTCTAGTTTCGAAGTCCCAAGTGGAACAGTATTTAAAGTATCATTTTGAAAGGCTTTCAAACGTAAGAGAGGCGTCAGAAGGTGAGCTCACAGCGTTGGTTCACGACTTGAGGCATCTATCCAGCTCGATTTACCATAGTGCGATAGAAGCAGAACGTGCTGTGAAGGAGAATTCACTGCATAAAACGAGGGACTTGATAAAGACGATAATTGCATCTCAGACGATGCTTAAAGTGCGAATTGATTACCTGGATTTCTCCAATTCTGTCGACCGATTTGATGAAATTGAAAAAATACCGGTCTATAGCCGAGTTGATAAAGTAATTAGGTGTTTCAAGGCGGATGCTCGCCATAAAAATGTCGAAATAAACCTTTCCGGCAGCTCCTATCGATTGGCCGAGGGCCCAAATATTCTCGATATTGTCCCTTATACTTTGATTGAAAACGCCATAAAATATTCACCCAAGAACTCAGAAATAACTGTTAAAGTTCAGGATACGGACACCGAAACTGAGGTTTCAGTGAGATCATTGGGGCCGATTTTTGCAGATGGTGAAGAAGCGAAAGTATTCGAGCGAGGGTTTAGGGGGGTAAACGCAAAGAATATCCGACAGAATGGGACTGGGTTGGGATTGTCTGTGGCTAGCGAAGTTATTGCAACCTTCGCTGGAAGCTTGGGTGTGGCGCAATCCAATGAGAACCGTGTGATTGATGGCGCCACCTACGCTTCAACAACTTTCCATTTCAGCCTGCCAACTGCTGGGGAAGATAGGGCGCGAAAGCAAAAATACGAGATGCTAACCCGACGTCGCGCTGGTAGGCGTAGCGCCAATGTCAGGTAGGCTATTCGTTCAAGCGCTTGAACTCGCTAATAAAGACTGCTTTGAGGCTGGGACCGGTCATCCGCCGCACTTGGCACGAAGGGCGGGAATGGGCCGAAAACAAAGGCCGCCCTACGGGGCGGCCTTTGCTTATTCTTGGGTGAAGTCGCAGCCCCTCAAGCCTGCAGCGCCCGCACCCCGACCTCGCCTTCCCCGCGCGACTTGATCGCCGCCACGGCCGCGATGCTCCCCGCCGCCGTGGTGTAATACGGGATCTTGTCGTTCAGCGCGACCGCCCGGATCTCGCGCGAATCGGCGATGGCCTGCGCGCCCTCGGTGGTGTTCAGCACCATGGCGATCTCGCCGTTCTTCAGCCGGTCGACGATGTTCGGGCGGCCTTCGTAGACCTTGTTCACCAGCTCGGTCTCGACCCCGGCCTCGCGCAGGAAGCGGGCGGTGCCGGCGGTGGCGACCAGCTTGAAACCCATCTCGGTCAGGTCGCGGCCGGCCTGGGCCAGCGCCTCGGACTTGTCGGCGTCGCGGACCGAGATGAAGACCAGCCCCTCGGAAGGCAACTGCGTCCCCGCCCCCATCTGCGCCTTGAGGAAAGCGCGGGCGAAGTTGCGGTCCCAGCCCATGACCTCGCCGGTCGAGCGCATTTCCGGGCCCAAGAGCGTGTCGACGCCGGGGAAGCGGGCGAAGGGCAGCACCGCCTCCTTGACCGAGAACCAGGGCGTGTTCGGGTCGGCGAGCGTCAGCGGGTCGGCGAAGGGCAGGCTGTCCTCGGGGCCGACGCCCTCGGGATAGGCAGGCCGGGCCGGGAAGTTCGCCATCGGCTCGCCCGCCATCAGCCTAGCTGCGATCGAGGCGATGGCGCTGTCGGTGGCCTTGGCGACGAAGGGCACGGTGCGCGAGGCGCGCGGATTGACCTCGAGCACGTAGATGGCGCCGTCCTTCAGCGCGAATTGCACGTTCATCAGCCCGACGACGTTCAGGGCGCGGGCCATGGCGACGGTCTGGACCTTCAGCTCGGCGATGGTGGCGGCGTCGAGCGTGTGCGGCGGCAGCGAGCAGGCGCTGTCGCCGGAATGGACGCCGGCCTCCTCGATATGCTCCATGATGCCGGCGACATGGACGGTGCTGCCGTCCGAGAGCGCGTCGACATCGACCTCGATGGCGCCCGAGAGGTAGCTGTCGAGCAGCACCGGGCTGTCGCCCGAGACCTGGACCGCCTCGCGGATGTAGCGGTTGAGCTGGTCCATGTCGCGCACGATCTCCATGGCGCGGCCGCCGAGCACGTAGGAGGGGCGGATGACCAGCGGGAAGCCGATGCGCCGCGCGATCTCGATGGCCTCGGCGTCGGAATGGGCGATGCCGTTGATCGGCTGCTTCAGGCCCAGGTCGTTCAAGAGCTTCTGGAAGCGCTCGCGGTCCTCGGCCAGGTCGATGGCGTCGGGCGTGGTGCCGAGGATCGGGATGCCCTCCTCCTCCAGCGCATTGGCCAGTTTCAGCGGCGTCTGGCCGCCGAACTGGACGATGACGCCGTGCAGCGTGCCGTTCTCGCGCTCGATGCGCAGGATTTCCAGCACGTGTTCCAGGGTCAGCGGTTCGAAATACAGCCGGTCCGAGGTGTCGTAATCGGTCGAGACCGTCTCGGGGTTGCAGTTGACCATGATGGTCTCGTAGCCGGCCTTGGTCAGCGCGAAACAGGCGTGGCAGCAGCAATAGTCGAATTCGATGCCCTGGCCGATGCGGTTCGGGCCGCCGCCGAGGATCACCACCTTCTTGCGGTCGCTGGGGCGGGCTTCGTTCTCGACCTCGCCCATCGCCGGGACTTCGTAGGTCGAATACATATAAGGGGTCTGGGCCTCGAACTCGGCGGCGCAGGTGTCGATGCGCTTGAAGACCGGGTGCAGGTCATGGGTGCGGCGGGCCTTGCGCACCGCGGCCTCGGGCTGGCCGGACAGCGCCGCCAGCCGGGCGTCGGTGAAGCCCATCATCTTCAGCCGGCGCAGCCCGTCCAGGTCGGCGGGCAGGCCGGCCGCGCGCACCGCGTTCTCGGCCTCGACGATCTCGCGCAGGCGGGACAGGAACCAGGGATCGAAGGCGGTGGCGTGCTGGATCTCGCCATCGGAAAGCCCGTGGCGCATGGCCTGGGCGATCAGCCGCAGCCGGTCCGGGGTCTGGGCGCTGATCGCCTTGACGATGGCGGCCTTGTCGGGCGCGCCGGGGATCTCGATATCGTCAAGGCCGGTCAGGCCGTTCTCCATCGAGGCCAGCGCCTTTTGCAGCGATTCATGGAAGGTCCGGCCGATGGCCATCACCTCGCCCACGGATTTCATCGCCGTGGTCAGCTCGGGCTTCGAGCCGGGGAATTTTTCAAACGCAAACCGCGGGATTTTGGTCACCACATAGTCGATCGAGGGCTCGAACGAAGCCGGCGTCACCTTGGTGATGTCGTTGTCGAGCTCGTCCAGCGTATAGCCCACCGCCAGCTTGGCGGCGATCTTGGCGATGGGGAAGCCGGTGGCCTTGGAGGCCAGCGCCGAAGAGCGCGACACGCGCGGGTTCATCTCGATCACCACCATGCGGCCATCCGCCGGGTTGATCGCCCATTGCACGTTCGAGCCGCCGGTTTCCACGCCGATCTCGCGCAGCACGGCGATGGAGCCGTTGCGCATGCGCTGGTATTCGCGGTCGGTCAGGGTCAGGGCCGGGGCGACGGTGATCGAGTCGCCGGTATGCACGCCCATCGGATCGACGTTCTCGATCGAGCAGACGATGATGGCGTTGTCGGCGCGGTCGCGCACGACTTCCATCTCGTATTCCTTCCAGCCCAGCAGGCTCTCGTCCACCAGCACCTGCGCCACCGGCGAGGCCTCCAGGCCCGTGCGCACGATGCGCTCGTAATCGTCGCGGTTATAGGCGACGCCGCCGCCGGTGCCGCCCAGGGTGAAGGCGGGACGGATGATGGCGGGCAAGCCGATATCCTCCAGCGCCTCCATGGCCATCGCAACCCCGGCCGCGATGTCATAGCGGCCGTTCGGATGTTTCGGCGCGGCGACGATGGTGGCGCGCGGGTTCTCCAGGCCGATGCGGTCCATGGCCTCGCGGAACAGCTTGCGGTCCTCGGCCATCTCGATGGCGGCGCGCTGCGCGCCGATCAGCTCGACGCCGTAGCGGTTCAGCACCCCCATGTCGGCCAGGGCCAGCGCGGTGTTCAGCCCGGTCTGCCCGCCCATGGTCGGCAGCAGCGCGTCCGGCCGTTCCTTGGCGATGATCTTTTCCACCACCTCGGGGGTGATCGGCTCGATATAGGTCGCATCCGCCATCTCGGGATCGGTCATGATCGTGGCGGGGTTCGAGTTCACCAGGATGACCCGGTAGCCCTCTTCGCGCAGCGCCTTGCAGGCCTGGGCGCCGGAATAGTCGAATTCGCAGGCCTGCCCGATGACGATGGGACCGGCACCGATGATCAGAATGGATTTGATATCGGTTCTTTTCGGCATGGCGGTCCCTCGGGCTGGCGGCTGATAAATCGTCCGGGGTTATAGCCATGGCGGGCAAAGTCGCAAGGGTCCGCGCCGCCCGCCCGGCCAAAAATCCGCGGCACGCGCCAGGGGCGCCGCCCCGACGCGACGCCCCTGCCCTTCACCGTTTCCCAAATACCCCGGCGGCCGCGCGACCGGCGCGACGGCTCAGCCCTGCGCCGCCTTGGCCTTCTTCAGCGTCTTGCCATGGTTCGAGATCCAGTCCATCGCCGCCAGCAGCACCCCCGAGATCACGAAGACCAGATGGATCACCACCATCCAGCGGATCTGGTCGGCGCTGTATTTGCTGACATCCATGAACACCTTCAGCAGATGGATGCCCGAGATCGCCACGATCGAGGCCACCAGCTTCAGCTTCAGCCCCGAGAAATCCACCTCGCCCTGCCAGTTCGGCCGGTCCTCGTGCCCGCTCAGGTCCATGCGGCTGACGAAATTCTCGTAGCCCGAGAAGATCACGATCAGCAGCAGGTTGGCGGCCAGGCTCAGGTCGATCAGCGCCAGCACGCCCAGCACCGCGTCGTTCACGGTCATCACCGGCAGGATCTGCACCAGGTGCCAGAATTCCAGCGCAAAGACCCAAAGCAGGATCAGCAGGGACAGCGCCAGCCCGACATAGATCGGCGCCATCATCCAGCGGCTGGCGAAAAGGCTGCGTTCGAGAAGGCGTTCCATCATGTCTCCTGCACGGGTTCCGAAAGCCCTCATCTAGGCACGCCGCGGCGCGGCGAAAACCCCCCGCCGCAGCCATGCCGCGACCGGGGCGGCCTCGTTCCCCGGAGACCGGTGAATCCGCGCCGGCCTCAGGCGTCGATGAACCCCCGCACGAAGGCCGTCGCCGGCCGGGCGCGGATGTCCTGCGGGCGGCCGACCTGCTCGATCCGGCCCATGGACATCACCACCACCAGGTCGGCCAGCTCCATCGCCTCGTCCTGATCATGGGTGACGAAGACCGTGGTCAGGCCGGTGGTGTCGTGGATCTCGCGTAGCCCCTGGCGCAGCTCCTTGCGCACGCGGGCGTCGAGCGCACCGAAAGGCTCGTCGAGCAGCAGCATGCGCGGCTCGATGGCCAAGGCGCGCGCCAGGGCGACGCGCTGGCGCTGGCCGCCCGACAGCTGGCTCGGGAAGCGCTTGGCGATCTGCGGCAGCTGGATCAGGTCCAGAAGCTTCGACACCCGGCGCCGGATCTCGGCCGCGGGCGGGCGCGCGGCGCGCGGGCGGGCGCGCAGCCCATAGGCGATGTTCTCGAACACCGTCATGTGCTTGAACAGCGCATAGCTCTGGAACACGAAGCCGGCGCGCCGCTCCTGCACGGTCATGCCGGTCGCGTCCTGGCCGTCGAACAGCACCCGGCCGGAACTGGGGAACTCCAGCCCGCCCAGGATGCGCAAGAGCGTGGTCTTGCCCGAGCCCGAGGGGCCCAGGAGCGCCACCAGCGCCCCCGAGGGGATGGCCAAGCTGACCGGCTGCAAGGCCGTGGTGGCACCGAATTGCTTGGCGATCTCGTCGATCTCGATATGCATCGGACACCTCAATGTCTGCGGGTTGTGGCAAGCTGGTCGGCGTGGTGCCATTCCAGCACGGACTTCAGCGCCAGCGTCAGCAGGCCCAGCGCCGCCAGCACGGCGGCGAGCGAAAAGGCCGCCACCGAAAGATATTCGTTGTACATCATCTCGATGGTGATCGGCATGGTGGCGGTGACGCCGCGGATCTTGCCCGAGACCACGGCCACGGCGCCGAACTCGCCCATGGCGCGGGCGTTGCACAGCAGCACCCCGTAAAGCAGCGCCCATTTGATGTTCGGCAGCGTCACGGTGCGGAACACCCGCCAGCCCGAGGCGCCCAGCGTCAGCGCCGCCTCCTCCTCGGCCCGGCCCTGCTCGATCATCACCGGGATCAGCTCGCGCGCGACGAAGGGAAAGGTGACGAAGACCGAGGCCAGCACAATCCCCGGCAGCGCGAAGATGATCGGAAAGCCCTGCGCGACCAGCCAGCCGCCTATCAGGCTGTTGGTGCCGAACAGCAGCACCAGCGCCAGCCCCGCCACCACCGGAGAGACCGAGAACGGCAGGTCGATCAGCGTGATCAGGAACGCCTTGCCGCGAAAGTCGAACTTGGTGATGGTCCAGGCGGCAGCGATGCCGAAGACCGCGTTCAGCGGCACGGCGATGGCCGCGACCAAGAGCGTCAGCCTGACGGCCGCCCGCGCGTCGGGCTGGGCCAGCGAGGCGACGGCCTCGGCCGCGCCGCGTGCGAGGGCTTCGGCGAAGACCACGGCCAGCGGCGCCAGCACCAGGATGCCAAGGCCGACCAGGGCCACGGCGATCAGGGCGATGCGGACCGGCCGGCTTTCCTCGGTCACCGGGCGCCAGCGGGCGGGGGCTTGCATATCAGACATGGCCGATCCTCCGGCGGCTCCAGATCTGGATCAGGTTGATGACCAGAAGCATGGTGAACGAAATCAGCAGCATGGCGATGCCGATGGCGGCGGCGCCGTCATAGTCGAACTCCTCCAGCTTGATGACGATCAGCAGGGGCGCGATCTCGGTCTTCAGCGGCAGGTTGCCGGCGATGAAGATGACCGAGCCGTATTCGCCGACCGCGCGGGCCAGCGACAGCGCGAAGCCGGTCAGCGCCGCCGGCATCAGCATCGGCAGGATCACCCGGCGCAGGGTATGGAACCGCCCGGCGCCCAGCGTGGCCGAGGCCTCCTCGACCTCCTGCTCGATCTCGGCGATCACCGGCTGCACGGTGCGGGTGACGAAGGGCAGGCCGACGAAGATCAGCGCAATCAGGATGCCCGATGGCGTATAGGCGATCTTGCCGCCCAGCGCCTTGGCGATGCCGCCGAGGACGCCGTTCGGCGCATAAAGCGCGGTCAGCGCGATGCCCGCCACCGCGGTCGGCAGGGCGAAGGGCAGGTCGACCAGCGCATCGACCAGCCGGCGGCCCGCGAAGCGGTAGCGCGCCAGAACCCAGGCCAGCAAGGTGCCGAAGACCAGGTTGAACAGCGCCGCGAAAAATGCCAGCCGGAACGACAGATAGAGCGCCGCCCAGACCCGCGGCGTGTTCACCGTTTTCCAAATACCCTCTGCGCCATAGCTCGCGCCCTGGGCCAGCAGCGCGCCGACCGGCAGGATGACGATCAGCGACAGCATGGTCAGCGTGATGCCCATGCCCAGCGCAAAGCCGGGCATGGGAGAGTTCTGGATGCGCAGCGCCGGCATCGCCTAATTCCCGCCATAGATCTGGTCGAAGCTGCCGCCGTCGCCGAAATGCTCGGGCTGGGCCTGCTTCCAGCCGCCGAAATCGGCGATGGTCACCAGGTCGAGCTTGGAAAAGCGGGCCACGTCGTCCGGATCGGCGGCGCTGGCGTCCCAGGCGCGGTAATAATGCTTGAAGGCCAGCGCCTGGCCCTCGGGACTGTAAAGAAAGCCCAGATAGGCATCGGCCAGCGCCTTCTGCTCGTCATCGGCGATGTTCTTGTCGACCACCGCGACCGGCGGCTCGGCCAGGATCGAGACCGAGGGCACCACGATGTCGAACCGGTCCTCGCCCAGCTCGTTCAGCGCCAGATAGGCCTCGTTCTCCCAGGCCAGCAGCACGTCGCCGATCTCGCGCTGGGTGAAGGTCGTGGTCGCGCCGCGCGCGCCGCTGTCCAGCACCGGGACATGCTTGAACAGCTCGGCCACGAAACCCTTGGGATCCTGACCGTGCTTCTGCGCCCAGGCCCAGGCGGCCAGATAGTTCCAGCGCGCCCCGCCCGAGGTCTTGGGATTGGGGGTGATGACCTCGACGCCGTCCTTGACCAGGTCGCCCCAGTCCCGGATGCCTTTGGGATTGCCCTCGCGCACCAGAAAGACGATGGTCGAGGTATAGGGGGCGCTGTTATGCGGCAGGCGCGCCTGCCAATCCTCGGGCAGCAGCCCCCGGGCGGCGATCTGGTCGATATCCGAAGCCAGCGCCAGCGTCACCACCTGCGCCTTGAGCCCGTCGATCACCGACCGCGCCTGCGCGCCCGAGCCGCCATGCGAGGTCTCGATCTGCGGCGCCGGATGGCCATCGGCTTGCCATTGCGCGGCAAAGGCGGCGTTGACCTCGCGGTAAAGCTCGCGGGTCGGGTCGTAGCTGACGTTCAGCAGCGCGTTCTCGGCATGGGCCTGGGCGGCAAGGCCCAGTCCCAGCATCGCCGCCGCCGCCGTCATCGCACGGCGCAGCGAAAAGCCCAGGCAACGATCCCGGAAGCCCATACGCAGCGGATGGCCGGTCAGGCGCTTGGTGCCGTCCTCGACCGTCAGGCGGCCGTCGAGATGGCGGCGAATCACACGGCCATGGGCCAGTTGGCTGTCGGTCACGCGGATGGTGCGGATCATGATGCCTCTTCCTCCTTGATTGCCTTGCAAGGCGTCTCATGTCCAAAATTACGACAGAGATTATCGTTTATTTCAAGAAAAAAGACGTGTTCATCTATCGTTTTTAATTTAACGATAAATCAGTGGCTTGCTTCTAAAATTTCTCAAGCCCGGCCCGCCGGCCCGGGTTCGCCCCACCCCGTTCCGCGGTTCATCACGGCATTTTCCGGCAAGATGCGGCCTCCCCGGCCGCGACGGCCCGACAAGCGTCGCGGACCGGCAGAACCCGCCAACCGGCCCAGCGCCGGCCGCTTTCACCGTTTCCCAAATACCCATGCCAAGGCCGCCGGACGCGGCACGGCCGCCCGGCGGATCACTGCGTGCCTCAAATATTCAGGCGAGGGCATCGGCCGGGCGTTCAGCCCGCCAGCTGGTCCTCGGCCTTCTGCGCCAGCGCCTCGGCCCGGGCGGCCAGCTCGGCCATGCCCTCGACCAGGCTTTCGGGCACCACCGGCACCTCGACGCGCTGCGGATTGGTCTTGAGCCGCGCCAGCTCGCGCTCGGCCGAGGCGGCGCGATCCTCCAGCGCCGCGGTGCGGTCGGCCAGCATCAGCCCGGCCAGCAGCAAGAGCCGCGGCTCGGGCATCCGACCGGCCTGCTCCAGGATCACCTGCGCCTCGGCATCGAGCAGCGCGGCGGCGCGCTTCAGCAGCCGCTCCTCGCCCTCCTGGCAGGCCAGCGTATAGGACTTGTGTCCGATCGGGAAATCGACTTCGGCCATGGATCAGCCCCTTTCCTCGTCCAGATCCGCATTCTCGTCCTCGAACCCGGCGCCTTCGTCCGGGGCGGCGGCTTCGGCCGCACCCGCCGGCTGCGCGCCGGCAGCGGCGGGCGCGGTCAGCCGGTCCAGCGTGTCGATGATGTCGCCCATCTGCGCCAGCTCGGCCGCGCGGGCGGCGCGCAGCGATTCGATCTCGGCCTCCAGCGCGCGGCGGATCTCGTCACCCGGCGGCCCGGCGCCGTCGATCAGCGCCCGGTTCGCTTCGGCCAGCGCCTCGTTGGCGGCGGCGAGGCGCGCGGCCTCCTGCCCGGCATCGACCAGCCGCCGATGCGCCTCGGCCAGCCGCGCCTCGCAGGCGGCCAGGGTTTCGGATTGCCGCTCGTGCAGCGCGGCCAGTTCCTGCGACAGGCGGCGGTTTTCGCCGCGGGTCTCGTGCAGCTGCGCCGCCAGCCCCTCCTCCGGCATGATGCCATCCGGGCCGCCGCGCCGCTCCGCCGCGCGGTCGATGAACTGGTCGATGCGGTCCAGGGCGGCGATAAGCCGCTTTTCGCTGGCGTTCAGGTCGTCTCTCATCGGCCGGGATCCTTTCGGGTCGCATGTCCTTGCGGGTCGCCCTTATGGGTCGCTTGTGGGTCGCTTGTCACTTTTTGGCATTGCCTCGGCCATATGACAAGGATGGGCGGGGTTTCCCGCCGCATCCCGTGCTTTTCAGCCGCCGGATCGGGCCCTATAAGGCGGCAAGCCTGATGAGGAGAGACGCCAGATGCGCCGCGCAAAGATCACCCGCGACACGGCCGAGACGCAGATCGAGGTCGAGCTGGACCTGGACGGCAGCGGCCGCTACGACAACCGCACCGGCGTCGGCTTCTTCGATCACATGCTGGACCAGCTGGCGCGGCATTCGCTGATCGACCTGACGGTGCGGGCCAGGGGCGACCTGCAGGTCGACGACCACCACACGGTCGAGGATACCGGCATCGCCATCGGCAAGGCGCTGGTCCAGGCGCTTGGCGACAAGAAGGGCATCCGGCGCTATGGTTCCTTCCACCTGGCCATGGACGATGCGCTGGTGCGCGCCGCGCTGGACCTGTCGGCCCGGCCGTTCCTGGTCTGGAACGTGGATTTCCCGGCGCAAAAGATCGGCGGCTTCGACACCGAGCTGGTGCGGGAATTCTTCCAGGCGCTCTCGACCCATGGCGGCATCACGCTGCATGTGGACCGGCTGCACGGGCTGAATGCGCATCACATCGCCGAGGCGGCCTTCAAGGCGGTGGCCCGCGCCCTGCGCGAGGCGGTCGAGCCCGACCCGCGCATGGCCGGCGTGCTGCCCTCGACCAAGGGGGCGTTGTGATGCGGGTGGCGCTGGTCGATTACGACAGCGGCAACCTGCATTCGGCCGAGAAGGCCTTCGCGCTGATGGGGCGCGAGGCCGGGGCCGAGGTGGTGGTGACCTCCGACCCCGAGACGGTGGCCCGCGCCGAGCGCATCGTGCTGCCGGGCGACGGCGCCTTTCCGGCCTGCCGGGCGGCGCTGGACGCCGTCCCCGGCATGGTCGAGGCGCTGCGCGAGGCGGTTCTGGACCGCGCCGTGCCCTTCATGGGCATCTGCGTCGGCATGCAGATGCTGGCCGAGACCGGGCATGAATATCGCGATACGGCGGGTCTGGGCTGGATCGGCGGCGAGATCGACGCCATCGACGCCCCCGGCCTGAAGGTGCCGCATATGGGCTGGAACGACCTGCAGGTGCTGCGCCCGCATCCGCTGCTGGACGGCATCGCCACCGGCGATCACGCCTATTTCGTGCATGGCTGGCAGTTCCGCGTCGCCGATCCGGCGCATCTGCTGGCCACGGCGGATTACGGCGGGCCGGTGACGGCGGTGGTCGGGAAGGACAATATCGTCGGCACCCAGTTCCATCCCGAGAAGTCGCAGGCCGTCGGGCTGCGCATCATCGGCAATTTCCTGCGCTGGCGCCCCTGAGCGGCGCGGGCGGGGGCTCTGCCCCCACGCCCGAGGCGCCCCTCGTCGGGGCGCATCGGGCGTTCCCCCGGAGTATTTGGAAAACGGTGAAGGTCGGGGCCGCTATTTCACCTGCACCCAGCGCTGCGTCTTGCAGAACACCGCGATGCAGCCCGAGACGTTCAGCGTCTTGCCGCTGAGCTGCATCTTCGACTTGTAGATCTTGTCAGCGCCCGGATCCCAGATCGTGCCGCCCGAGAACTTGCCACCGCCCTCGTCGGTCATGCCGGCGACGATGTTCTTGCCGGTATGGGGCGAGGCGATCTCCTTGCCGGCCTTGTCGAAGCTCTTGATCAGCTTGCCGCAATACTTGCCGCCGCAATCGTAGAACTGCACCATGCCGACATTGCCGTCGTCATTGGCCTGGGTCTGGAAGATGCCGCCGATGCCTTCGGCCTGGACGGCGCTGCCCGCCAACGCGAGCGATGCGGCAAGAGCCAGTGTTCTCATGGTGATTCCCCCTCCCCCGGGGTCTTGTTTGCGGGTGTGGTCCCGGGCGCAGGATGCGGGCGCCCGCCGCCGCCGATCAAGCCTGACGTGAGGTCGCGGCTTCGGGGGCCGGGGCTTTCGGATCGGCGCCGGCTGTGGCAAAGGGGCGCCACGCTATCAGGAGAGATGCGATGATCCTTTATCCCGCGATCGACCTCAAGGACGGCAATTGCGTGCGCCTGCTGCGCGGCGACATGGAGGCGGCGACCGTCTTCGGCTCGGACCCCGCCGCGCAGGCCCGCGCCTTTCAGGATGCCGGGGCGGAATGGCTGCATCTGGTCGACCTGAACGGCGCCTTTGCCGGCAAGCCGGTGAACGCCGCCGCGGTCGAGGCGATCCTGGCCGCCATCGCGGTGCCGGCCCAATTGGGCGGCGGCATCCGCGACATGGCGACCATCGAGGCCTGGCTGGAGCGCGGGCTGGCGCGGGTGATCCTGGGCACGGTGGCGGTCGAGCAGCCGGCGCTGGTGCATGAGGCGGCGATGGCCTTTCCGGGCAAGATCGCCGTCGGCATCGACGCCCGCGGCGGCCGGGTGGCGACGCGCGGCTGGGCCGAGGAAACCGACGTGATGGCCGTCGACCTGGCGCATCGCTTCGAGGATGCCGGCGTCGCCGCGATCATCTATACCGATATCGACCGCGACGGCGCCATGGCCGGCCCCAACATCGCCGCGACCGAGGCGCTGGCCCGGGCGGTGAACATTCCGGTCATCGCCTCGGGCGGGGTTTCCTCGATGCAGGACCTGATGGCGCTGCGCGCCACCGGGGTCATCGCCGGCGCCATCTCGGGCCGGGCGCTTTACGACGGCGCCATCGACCTGAACGCGGCGCTGAAGGCGCTGGCCTGACGGCGCGGGGCGAGGTAACAAGGCGCATGCTGAAGACCCGTGTGATCCCCTGCCTGGATGTCGCCGATGGCCGCGTGGTCAAGGGCGTGAATTTCGTCGATCTCGTCGATGCCGGCGATCCGGTCGAGGCGGCCCGCGCCTATGACGCGGCCGGCGCCGACGAGATCTGTTTCCTCGACATCCATGCCACGCATGAGAATCGCGGCACCATGTACGACCTGGTGACCCGCACCGCCGAGGCCTGTTTCGTGCCGCTGACCGTCGGCGGCGGGGTGCGCAGCCACCAGGACGTGCGGGCGCTGCTGCTGGCCGGCGCCGACAAGGTCAGCTTCAACTCGGCCGCCGTCGCCAACCCCGACGTGATCGCCGAGGCCGCCGACCGTTTCGGCAGCCAGTGCATCGTCTGCGCCATCGACGCCAAGACCGTGGCGCCCGGCAGGTGGGAGATCTTCACCCATGGCGGCCGCAAGCCCACCGGCATCGACGCGGTGGAATTCGCCCGCACCGTCGCGGCCAAGGGCGCGGGCGAGATCCTTCTGACCAGCATGGACCGCGACGGCACCAAATCCGGCTTCAACATCCCGCTGACCCGCGCCGTCGCCGATGCGGTGAACGTGCCGGTCATCGCCTCGGGCGGGGTCGGCGCGCTGGAGCATCTGGCCGAGGGCGTGCTGGAAGGCCATGCCTCGGCGGTGCTGGCGGCCTCGATCTTCCATTTCGGCACCTTCACCGTGGCCGAGGCCAAGGCGCATCTGGCCGCCGCCGGCATCCCCGTGAGGCTGACATGAGCGGCTTGCAACGGCTGGCCGAGACCATCGCGGCGCGCAAGGGCGCCGATCCCGAGACCAGCTGGACCGCCAATCTGCTGGCGAAGGGCCCCGAGAAATGCGCCGAGAAATTCGGCGAGGAGGCCGTCGAGGCGATCATCGAGGCGGTGAAGGGCGACCGCGCCCGGCTGATCTGCGAGGCCGCTGATACGCTCTATCACCTGCTGGTCATGCTGGCGGCGCGCGATGTGACGCTTTCCGAGGTGGAAAATGAACTCGACCGCCGCGAGGGGCGTTCGGGCATCGAGGAAAAAGCTGCACGAAAGTGACCCCGATGCTGGACATGCTGGCCGAGGAGTTTTCGCGACCGACCAGCCTGCCCATCGCGGTGGTGGTTCTGCGCCTGGTGATGGCGGTGCTGCTGGGCGGCGTCATCGGCTGGGAGCGCGAGGTCCATGCCCGCGCCGCCGGGCTGCGCACCCATATGCTGATCGCGCTGGCGGCGGCCTGCTTCACGCTGGTGGCGATGGAACTGACCGCGCTGGACACGGCCAATGACGAGCGGCAGCGCACCGATCCGTTGCGGCTGATCGAGGCGGTGACGGCGGGCGTGGCCTTTCTGGCCGCCGGCTCGATCGTCATCAACAAGGGCAATGTGCGCGGCATCACCACCGGCGCCTCGATGTGGCTTTGCGGCGCCATCGGGCTGTGCTGCGGGACCGGCGACCTGTGGCTGGCGCTGATCGCCACCGGAATGGCGATGGTGGTGCTGTATCTGATCCGGGTGCTGGTCACGCCGGTGGCACAAGAGGTGGCCGAGGAGGTCGGCAAGGTCGACCGGGACTAGCCCCGGTCAACCCGATACCGGCACCACCTTGACCGCCCCGCCCTGCGCGGAAAGCGCGATCTCGCCCGCGGCAAGGCGCAGCGCGTCCTGGCCGAAAACCTCGGACCGCCAGCCCGACAGCGCCGGCAGGTCGCGGGCGCCCGAGGCGATGGCATCGAGATCCGCCGCCGAGGCGATCAGCCGCGGCGCCACGCCGGCCGCGTCGGACTTGGCCTTCAGCAGCACCCGCAACAGGTCGGCCAGCGCCGCATTGCCGGGCCGCCCCGGTTCCTCGGGCGCCGGTTTCGGCAGATCCCTGGCCTCCAACCCGGCCTTGACCGCGGCCAGGATGCCGCTGGCGATCTCGCCCCGCCGGGCATCGCGCAACAGCAGCCGCGACTTGCCCAGATCCGCCTCGGTCAGCGGCTTGGTCGAGGCCAGTTCGATCAGCGCATCGTCCTTGAACACCCGGGCGCGCGGAATGTCGCGGTCCTGGGCGAAGCTCTCGCGGAAGCGCGCCAGCTCGCGCACCACCGCCAGGAAGCGCGGCGAGCCCGAGCGGGTGCACACCCGCGTCCAGGCCTCGTCCGGCCGGGTGATATAGGTCTCGGGGTTCAGCAGCACCGCGACCTCCTCCTCCAGCCAGGGGGCGCGGCCGGTCTTGTCGAGCTGCGCCGACAGGAACTCGTAGATCGCCCGCAGATGCGTCACGTCGGCCAGCGCATAGGCCGCCTGCGCCTCTGACAGCGGCCGGTGCGACCAGTCGGTGAAGCGCGAGGACTTGTCGAGCGGCTGGCGGGCGATCTTCTTGACCAGCGTCTCGTACCCCACCTGCTCGCCGAAGCCGCAGACCATGGCGGCGATCTGGGTGTCGAACAGCGGATCGGGAAAGACGCCGGCATCGTGGAAGAAGATTTCCAGATCCTGGCGCGCGGCGTGGAAGACCTTGACCGTCGCCTTGTGGCGGAACAGGTCGTAAAGCGGCTCCAGCGACAGCCCTTCGGCCAGCGGGTCGATCAGCACCGCCGGCCCGCCCGCCGCCTTGCCCGAGGCCGGCGGCAGCGCCGCCTGGATCAGGCAGAGCTTGGAATAATAGGTCCGCTCGCGCAGGAATTCGGTATCGAGCGTGACATAGGGCTGGGCCTTGGCCAGTTCACAGAATTCGGCCAGTTCGGCCGTGGTGGCGATGGTGCGGATCTCGGTCTTGCGGTCGGTCTGTGCGTCGGCTGGCATAGGACTCTTTCAAGGGGCGGCGGGTCATCCGCCGGGCGATTCCCTTCGGGAATATCGAAGGTTCGCAGAAGTTCAAGGCATTACCCGGCGTTTTACAAAGGTTCTATGTCGCCCTGTGCCCGCATTGCCTCGAATTCGGCGACGAATCCGGCCAGTTGCCCGCGCGAGATCGCATCGCGCAGGCCCGCCATCAGCTCTTGGAAGTAATGCAGGTTGTGCCAGGTCAGCAACATGCCCGAGATCATCTCGCCGGCGCGGAAGACATGGTGCAGATAGGCGCGGCTGTAGCCGGTGCAGGCCGGGCAGCTGCAATGCGCGTCCAGCGGCCGCGGATCGTCGGCGTGCCGGGCGTTCTTGACGTTGACCTGGCCGCGCCGGGTCCAGGCCTGGCCGGTGCGGCCCGAGCGCGAGGGCAGCACGCAATCCATCATGTCGACGCCGCGCAGCACCGCGCCGACGATGTCGTCGGGCTTGCCGACGCCCATCAGGTAGCGCGGCCGGTCCTCGGGCAGGAAGCCCGGGGCATAGTCGAGCACGCCGAACATCGCCTCCTGCCCCTCGCCGACGGCGAGGCCGCCGATGGCATAGCCCTCGAAGCCGATGGATTTCAGCGCCTCGGCCGATTCCTCGCGCAATTCGCGGGTGACGCCGCCCTGCATGATGCCGAACAGCGCGTGGCCCGGCCGGTCGCCGAAGGCGTCGCGCGAGCGCTGCGCCCAACGCATCGACATGCGCATGGATTTCGCCACCACCTCCTCGGACGCGGGCAGCGCCGGGCATTCGTCGAAGGCCATGACGATGTCCGAGCCGAGCAGGCGCTGGATCTCCATGCTGGTTTCGGGCGACAGGACATGCTTGGAGCCGTCGATATGGCTGGAAAAGGTCACGCCCTCCTCGGTCAGCTTGCGCAGGCTGGACAGCGACATGACCTGGAAGCCGCCCGAATCGGTCAGGATCGGCCGCGGCCAGTTCATGAACCGGTGCAGGCCGCCCAGCCGGGCGATGCGCTCGGCGCCGGGGCGCAGCATCAGGTGATAGGTGTTGCCCAGCAGGATGTCGGCGCCGGTGGCGCGCACCGATTCGGGCAGCATGGCCTTGACGGTGGCGGCGGTGCCGACCGGCATGAAGGCGGGGGTGCGGATCTCGCCGCGCGGGGTCTGGATCACACCGCTGCGGGCGCGGCCGTCGGTGGCCTGGACGGAGAACTGGAATCTGTCGCTCATGCGCCGGCACATAGGCGCTTTGCGCGCCGGATGCAAAGCCGCTTACGCCCCGGCCGCGCGCAAGAGTTTCGCCCGCGCGGGGGGAATGGCGCCAATCTCCAGCCCGGTGAAGACATGCAGGGTGTCGAGCTGCCGGTCCACCACCGCATGATCGCTGACCCAGCCGCCCATGGCGAGGTAGGAGCGCAGCAGCGGCGGCATCGCCGCCATGGCGCGGCGCGGATCGGGCTTGCGCAGCCGCAGGGTGCGGGCAAAGCGGAACACCTGCGGTGCCTTGACCCGCGGCAACCAGCGTTTCGGCGCCAGGTGCCGCTCGCGCAGCATGGCGAAGGCGTCCTCGTAGCCCTGGGTATCGGTGCCCATGAAGCTGGAGCAGCCGAACAGCATCTCGACCCGCTGTTCGTCGACGTGCCGGGCCAGCGCCCCCCAGGCCAGGCGCAATATGTCCGGGTCCTGCAGTTCGGGATGAATGCAGAAGCGGCCGATCTCGACCATGCGGCCGTGGAAATCGCGCAGACGTGACAGGTTGTAATAGCGCGCCGAATAGCTGTCGCCGATCTCGGCCCCGCCGGACAGCGTCAGCATGCGGAAGCAGGCGACCAGCCGGCCCGAGCCGCTTTCCCGAATCAGCACATGGCTGCAGCGCGCGTCGTAATCGTCGGCATCCAGCGCCCCGGGCGCCCCGGGCGCCTCGTCCGGCCGGCCGCGGCCGATGAAGCACAGCCAGCGCAGGCGCTGCGCCGCGCGAATTTCTTCTGCGGTTTCAGCAAAGCTGACCTCGTAGCGGCCCTTGCGCAATGGTTGCATGGCGTCCTTGCCCGATCCCCTGATTGGCCGCCAACCGGCCCTGATCCGACTTGTTACCGCCCTCCCTGCACCTATCTTGTAACAGCAGCATAGCAGGATTGAAGTGCGAAGATGTCAGAGCGGATCATCAAGACCGATGCGGAATGGCGCGAGGCGCTGGACCCCGAGACCTATCGCGTGACGCGGCAGGCCGGAACCGAGCGGCCGTTTTCCCATCCGGGCTTTCCCCAGGGGCCCGGACATTACGAATGCGTCTGTTGCGGCGCCCGGCTGTTCGACGGCGATGCCAAGTTCGAAAGCCATTGCGGCTGGCCCAGCTTCTCGCAACCGGGCGGCGCCATCGACGAACATCGCGACCTGAGCCACGGCATGATCCGCACCGAGGTGCGCTGCCACCGCTGCGACGCGCATCTGGGCCACGTCTTCCCGGACGGCCCGCCGCCCACCGGGCTGCGCTATTGCATCAACGGCGTGGCGCTGCGCTTCATGCCCGGGGCGGGCTGACGGCAAGGGGCGCCGCCGCGGCGCCCTTTCGCCTTACTGCTGGTCCAGCAACTGCCCGGCCGAGACCCGGCCGACATTGCCCATCAGCTGCCGGATCAGCCCCAGGCTGGTGACGCCGGTATCGGTCACGCGCCGCGACAGCACCACGACCTGGCCGCGCTCCTGCCCGAAGCGCTCGACATTGCTGACCACGCCGCTTTCGCCGAAGCTGATGGCGACCACCTGGCGGTCGATCTCGCGCGGCTGGCGGGGGCCGTAGAACTGCCAGCGCGAGCCGACGTAATACCAGGCCGAGCCGGTCAGCAGCCCCTGCGCCGAAGGCCGGCCGATCAGCCCCTCCAGCTCGGATTGCGTGGTCTGGCCGACGACGACCTGGGCCAGCTGCTCCTCGGGCGGCACATAGCCGTGATTGCGATAGGTGGCCTGGCAGGCGGCAAGGCCCAGAGGCGCAGCCAGTGCAAGACCCATGATCTGCCGCCGGGAAATCTTCATATTCTCACTGTCCCCTTACGCGCCTGTTGACGCCGCGCGACCGGCTTAGCAAACTCGCGCCCCGCGCTCAAGAATATCCAGACCATGGGCGAAATCGCCCGCGAAAGGCCACCGATGACCGATTCCAAAGCCCCGCAGACCCGGTTCCGGGTGGCGCATCTGAACCCGCGCCAACCGACGGCATTCACGCTTGCCCCCGCCGCCCCGGCGCGCGAGGCGCTGGCCGGCGAGCTGGGCCTGAGCGCCCTGCCCAGGCTGAGCTTCACCGGCGAGATCCGCGCCGCGCAGAACGAGGCATGGGAGGTCACGGGCAAGCTGTCCGCCCGGGTGGTGCAGCCCTGCGTCGTGACGCTGGCCCCGGTCAAGACCACCATCGACGAGACGGTGCGTCGCCTCTACTCGCCGCATGTCGGCACACCCGAGGGCGACGAAATCGAGATGCTCGACGAGGAACTGGAACCGCTGGGGCCGTTCATCGACGTCGAGGCGATCATGGTCGAGGAACTGGCGCTGGCCCTGCCGCTTTATCCCCGGGCCGAGGGCGCGGCTCTGGGCGCGGCCGAACCGGCGCCCGAGACCGAGACCCGAAAGCCCTTCGCCGGGCTGTCGGATCTCTTGAAAGATTCTAAGAAGACAGAATAACTCACGCCGAACGCTGGCTTTCCTTCCAGTCAGGGGCGATCTCCGGCCCCAGGTTCAGCGGCGCCAGCATGCCTTGACCCAGAAGATGATCGGCGGCCTTTTCGCCGGTCATGATCGACGGCGCGTTCAGGTTGCCGTTGGTGATGCGCGGGAAGATCGAGCTGTCGGCGACCCGCAGCCCCTCGACGCCGATCACCCGCAATTCGGGATCGACCACCGCCATCTCGTCGTCCCGCCGGCCGATGCGGGCGGTGCCGCAGGGGTGGAAGGCCGACTCGGCATGCTCACGGATGAAGGCGTCGATCTGCGCATCGCTCAGCACATCCTCGCCGGGCTGGATCTCGTAGCCCTTGTATTCGGCAAAGGCCGGCTGCTCGAAGATCTCGCGGGTCAGTCGCACGCAGGCGCGGAACTCGGCCCAGTCGTCGGGATGCGACATGTAATTGAAGCGGATCTCCGGCGCCTCCTTCGGATCGGCGGATTTCAGCCGCACCGTGCCGCGCGACTTCGACCGCATCGGCCCGACATGGACCTGGAAGCCATGCCCCTCGGCCGCCGCCTTGCCGTCATAGCGCACGGCGAGCGGCAGGAAGTGATACTGGATGTCCGGGTATTCGACCCCGGCGGCCGAACGGATGAAGCCGCAGCTTTCGAACTGGTTCGAGGCGCCGAGGCCGGTCCCGGTCGCCAGCCATTGCGCCCCGATCGAGCCCTTGCCCCACAGGTTCCAGTGCTTGTAAAGCGTGACCGGCTTGGTCGCGGTATATTGCATATAGACCTCCAGGTGATCCTGAAGGTTCGCGCCCACGCCGGGCCGGTCCGCCCGGACCGCGATGCCATGCGCGCGCAGATGGTCCGCCGGGCCGATGCCCGACAGCATCAGCAGCTTCGGCGTGTTGATCGAACTGGCCGAAAGGATCACCTCATGTTTCGCGCGGAACACATTGACGCCGCGGGTATTCCTGACCTCGACTCCGACGGCGCGGCCGTCCTCGAACACCACGCGCTGCGCCAGACCGCGCCGCAGCCGCAACAGCCCGGTTTCCTGCGCCGGGCGCAGATAGGCATTGGCGGCCGACCAGCGCCGGCCTTCCCAGATCGTCGCCTCCATGGCGCCGAAGCCCTCCTGGCGGGCGCCGTTGTAATCCTCGGTGGTCGGATAGCCGGCCTCGCGCCCGGCCCGGATGAAGGCGTTGAACAGCGGATTCTTGCGCGAGCCGCGCGTCACATGCAGCGGCCCTTCGGTGCCGCGATAGTCGCTGACCGCGCCATGCGAGCTCTCCATGCGCTTGAAATAGGGCAGCACATCGGCATAGGCCCAGCCGTCGGCGCCGCTCTCGGCCCAGAAGTCGAAATCCCGGGCATGGCCGCGCACGAACACCATGCCGTTGATCGAGGACGACCCGCCGACCACCTTGCCGCGCGGCGTCACCAGCCGCCGGTTGCCCAGATGCGCTTCGGGTTCCGAGGAAAAGCCCCAGTCATAACGGCGCATGTTCATCGGATAGCTCAGCGCCGCCGGCATCTGGATGAAGGGCCCGACATCGCTGCCGCCATATTCGATGACGTCCACGCGCTTGCCGGCCATCACCAGCCGATAGGCCAGCGCGCAGCCGGCCGAACCGGCGCCGACGATGAGGTAATCCGGGATCATGCCTGCCTCCCCTGCACCGCCCTTGCGGGCTTCTTCGTTGCCCAAATACCCATGCCCACCGCGCCGCCGGCGCGGCGCCGCTCAATAGGGCGCATCGACGCCTCCCATGCCGACATAGACCGATTTCAGCTGCGAATAATGTTCGATGGCCGCGGCCGAGTTCTCGCGGCCGACCCCCGACAGCTTGACGCCGCCGAAGGGCGCCTCGACCGGGGTCAGGTTATAGGCGTTGATCCAGGTGGTCCCGGCCTGCAGCGCCGCCGCAACCCGATGGCCGCGCGCCAGGTCGCGGGTGAACACCCCGGCCGCCAGCCCATAGGGCGAGGCATTGGCGCGGGCGACGGCCTCCTCCTCGGTGGCAAAGCCCAGCACCGACATCACCGGGCCGAAAATCTCCTCGCGCACGATCCACATGTCGTCCGAAGCATCGGCAAACACGGTGGGCGGCACGAAGGCGCCCTCGCCCGAGCCGCCGCAGACCAGCCGCGCGCCCTCGGCGCGGCCGCGCTCGATGGCCTCGCGGATCTTCGCCGCCTGGGCCGGGCTGACGATGGGACCGTGCTGGGTTTCCTCGTCCAGCGGGTCGCCGATCCGGACCTTCGCCACCCGCTCGGCCAGCCGGTCGAGAAAGGCGGGCAGGATGCCCTGCTGCACGAAGACCCGGGTGCCGTTCGAGCAGATCTGCCCCGCGGAATAGAAATTCGCCAGCATCGCCGCGCCGACCGCATCCTCGAGGCTGGCATCGTCGAAGACGATCAGCGGCGACTTGCCGCCCAGTTCCATGGTGACATGCCGCATGCCTTCGGCCGCGGCGGCATAGACCTTTTGCCCGGTGGCGACCGAGCCGGTCAGCGACACCTTGGCGACCCGCGGGTCCGTGACCAGCGCCGCGCCCACCGCGCCGCGGCCCTGCACCACGTTGAAGATGCCGGCCGGCAGACCGGCCTCGGTCAGGATCTCGGCCAGTTTCAGCGCGCCCAGCGGGGTTTCCTCGCTGGGCTTGAAGACCATGGCATTGCCCATCGCCAAGGCCGGCGCCGCCTTCCAGCACGCGATCTGGCTGGGATAATTCCAGGCGCCGATACCGGCGCAAACCCCCAGCGCCTCGCGGATCGTATAGACGAAATCGCCGCCCAGCGGGATCGCCTGGCCGGTGACGGTCGGCGCCAGCCCGGCGAAATATTCCAGCGCATCGGCGCCCGAGGGCCAGTCGGCCACCCGCGTCTCCTGGATCGGCTTGCCGGTGTCCAGGGTTTCGAGCCGCGCCAGTTCCTCGGCCCGCTCGCGGATGAGCTGCGCCGCCCGCATCAGCACCCGGCCACGCTCGACCGGGCGCAGCCCCGCCCAGGCCGGCTGCGCCGCCGCCGCCGCCGCGGTGGCCTTGGCCACCTGCGCCGGCGAGGCCTCGCGCAGGGTGGCGATCACCGCGCCGGTATAGGGATAATGCACCGCAAGCTCGGCCCCCGCGCCCTCGACGAAGGCGCCGTCGATGTAAAGGCTGGCGGCGGGTTGGGCGGAATGGCTCATGGCAGGACCTTCTCCAGATAATCCAGTGTCGTGCGTTCGGCGGCGGCGGCATCGGCGGTGTCGGACAGCGCCGCGCGCAGATAAAGCCCGTCGATCAGCGCCCCCAGCGTGCGGGCAATGCGTTCGGCCCCCGCGCCCGCCAGCGGCCGCAGCGCCACCAGCAGGTTCGAACTGAGCCGGCGGTGATAGACGCGCAGCAGACGCGCCGCCTCGGGCTCGACCAGCGCCAGCGCATAGAAGTTCAACCAGGCGGCGATGGTGTCGCGCTCGAAATTGGCGCTGTCGAAGCTGGCGGCGACGATGGCGTCCAGCCGCTCGCGCGGCGTGCCGGCCCCCTTCAGCGCCGCGCGGGTCGAGGCGCCGTATTGCGCCAGGATGTGCCGCATCGCCGCCAGGAAGATCCGCTCCTTGGAGCCGAAATAATGATGCGCCAGCGCCGAGGACATTCCCGCCTCGCGCGCGATCTGCGCCACGGTGACGTCCAGCGACCCGGCGCGGCCCACCGTGGTGATCGCGGCGTTGATTAATGCCGCCTTTCGGATAGGTTCAGCACCAAGTTTGGGCATGACAGGACACCGTTTTGTCGTTTCGTTCGAAAATTCGCGCGGGCGACCCGCATCTGGCAGATCTTTGATTGACTCGTCAATCAATAAAAGCCTTAATTGACTCACCAGTCAACAAACCAGGGAGATAAAGATGACATTTCGCCGCACCGCCGCAGCTCTTGCCGCCGGGTTGGTCGCTTCATTCGCCACCGCTGGCATCGCTGCGGCACAAGAGCCGATGGAGTGCCGCAAGGTCGTCTTCTCGGATGTCGGCTGGACGGATATCAGCTCGACGACCGCGCTCGCCTCGAGCGTGCTGCAGGCCCTGGGCTACGAGACCGAGACCAAGATCCTGTCGCTGCCGGTGACCTATACCGCGATGGCCAAGGACGATGTGGACGTGTTCCTGGGCAATTGGATGCCGAGCCAGGAAAACGACCTGAAGTCTTATCGCGACGCCGGCACCGTGGACGTTCTGCGCACCAACCTGACCGGTGCGAAATACACCCTGGCCACCAACGCGGCCGGCGCCAAGCTGGGCATCGACGATTTCGGCAAGATCGCCGCCCACAAGAAGGAACTGGACGGCAAGATCTACGGCATCGAGCCGGGCAATGACGGCAACCGCCTGCTGCTGGAGATGGTGGCGGAAAACAAGTTCGACCTCGGCACCTTCGAGGTGGTCGAAAGCAGCGAACAGGGGATGCTGGCGCAGGTCGCCCGTGCCGACGGCGCCGGCCAGCCGGTGGTCTTCCTGGGCTGGGAGCCGCATCCGATGAACACGCAGTTCAAGATGACCTATCTGGCCGGCGGCGACGATGTCTTCGGGCCGGATTTCGGCGGGGCGCGGGTCGACACCAACGTGCGCGCCGGCTATGCAGAGAAATGCCCGAATGTCGGCAAGTTCCTGCAGAACCTCGAATTCACCCTGCCCATGGAGAGCGAGGTCATGGGCCTGATCCTGAACGATGGCGAGGCGCCTGCCGATGCGGCGCTGAAATGGCTCAAGGCCAATCCCGATGCCGCCAAACCCTGGATCGCGGGCGTGACCACCGCCGATGGCGGCGACGCGCAGGCGGCGCTGGACAAGGCGTTGGCCGAATGAATCCGGGCGGGCGGCAGGCCGCCGCGGGCGCAGGACGCGCCCCGGCCTGTCCCCGCGTTCCCGGGCCTTCGGGCCTTTCCTTCCACCTTCGCCGGAAACGAAGACCTGCCCCGCCCGAGGCGTCGGCCCAATGGGCCGACCGCCCGCCGCCGCGCAGACCTTCCCCGAACGCCCGGCAGAAAGACAAGGACGCATGGAGCAACTGACCGAGCTGGTGACCGGGACCAAGATCCCGGTGGGCAAGACGGCCAAGGCGATCTTCGACTGGCTGAACGCCCATGCCGCGGTCGTCTTCAACTTCATCTCGAAGCTGATGGACGGGCTGATCAACGGCATTCTCGCGCTTCTCGAATACCCGCACCCGCTGATCTTCACCCTGCTGGCGGTGGCGCTGACCTGGGCGCTGCAACGCAGCTGGAAGACCTGCCTGCTGGTGGCGCTGAGCTTTCTTTTCATCCTCAACCAGGGCTATTGGGACGAGACCATGCAGTCCCTGACCCTGGTGCTGTCGGCCTGCGTGGTCTGCATGGCCATCGGCGTGCCCATCGGCATCGCCACGGCGCACCGGCCCAAGCTCTACGCCTGGATGCGGCCGGTGCTGGACCTGATGCAGACGCTGCCGACCTTCGTCTACCTGATCCCCGCCATCGTCTTCTTCGGCATCGGCATGGTGCCCGGGCTGATCGCCACGGTGATCTTCGTGCTGCCGGCGCCGATCCGGCTGACACATCTGGGCATCAGCTCGACCCCGCAATCGCTGGTCGAGGCCGCCATCGCCTTCGGCGCCACGCCGCGCCAGCTTCTGTGGAAGGTCGAGCTGCCAAGCGCCGCGCCGCAGATCATGGCCGGGCTGAACCAGACGATCATGCTGTCGCTGTCGATGGTGGTGATCGCCGCACTGGTCGGGGCCTCGGGTCTGGGCGTGCCGGTGGTCCGGGCGCTGAACAGCGTGAATACCGCGCTGGGATTCGAAAGCGGGTTCATCATCGTGGTCGTCGCCATCATGCTGGACCGGATGATGCGCGTGGGGAGGCGTGATGACTGATCGCATGGAAACCGCGCGCAACGCGGTCGAATTCGACAATGTGAACATCGTCTTCGGCGATTCGCCCGAGGCGGCCCTGCCGCTGATGGACCAGGGGCTGGACCGCGGGCCGATCAAATCCGAAACCGGCCAGGTCCTGGGCGTGCACAACTGCTCGCTGACCGTGCGCGAGGGCGAGATCCTGGTGCTTATGGGCCTTTCCGGCTCGGGAAAATCCACGCTGCTGCGGGCGGTGAACGGGCTCAACTCGGGTCTGCCGGGGCGAGGTGCGGATCTGGAACGGCGACCGCATGGCCTCGGTGACCAAGGCCTCCGGCGCCGAGCTGCGCCGCCTGCGGCGCGAATGCATCGCCATGGTGTTCCAGCAGTTCGGCCTGCTGCCCTGGCGCTCGGTGCGCGAGAATGTCGGCCTGGGGCTGGAACTGGCCGGCGTCCCTGCCGCCGAACGGCGCAAGCGCGTCGATGCCCAACTGGCCACCGTCGGGCTGACCGAATGGGCCGAGCGCAAGGTGGGCGACCTGTCGGGCGGCATGCAGCAGCGCGTCGGCCTGGCCCGCGCCTTCGCCACCGAGGCGCCGATCCTGCTGATGGACGAGCCCTTCTCGGCGCTGGACCCGCTGATCCGCAACCGGCTGCAGGACGAACTGCTGGAGCTGCAGGAACGCTTCCGCCGCACCATCGTCTTCGTCAGCCACGACCTGGACGAGGCGTTCCGCATCGGCAACCGCATCGCGCTGATGGAGGGCGGCCGCATCGTGCAGATCGGCACCGCGCGCGAGATCATCGCCAATCCGGTCAATGCCTATGTCGAGGATTTCGTCGCCCACATGAACCCGCTGGCGGTGCTGACCGCCGAGGACGTGGCCGAGCCCGGCGACCTGCCGGGCGATGCGCTGGACCGCGAAACCCCGGTGCGCGAGGTCATCCGCATGATGACCGAATCCGGCATCGACGCCTTGCCCCTGCAGGGCGGCGGCCGCGTGACCCGGCAAAGCATCATGTCCCGGCTGGTCGCCCGGCGCGGCGCCGGGGGCGGCGCGATCGAGCACTGACCCCATCCTTGTTGCGGCAAGACCATGGCCCGTCCCGCAAACCTCGCGGGGCGGGTTGCCTCGAATCGCAAGATGTGCCTATCAAGTGCCCTGTTCCGCAATCTCGACAGAAAGGGCACCGGCATGATCATCATTACCGCCGCTTCGGCTGCCGCCTTTCGCGGGATGAACCGACGCCAGGACCGGCGTTGACGGAACCCGTTCAGGGCATCCCGCACCGGGACTGAGCTTCCCCATC
Organism: Paracoccus sp. TOH; assembly: GCF_030388245.1. Classification (NCBI taxonomy): domain Bacteria; kingdom Pseudomonadati; phylum Pseudomonadota; class Alphaproteobacteria; order Rhodobacterales; family Paracoccaceae; genus Paracoccus; species Paracoccus sp. TOH. Next base: position 248,898 of record NZ_CP098361.1, read on the forward strand.
TTCGCCGACGGCTGACGCCCCGCGATGTCGCACGGGCGCTGCCCGTCGCCTTTTCGACCCATTGCTACATGAGGGCCGTGCCGTGCAGAACGGGCGGCTGGACAGGATGACCCTTGCAACCATTCCTGCCGCGCGGGAACTCCGCGCGCCTTTGGACGAGCTGATCAAGACCCACGGGCTGCTGCGCGTCAGCCTGGCGTTGCTGCGCGCCGCCCTGCGGCGGGGCGGCAAGCCGCCGCCGGTCGACACGCTTCCCGACCACCTGCTGCGCGACATCGGGATCGAGCCGCAGCAGCGTAGCCCGCGCCACTGGGACCTGCGCTAATCGCGGGTCGCGCCGGGCGGCGGGGTGACCAGGCCCCGCCGCAGCCGTGCCTCGCGCCAGGTGATATAGCTGATCGCGCCTATCATGACGGCGCCGCCGACCAGCACCCACAGATCGACCGGCTCGGCAAAGACCAGCGCGCCAAGCAGGCTGGCCCAGATCAACTGCAGCAGCGTCACCGGCTGCGTCACCGTCAGCGGCGCCGAGATGAAGGCGCGGGTCATGGCGTAATGCCCGGCGGTGGCGAACAGCGCCGTGCAGGCCAGAACCGCGCATTGCAGCAGGCTCGGCGTCACCCAATGCAGCGCCGCGATGGGCGCCAGCCCGACGCAGACCGTCAGCGACATCATCGCCACCACCACCGAGGCCGGCACATGGTCGGACAGCCGCTTGGCGACCAGATAGGACAGGCCGAAGGTGACCGAGGCGCCGAGCTGCGCCAGATGGCCGGGCTCCAGCGCCCGAAGGCCGGGCCGCAGCACGATCATCGCCCCCGCCAGCGCCACGGCGATGGCCAGCGCCCGCCGCCACGAGACCCGCTCGCCCATCAGCAGCGCCGCGCCGACCGTCACCACGATGGGGTTGAGAAAGCCGATGGCGGTGACCTCGGCCACGGTGATGCGCGCCATGGCATAGAACCACAGGATCACCGCCAGCACATGCAACCCGCCGCGCAGCGCGAACAGCCCCCAGATGCGCGGGGGGAAGCCGCGCCGCAGCGCCGGCCCCAGCGCCGGGACCAGCAGCAGCAGGCCGAAAGCGAAGCGGATGAAGGCGCCCTCGGCCGCCGGCAGCGCCTGGCCCAGCCAGCGCACCGTGCCGTTGACGCCGACGAAGCACAGCCCGGCCGTCAGCATCCAGAAGATGCCGTTCAGGTCGCTGCGGGGGGTGGCCGGGCCCTGCGTCATCCCGCCGCCATGCCCTTTCGGCCGGCCGGGCGCAAGGGTCAGCCGTTCCGCACCAGCCCAAGGGCGATGCTCCACATCACCAGCCCGACCAGCAGATCCAGCACCCGCCAGGCCGCCGGCCGCGCGAACAGCGGCGACAGCCAGCGCGCCCCGTAGCCCAGCGCGAAGAAGAAGATCACCGAGCCCGAGACCGCCCCGGCGACGAAACCCGGCTTGTCCTCCCAGCGGGCCGAGATCGAGCCGATCAGCACCACCGTATCCAGCCAGACATGCGGGTTGAGCCAGGTCAGCGCCGCCAGCACGCCCAGCGTGGCGGCCAGGCCGGTCGCCCCCTGCCCGGCCCGCAGGCTCTCGCCGCCGCGCCAGGCGGCACGAAAGGCCCGCGCGCCATAGACCAGCAGGAACACCGCGCCGCCCCAGCGCATCGCCTCCAGAAACCACGGCGCGCGCGCCGCCAGCGCCCCGGCGCCCAGCACCCCGGCGGTGATCAGCACCGCGTCCGACAGCGCGCAAAACGCACAGGTCGCCAGCACATGCCGGCGCATCAGACCCTGCTTCAGCACGAAGGCGTTCTGCGCCCCGATGGCGACGATCAGCGACAGGGCGGTGCCCAGACCGGCAAGATAGGCATGCATGCGGCTCTCCTTTTCGGGCCTGTCTTGCCGGCCGGGCCGCCTTCAGGCAAATTCAAAATCGTTATCCGGGTTAAGGCTGGCTTCATGCTTGACTATGCCGCGCTCAGCGCCCTGTCCGAGATCATCCGCCGCGGCAGCTTCGAGGCCGCGGCCGCGGCGCTCGGCGTCACCCCTTCGGCGGTCTCGCAGCGCATCAAGGGGCTCGAGGAACGGCTGGGCCAGGTGCTGATCCATCGCGGCCCGCCCGCCACCGGGACCGAGACCGGGCTGCGGCTGATGCAGCATCTCGACCAGGTGCGGCTGCTGGAAAGCACGCTTGCGACCGGGCTGCAGCCATCCGCCGGCCCGGCGGTGCTGCGGCTGGCGGTGAATGCCGACAGCCTGGCCACCTGGTTCCCGCCGGTGATGGCGGCGCTGCCGGTGCTTTACGACCTGGTGTTGGACGACCAGGACCACGCCCGCGACTGGCTGCGCCAGGGCCAGGTCTCGGCGGCGATCAGTTCGGACCCCGACCCGGTGCCGGGCTGCGACGCGCTGCGCTTGGGCGCGATGCGCTACCAGGCGCTGGCCGCGCCGGATTTCCTGGCCCGGCATTTCCCGAACGGCGTGACCGAACCCGCCCTGCGCGCCGCCCCGACGATCATCTTCAACGCCAAGGACGCGCTGCAATCCCGCTGGGCCGAACGCGCCACCGGCAAGCGCCTGCACCTGCCCGGCCACCGGATCCCGGCCTCGGAACCCTTTGCCCGCGCGGTGGCACTCGGTCTTGGCTGGGGCATGATCCCCGAAAGCATGGCCGCCCCGGCGCTGCGCGACGGCCGGCTGCGGCCGCTGGTCCCCGGCCTGCCGCTGGACGTGGCGCTGCATTGGCATGTCCAGCGCGCCATGGCCCCCGCCCTTGCCCCCCTGACCGCCGCCATAAGAAAAAGGGCCGCAGCAGACCTGCGACCCTGATTTCTCTGTTGCCCAAATACCCCCGCCGGAGGCGGAAGTTCAAAGCTGCGCCGCCACATCCTCGGGAATGTCGAAATTCCCGGTGACATTCTGCACGTCGTCGTCGTCCTCCAGCGCGTCCAGCAGCTTCATCAGCTTCTGCGCGGTCTCCAGGTCGATCTCGGTCGGGGCCTGCGGCTTCCAGATCAGCTTGGCATGTTCGGATTCGCCCAGGCTGGCCTCCAGCGCATTCGAGACCTCGGCCAGGTCGGTATCCGAGGTATAGATCCAGTGCCCGTCCTCGTCGCTCTCGACATCCTCGGCCCCGGCCTCGATGGCGGCCAGCATCACCGTGTCGGCATCGCCGGCCTCGGGGTTGTAGAGAATCTCGCCCTTGCGGTCGAACATGAAGCTGACCGAGCCGGTCTGCCCCAGGTCGCCGCCATACTTGGTGAAATAGCTGCGCACGTTCGAGGCGGTGCGGTTGCGGTTGTCGGTCATCGCCTCGACGATGATGGCGATGCCGTTCGGGCCGTAGCCCTCGTAGCGGATCTCGTCGTAGTTCTCGGCATCGCCGCCCTGCGATTTCTTGATGGCGCGGTCGATCACGTCCTTCGGCACCGAGTTCGACTTGGCTTCCTTCACCGCAAGGCGTAGCCGCGGGTTCTTCTCGGGGTCAGGGTCGCCCATCTTGGCGGCGACGGTGATTTCTTTGGCCAGTTTCGAAAACAGCTTCGAGCGCAGCTTGTCCTGCTTGCCCTTGCGATGCTGGATATTGGCCCATTTGCTATGGCCTGCCATGGTATGTCCCGGAATTTGGATATGTGCAGCGGCTTTTAGTCAGCCAGGGCCGGCGCCGCAAGCGTTACGCCCGATTCCGGACGATCTCGGCCAGCACGTAAAGCCGCAGTGCCGTGGCCAGCCCCACCTCGGGCGGGCGGGCGGCGTCGATCTGGGCGATCAGCGCCGCGGTGGTGCGTCCCCCGGCGCGGGCCAGCGCGCGCAGCTCGCGCCAGAACGCATCCTCCAGGCTGACCGAGGTGCGGTGCCCGCCGATGGTGACCGAGCGCTTGACCGGCGCCGACATCGGCGGCAGCGGCGGCGCGGCAGGCGGCTCATTCGTCGCCATTCTCGGGAACCTCGCGGCGGTGCTGGTCCAGATGGCGGGCGGCCCGCACCGCGGCGTCCTTCTCGGCGAGCTTCTGGCCCTTGCTGCGGCCGAACTTCGCCGCATTCGCGTCGCCCTGCTTGCGGGCGGCATCGCGGGCGGCGGTCTTGCGCGCCGCCCGCAGGTTCACGACCTTGCCTGAACCGGACCCGGTCAAGATCAGTCTGCCGGACCGATCATCTGCTCGGGGCGGACGATGCGGTCGAAGGTCTCGCCATCGACGAAGCCCAGCGCAATCGCCTCCTCGCGCAGCGTGGTGCCGTTCTTGTGCGCGGTCTTGGCCACCTTGGTGGCATTGTCATAGCCGATGGTCGGCGCCAGCGCCGTCACCAGCATCAGCGATTCCTTCATCAGCTTCTCGATGCGCTCGACATTGGCCTTGGTGCCGACCACCATGTTGTCGGTGAAGGATCCCGCCGCATCGCCCAGAAGCTGCATGGATTGCAGCACGTTATAGGACATCATCGGGTTGTAGACGTTCAGCTCGAAATGACCCTGCGACCCGGCAAAGCCGATGGCGGCGTCATTGCCCATGACATGGGCGCAGACCATGGTCAGCGCCTCGGCCTGGGTCGGGTTGACCTTGCCGGGCATGATCGACGAGCCCGGCTCGTTTTCCGGCAGGATCAGCTCACCCAGGCCGGAACGCGGGCCCGAGCCCAACAGCCGCATGTCGTTGGCGATCTTGAACAGCGAGCCGGCGACGGTCTTCAGCGCGCCCGAGAAGAACACCATCGCGTCATGCGCGGCCAGCGCCTCGAACTTGTTCGGCGCGGTGACGAAGGGCAGGCCGGTGATCTTGGCGATCGCGGCGGCGATGGCCGTGTCCCAGCCCTTCTTGGTGCTCAGGCCGGTGCCGACGGCGGTGCCGCCCTGCGCCAGCTCGTAGATGTCGCCCAAGGCCAGCTTGACCCGCTCAATGCCCTTCTGGACCTGATGCGCATAGCCGCCGAATTCCTGGCCCAGGGTCAGCGGCGTCGCGTCCTGGGTATGGGTGCGGCCGATCTTGATGATGTCCTTGAATTCCTCGGACTTCGCCACCAGCGCCTGGTGCAGCTTTTCCAGCCCCGGCAGCAGCACGTCGCGCGCCTGCATGGCGATGGCGACATGCATCGCGGTCGGGAAGGTGTCGTTCGAGGACTGGCCCATGTTCACATGGTCGTTCGGATGGACCGGCTTCTTGGAACCCAGCTCGCCGCCCAGGATCTCGATGGCGCGGTTGCTGACCACCTCGTTGGCGTTCATGTTCGACTGCGTGCCCGAGCCGGTCTGCCAGACCACCAGCGGGAAGTTGTCGTCGAACTTGCCGGCGACGACTTCCGAGGCCGCCTGCACCATCGCCTTGCCGATCTCGGGGTCCAGCTTGCCGGTGGCCATGTTCACCTCGGCGGCCGCCTGCTTGATCACCCCCAGCGCACGCACGATGGCAACCGGCTGCTTTTCCCAGCCGATGGGGAAGTTCTGGATCGAGCGCTGGGTCTGCGCCCCCCAATACTTGTCGGCCGGCACTTCCAGCGGGCCGAAGCTGTCGGTCTCGGTGCGGGTGGTCTTGGTCATGTCGGATATCCCTCACGGTTCTGCCGGCCTTGTAGCCCCGGCGTGCCGGATTCGCAATTGGTATGCGAAAGTATGCAGTTAGCGCTCACGGCGACTGGCGAAAGACATAGACGCGGGCCGGCGGCAGGTTGGCCCAGATCCGGCGGCTTTTGCGATGGCTCAGGCCGAACCGCGCCCGCACCGCCTCGGACAGCGGCGGCAGCGGGCCATAGGTGATCTGCACGAAGGGCGCGCCCGGCTTCATCATCGACAGCGCCGCGCCGACGATGGCGGCCTGCAGCTCGTCGGGCATCGGCAGGGTCGGCACACCCGAGATCACCGCGTCGAGTCCCTGGCGTCCGACATTGACCATCTCCTGCGCCGGCAGGTTGTGGACCCGCGTGCCCGGAAACCGCTCGCCCAGCCGGGCGCAGAAGGCGGCGTTCAGCTCGTAAAGCTCCAGCCTCTGCGGCGGCAGGCCGGTGGCCAGGATGGCGCGGGTGATGGTGCCGGTGCCGGCGCCGATCTCGGCCACCGCCTCCATCTGCGGCGTGACCAGCCGCGCCATTTCGGCCGCGGTGGCGCGCCCGGTCGGGGCAATGGCGCGGATCTCGGAGGGTCGGCGCAGAAACTGGCCCAGGAAAAGCGACAGGTCGGACAAACGGGTTTCTCCTGCAAGGATGCCGGTTTCCGCCTCTATGGCCTGCCGGTGACAGCACCGTGACGGGCCGGCCGAGGCAGGCGGGCTATTTCCGCCACTTGTCGAGGCTGACCACCTCGGCGCCGCCCTTGGGGCCCTCCTCTCCCGGCTCCTCGGGCGCGGGGTCGGCCTCGTCCTCCTCGTCCTCCTCTTCCTCGTGGTTCTCGAAGCGCAGGCCGAATTCGACCGACGGGTCCACGAAGGTGCGCAGGGCGTCGAAAGGAATGTAGAGCGGCTCGGGAGAGTTGCCGAAATTCAGCGTGATGCGGAAACCCTCGGGCGTGACCTCGAGATCATCGAACCAGTGCTGGATGACGATGGTCATCTCCTCGGGATAGCGCTCGCGCAGCCAGTCGGCCATCTCGACATCCGAATCACGGGTGTCGAAGGTGATGAAGAAATGATGCTCGCCCGGCAGCCCGTCGCTGGCCACGGATTGCAGCACCTCGGCGATCAGCCGCTGCATGGCCCGGTGCATCATTCCGCCGTAATCTATTCCGCGTGCCATGGCGTCCTCCGTCGTGATTGGGGGTCAGCATAGGGAATTGAGGCGGCTTGAAAAGCCCCTAGCGCCGCTGCCGGGCACCGCTGCCGGCCGGCTTCTTCGTTGCCCGAATACTCGGAAAGCCGCGCCGGAAGCGCGGCCGCAAAGCCATGGGCCCAAAGGGGATCAAGGGGGAAAGATGGCGCGGTTGACGGGGCTCGAACCCGCGACCCCCGGCGTGACAGGCCGGTACTCTAACCAACTGAGCTACAACCGCGCATCTTTTCGGCGATATATGGTGGTGGTGGCGCGGTTGACGGGGCTCGAACCCGCGACCCCCGGCGTGACAGGCCGGTACTCTAACCAACTGAGCTACAACCGCGCAGACCACTTCCCCCGGATCGCCGTCCGGGGTGCGAGGGGGTTTACGCACGGGGGCGGGTGGCGTCAAGGCCGATCTTGACCGATCTTGCGCAAAAATGAAGGGGCGCCCCGAAAGGCGCCCCCAAGACCGGGAAAACAAGACAGGCAGGCCCTATTTCCGCACGGTCTTCTCGTCGAAATCGGGCAGCGCCTCCAACTCGGCCTTGGTGTAGTTGGTGGCGAAGAAGGTGTCGTTGCCCACCGTGATCAGGTGGATGGCATCCACGCCCAGCAGCACTTTCTTGGCGCCGATGCCCAGGAAACCGCCGATATCGGCGATATAGCCGACGACCTGGCCCGAATCGTCCAGCACGATGTCGTTGACCTTGGCGATGTCCTGCCATTCGGCCGGGCGCTCCTCGACCTGCGGATCCACCCATTCGGTGGTCGAGGGCTGGTTGGTGGTCCAGATGCGCCGGCTGGTGACCCAGCTCGACAGCACGCCGGGATCGGCTTCCGAGATCGCCGGGGCCTTCACGTCGGGCGGCGTGACCGGCGCCTCGGCGGCCGCGTCCTCGGCGGCGGCAGCGGCATCGTCCGCCGCGGCAGCCGCGTCGTCGGCAGCGCCAGCGGCATCGTCGGCGGCGCCGGCGGCGGTATCGGCGGCCTGCTCGCCCATGCCGGCGGCGGCATCGGCGGCGTCATCCGCAGCCTCGGCAGCGGCGTCGCCCGCCTCGGCGGCCGCATCCGCGGCGGTGTCGGCGGCCTCGGTCGCGGCGGTGCCGGTTTCGTCGGCGGCCTGCTCGGCGGCCTGTCCGGCCTGCTCGGCAGCGCCCTCGGCAGCGGTGGCGGCGTCCTGGGCCTGCTCGGCCGGCATCGCCGGCGGCGTGGCGGTCTCGGTCTGCGCGAAGGCCGCGCCCGCCAAAGCCAGGGTGGTGGCGGCAATGACAAGAGGTTTCATGGACGATGTCCTTTCCGGTTGTCTTTCGTCACGGACGGCTTGGGCGCCGTCTCATGGCAGGCAAACGCCGCCATTCCCGGCATCGTTCCCCGGTTCCCGCCCCGCGAACAGGCAGAAGGCGGAAATCCGCCGGCGGGAAAAACCGCGCCGATTCAACGGCCCGGCGGGTGGCTGATCCGGCCGCCGCAGACCGGGCCCGGCGCGCCGGTGGTGCCGGGCCCCGAGGTCGGCAGCCCGCGCAGCACCCGCACGGCGAGCCAGCCGAAGGCCTGCGCCTCGAGCATGTCGCCGTCGAGCCCCGCCGCCTCGACCGGGGCGACGCGGACCGGCAGCCGCGCCGCCAGCGCCGCCATCATCGCCGCGTTATGGCGGCCGCCGCCGCAAACCAGCACCAGTTCCGGCGCCCGGTCCAGCGCCGCCAGCCCGGCCGCCACCGCAGCCGCCGCGGCATGGGTCAGCGTCGCCGCCGCATCGGCATCGGACAGGCCCGCCACCTCGGCCGCCAGCGCCGGGAAGGCGTCGCGGTCCAGCGATTTCGGCAGAGCCCGGGCGAAATGCGGATGGTCCAGGAAGCGGGCGATCACCGCCGCGTCCGGCTGGCCCAGCAGGGCGAGCCGCCCACCCTCGTCCCGCGCCAGCCCGCGCCGGGCGCGCATCAGGTCGTTCACCGGCGCATTGGCCGGGCCGGTGTCGAAGGCGACGCAGGCCCCCGGCGCCTCGGGCGCGCCGGCGGCGGGATCGACGAAGGTCAGGTTGCCGACGCCGCCCAGGTTCAGGAACCCGACCGGAATGCGCGGCAAAAGCCCCTGCCCCATCGCCCATTCGGCGCAGGCCCAGTGGAAGAAGGGCGCCAGCGGCGCCCCCTCGCCGCCCTGGCGCACGTCCTCGGAGCGGAAATCCCAGACCACCGGCCGGCCCAGCCGCCGCGCCAGCGCCGCGCCGCAGCCGGCCTGGTGGGTGCCGCGCCCGGCAGGATCATGCGCCAGGGTCTGGCCGTGATAGCCGACCAGCTCCGTCTCGGGGAAGGCTTCGGCCAGCGCGGCATGGGCGGCGACCGACAGCTCGGCCGCCTCGGCCACGTCCGGCCCGCCCGGCCATTGCCCCAGCGCCGCGTGCAGGAGGCCCGATTCATTGCCGGAATAGGCGCGATAGGCGCTGCGGCCGAAACCGGCGATGCGCGTCCCGTCGGTCTCGATCATCGCCGCGTCCACCCCGTCCAGCGAGGTTCCCGACATCATCCCCAGCGCCCGGATCATCCTGCTTTCCCTTTTCATGCCCCAACGGTATATCCGCGCCATTCGAAAGGAACAGCCCATGACCTACCGTGCCAAATCCGATTTCCTGAACGTGATGATCGAACGCGGCTATCTGGCGGACTGCACCGACATGCAGGCGCTGGACGAAGCCCTGATCAACGGCCCGGTCACGGCATATATCGGTTATGACGCGACGGCGGCCAGCCTGCATGTGGGCCACCTGCTGAACATCATGATGCTGCGCTGGTTCCAGAAGACCGGCAACCGCCCGATCACCCTGATGGGCGGCGGCACCACCAAGGTCGGCGACCCCAGTTTCCGCAGCGAAGAGCGGCCGCTGCTGACCCCGGACGCGATCCGGTCGAACATCGACGGCATGCAGCAGGTCTTCGCCCGCTATCTCGATTACGGCGATGGCCGCGCGGCGATGCTCAACAACGCCGAATGGCTGGACAGCCTGAACTACCTGGATTTCCTGCGCGACATCGGCCGGCATTTCAGCGTCAACCGGATGCTGAGCTTCGAATCGGTCAAGTCGCGGCTGGACCGCGAGCAATCGCTGAGCTTCCTCGAATTCAACTACATGATCCTGCAGGCCTATGACTTCCTCGAGCTTTACCGGCGCTATGATTGCCGGCTGCAGATGGGCGGCTCGGACCAGTGGGGCAATATCGTCAACGGCATCGACCTGACGCGCCGGGTGCTGGATGCCGAGATCTGGGGCCTGACCTCGCCGCTTCTGACCACCTCGGACGGCCGCAAGATGGGCAAGTCGGCCGGCGGTGCGGTCTGGCTGAACGGCGCCATGCTGTCGCCCTATGAGTTCTGGCAGTTCTGGCGCAACACCACCGATGCCGATGTCGGCCGGTTCCTGAAGCTCTATACCGAGCTGCCGGTCGAGGAATGCGACCGCCTGGGCCGGCTTTCAGGCTCCGAGATCAACGCCGCCAAGATCATTCTGGCCAACGCGGTAACGACGCTCCTGCACGGCGCCGAGGCGGCGGCATCGGCCGAGGCGACCGCGCGCGAGGTCTTCGAGCAGGGCGGCGCCGGCGGCGATCTGGAGGTGGTGACCATCGCCGCCGACGCGCTGGCCGGCGGGCTGACCGTGGTGCAGCTGCTGGCGCAGACCGGCATCACCGCCTCGGGGAAAGAGGCCAAGCGCCTGATCGCCGAGGGCGGGTTGCGGCTGAACAACGAGGCCGTGTCCGACCCCCAGTTTGCCGTGGATGCGGCACTGATCGGCGACGGGATGAAGATCTCGGTCGGCAAGAAGAAGCACCGCATGGTGCAGGTGGGGTGAGAAAGGGGCCGGCGGGGAAGCGCCGGCCTTTTTCGTTCCCGGAGAGGTGGTTTCCGCGTCTCTTATGTTTCCGCGTCTCTTATAGCGCCAGTTCAGCGGACAAAGGGCCGTTCAATCCTAAGAAGAATATCATGGGAACCTTGCCGGTCCGGATGGCGTTCCCAATTCGCCTGACCCGAAGAGGACAAATGGCGCTGCATAGGATCTACACCTTCCTGCTGACCGCAGATCTCGTTGCTGCCGAAGCCTGGTATGCGAAATTATTTGGTCGCGGACCAAGTAACAGGCCGATGGACTCGCTGGTGCAATGGGAGCTGTTCGATCAGGCCGGGGTGGGGCTTTCAACCGACGCTGAAATCGCCAGCACAGGGGCGCTATTCCTTATCGTGGACGATGTGGCGGTCGAGCGCCGTCGGTTGCATAGCCTGGGGATCGTACTGGGCGACGACATCGAGGGCGACTATTCGACGCTGGCGCAAGTGCGCGATCCCGACGGCAACCTCATCACGCTCGCGACGCGACCGTCGCCGAGCTATCCGCCGGCATAGGCACGTTGGAAAAGCAAAACAGCCCGGGCGTGAAACGAACGAGCCAATGCGCCCGCGAGGCGGGCCGAGGCACTGCGCATTGGCTGAGATGGTGGCAGGCGGAAACAAGGGCGGAAGCTGCCGAGTGACCGTTTTGGGGTCCTTGACCACCACACCGCCATCCGCCCCCTCACCCGCCCTGCCACGCCCGCACCGCGTCCATCGGCCAAAGCAGCATCAGCACGTTCAGCGCCAGCCCGTCGCGGATCAGCCAGGCGGTCAGCGCCTCGAAACCGATCACCATGGCGACCGAGGCCCAGACCGGCAACCGCGCCGCCAGCGCAAAGCCCAGCACCATCGCCAGAATGTCCGCGACCGAATTGATCACGCTGTCGCCATAATAGTCCAGCGAGATGGTCACCGCGCGGTAGCGTTCGATGATGGCGTCGGAATTCTCGACGATCTCCCAGGCGGCTTCGACCAGCGTCGCGATCGTCAGCCGCCAGCCGAAAGGCAGGCGCCGCGCCACCAGCCACAAGCCGGCATAGAACAGCAGCCCGTGGATGACATGCGACGGCGTATACCAGTCGGCGAGATGCTGCGAATTCTCAGAGCTCATCGTCTCGCCATGCCACAGCTTGACGAAGCCGCATCTGCAGATCGGCTCTCGCCCGATCCAGAGCAGCCAGGCGGCGGCCAGGAGGATGATGAGGAAGGTCGCCCAGAAAGCGGCAGATCGGCGCGTGAACATGATGATGGGTCCTGAAATCATTGCTGCAAGGCGCTGTCCATGGCCCGCAGGCTAGCCCGTGCGCAGCGCCGCCGCCATCACCCGGTCCAGCGCTTGCAGAAACCGTGTCCGCTCGGCCTTGCCGAAGCCGCCGCCGCGGCCCTGGTGAAAGGGATCGGCGGCGCGGATGTCCTGCATCAGGTCGCGGGTCGCCAACCGCGGGCCGATATTGGCCGGCGTCAGCACCTCGCCGTCCGGCTGCACGACCTGCGCGCCGGCCTTGAGGCAGCGGTCGGCCAGCGGCAGGTCGGTGGTGACCACCACGTCGCCCGGCCCGCAATGCGCGGCGATCCACTTGTCGGCCTCGTCCGGGCCATCCGGCACGATCCGCAAGGACACGAAAGGATTGGCCGGCGGCCGCAGCCCGCCATTGCAGACCAGCACCATCGGCACGCGCAGCCGGGTCGCGACCCGCTCGGCCTCGGGTTTGACCGGGCAGGCATCGGCGTCGATGTAAAGCGTCGTCATGCGGGGCCTCGTCGAAGAAAAGCCCCGCGCAGAGCGCGGGGCTTCGGGGTCGGACGGCGGGATTATTCCGCGACCGTCACCTTGACCATGTAGTCGGGCTCGACCACGGCACCGTTCGCGGCCGGATCGCCCTTCTTGACGGCGTTCAGCACCTCCCAGCCATCGACCAGCTGGCCGACCACGGTATATTGCCCGTCCAGGAAGGTCGCCGGCGCCAGGTCGATGAAGAACTGGCTGTTGGCGCTGTCCGGATCCTGCGAGCGCGCCATGCCCACGGTGCCGGCCTGGAAGCTGACATCGTTGAACTCGGCCGGCAGGTCCGGCATGTTCGAGCCGCCCATGCCCGCCCGCGCGGTATCGCCGCCATGTTTGCCGAACTCCACGTCGCCGGTCTGCGCCATGAACCCGTCGATGACCCGATGGAACACCACCCCGTCATAGGCGCCGGATTTTGCCAGCGTCATCAGCCGCTCGACATGTTTCGGCGCCTTGTCGTTATAAAGATCCAGCACGATCTTGCCCTTGGCCGCGCCCTTGGCGTCGGCGACCTCGATCACCAGGTTCGGGCCGGGCCCGTCGGTGACGCCCGGCAGGCCCTCGGCCAGCACCGGATGGGCGGCCGCGCCGGCGACCAGCAGCAGGGCAGAGGCCAGCAGCTTATTCAGCATCGGCCGCCACCTTCACCGAGATCATCCGGTCGGGATTCGCCGGCGGCTCGCCGCGGACGATCTTGTCGACATGTTCCATGCCCTCGATGACGCGGCCATAGACGGTATACTGGCCGTTCAGGAAATGGTTGTCCTTGAAGTTGATGAAGAACTGGCTGTTGGCCGAGTTCGGGTTCATCGACCGCGCCGCGCCCAGCGTGCCGCGGTCATGCGGCAGGCGCGAGAACTCGGCCGGCAGGTCCGGCAGGTCCGAACCGCCGGTGCCGGCCCGGCCGGGGTTGTAGTTGTTTTCCATGTTGGCATGTTCCACGTCGCCGGTCTGGGCCATGAAACCCTCGATCACGCGGTGGAAAGCCACGTTGTCGTATTTCCCCGCCCGGGCCAGTTCCTTCATGCGCTCGGCATGTTTGGGGGCGACATCGGGCAGCAGCTCGATCACCACCGGGCCGTCCTTCAGCTCGATGATGACCGTGTTTTCGGGATCCTTGATCTCGGCCATGGGGGTCTCCTTCTGATGGCTTGGGCAAAGGCATAAGCATTTCGTCCCGCCCATACAACGCCGCCATTGCCCCCGGCGGTTCGTCGCCGTCCATGATTGCGGGGCCGGTTGACGAAAATGTCATGATGCGGGAAAACCCGCGCACGGGCGCCGGAGCCCATCAGGAAAGGGACGAGGACATGACGGATTTCAACACGATCGACGACCTGGAGCTTGACGGCAAGGTGGTGCTTGTCCGCGTGGACGTGAACGTCCCGGTCGAGGATGGCCAGGTCACCGACGCCACCCGGATCGAAAAGATCGTGCCGACCGTCAAGGACATCCAGGCCCGGGGCGGCATCCCGGTGCTGCTGGCGCATTTCGACCGCCCCAAGGGCCAGCGCGTCGAGTCGATGAGCCTGAAGGTGGTGGTCCCGGCGCTGGAGAAGGCACTCGGCCAGCCGGTGAAATTCGCCGAGGAGGCCATCGGCGGCCCGGCCAAGCGCGCCGTGGCCGATCTGGCCAAGGGCGACGTGCTGCTGCTGGAGAACACCCGCTTCTATCCGGGCGAGGAAACCAACGACGCGACCTTCGCCGCCTCGCTGGCGGCGCTGGGTCAGGCCTATGTGAACGACGCCTTCTCGGCCGCGCACCGGGCACATGCCTCGACCGAGGGCATCGCGCGGCTGCTGCCCGCCGCCGCCGGCCGGCTGATGGAGGCGGAGCTGAAGGCGCTGGACGCCGCGCTCGGCAATCCGCAGCGCCCGGTGGTGGCGGTGGTCGGCGGCGCCAAGGTCTCGACCAAGCTCGACCTGCTCGGCAACCTGATCGAGCAGGTGGATCACCTGGTGATCGGCGGCGGCATGGCCAATACCTTCCTGGTGGCGCAGGATGTCGAGGTCGGCAAGTCGCTGGCCGAACGCGACATGGCCGGCACGGCCCGCGACATCCTCGAAAAGGCCGGCAAGACCGGCTGCACCATCCACCTGCCGGTGGACGTGGTGGTGGCGCGCGAGTTCAAGGCCGGCGCCGCCAGCGAGACGGTGACCGCCGACGCCTGCCCGGCCGATGCGATGATCCTCGATGCCGGCCCGGCGACGGTGGCGAAGATCCGCGAGGTCTTCGAGACCTGCCGCACGCTGATCTGGAACGGCCCGCTCGGCGCCTTCGAGATCCCGCCGTTCGACGCCGCGACCAATGCCGCCGCGCGGGAAGCGGCGCGGCTCACGCGCGAAGGCAAGCTGATCTCGGTCGCCGGCGGCGGCGACACCGTGGCGGCGCTGAACAAGGCCGGGGTCTCGGGCGATTTCACCTTCATCTCGACCGCCGGCGGCGCCTTCCTGGAATGGATGGAGGGCAAGGAACTGCCCGGCGTGGCGGCGCTGCAGAAGCGCTGAACTCCGGTCGCAAGGAACGGAAAAAAGGGGCCCTGCGGGCCCCTTTTGACATTCCGGGACCCGCGGGATGCCGCGCCGGCGACGCCGCGGCCCTTATCCGTTCGCTTGCGTGCCTGCCTGCCCTGCCGGCGCGGGCGCGGGCGCGGGCGAAGTCACGGCCGGAGGCGCGTTACGCTCGATATCCTTCGAGTCGGTGTCCAGAAACAGGATGAAGAGAAAGGTTCCGATCGAGATCACGAACGCCAGTCCCAGGACCAGGAAGAACGGCCGGTTCTGACGGATCTGCTCGGGGATGCCTGCGGGATCTTCGTTTGCCATCGGCATGTCCTCCCGATTGCGACGCAGGATCAACGCATGACGGAAGCGTCAGGTTCCCGTTAGCGCAACCGCAATTGCCCTTGCCGGCGGGTCTGCTAATCAGCCCGCATTCAGAAATGGAGTTCCCGATGCAGATGACCGAGACCGTCCGCAAGATCCTCGCCCATTACGAGGGCGAAGCGCCGGGTGTGAAGGCCCAGCTGGCCCGCATGCTGATGACCGGCAAGCTGGCCGGCACCGGCAAGATGATCATCCTGCCGGTGGACCAGGGCTTCGAACACGGCCCGGCGCGCAGCTTCGCCCCGAACCCGGCCGGCTACGACCCGCATTACCATTACCAGCTGGCCATCGACGCGGGGCTGAACGCCTATGCCGCGCCGCTGGGCATGATCGAGGCGGGCGCCGACACCTTCGCCGGCCAGATCCCGACCATCCTCAAGGTGAACTCGGCCAATTCGCTGATGTCGGACACCGCCGGCAAGAACCAGGCGATCACCGCCTCGGTGGACGATGCGCTGCGGCTGGGCTGCTCGGCCATCGGCTTCACCATCTACCCGGGCTCGGACATGGCGCTCGACATGATCGAGGAGATCGTCGAGATGCGCAAGGAAGCCGCCGCCAAGGGCGTGGCGACGGTGGTTTGGTCCTATCCGCGCGGCGAGGCGATCAGCAAGGACGGCGAGACCGCCATCGACATCGCCGCCTATGCCGCCCAGATCGCGGCGCTGATCGGCGCGCATGTCATCAAGATCAAGCTCTCCACGGACCACCTGATGCTGCCGGAAGCGAAAAAGGTCTACGAGGCCAAGGGCATCGACATCTCGACCCAGGCCAAGCGCGTCGCGCATTGCATGCAGTCGGCCTTCAACGGCCGCCGCATCGTGGTGTTCTCGGGCGGCGCCGCCAAGGGCGCGGACGCGGTCTATGACGATGCCCGCGCCATCCGCGACGGCGGCGGCAACGGCTCGATCATCGGCCGCAACAGCTTCCAGCGCTCGCGCGAGGATGCGCTGGACATGCTGCAGAAGCTGGTCGACATCTACCTGGGCAAGGCCTGATTGCCGTGGGGCTCTGCCCCACATCCCCGGGGTATTTTCCCAACGAAGAAGGGCGTCCGGTGCGGGCGCCCTTTTCCTTTCGGGCCGGACCGCCTAAGTTCCGGGCGACGGACAGAAGGATGGGTGCATGTCGTTTTTCTCGAAGCTGCGCGACCGGCTGACGCGGTCCTCGTCGAAGATCGGCGACGGGCTGGACGAGATCGTCTCGGAAGGCGCGGACGCGAAAACGCCGGCCGCCCCCGCACCCGAACCGGCGGCGCAGCCGGCCCCGGTGCCAGAGGCCCAGCCGGCCGACGATGCCGCCGCGCGGCCGGGGATGCTGGGCCGGATCTTCGGCCGCGCGCCCGTCCCGGCCGAGCCGCGCCGCGAGCTGGACGACGCCATGCTGGAAGAGCTGGAGGAGATGCTGATCCAGGCCGATATGGGCGTCGAGACGGCGCTGCGCGTCACCGCCAATATCGCCGAGGGCCGCATGGGCCGCCGCATCTCGGCCACCGAGCTGAAGGAGCTGCTGGCCGGCGAGATCGCCCGCATCATGACCCCGGTCGCGAAGCCGCTGCCGATCTATCCCAAACGGCCGCAGGTGGTGCTGGTGGTGGGCGTCAACGGCTCGGGCAAGACGACCACCATCGGCAAGCTCGCCAGCCAGTTCAAGGCGGCGGGCAAGAAGGTGGTGATCGCGGCCGGCGACACCTTCCGCGCCGCCGCCGTCGAACAATTGCAGGTCTGGGGAAGCCGCGCCGGCGTGCCGGTGATGACCGCGCCCGAGGGCTCGGACCCCGCCAGCCTCGCCTTCGACGCCATGACCCGGGCCGAGGCCGAGGGCGCCGACCTTCTGATGATCGACACCGCCGGCCGCTTGCAGAACCGGCAGGACCTGATGGAGGAGCTGGCCAAGATCGTCCGGGTCATCCGCAAGAAGGATCCGTCCGCCCCGCACAATACCCTGCTGGTGCTGGACGCCACCACCGGCCAGAACGCCCTGAGCCAGGTCGAGACCTTCCAGAAGCTCGCCGATGTCTCGGGCCTGGTCATGACCAAGCTCGACGGCACCGCGCGCGGCGGCGTGCTGGTGGCGCTGGCCGACCGTTTCGGCCTGCCGATCCATGCCATCGGCGTCGGCGAGCAGATCGACGATCTCGACGCTTTCGACGCCCGCGACTTCGCGCGGGCGCTGGTCGGGCTCGACTGAAGCTTTCTCTGTTTTTCAAATACCCATGCGGCCGCGCGACCGGCGCGGCCGTCACGGCTTGACGAGATGCGCGTCCGTCCGGGTGTCCTCGGCCGGCGCGACATTGCCCGCCGCATCGGCCTGCGGCTCGACCACGTCCTGCGGCGGCGTGAAGGGCGCGGTCAGCTCGGCGCTTCCGGCCTGCTTGTCGTAGATGCAGACGTAGCGATCCACCCCGCCATCGGCCAGCGTGGTGATCAGCAGCGCCGCGCCGTAGCTTTCCGAGCCGAAGGGATTGACCTCGATCGCCGTCTCGCCCGTTTCGGGGGCAAGCGCGCTGCAGGCGGTCTCGACATCCTGGCGGAACTGCTCCCAGGCATCCTCGGAGGAGGCCAGCGCGGGGGTGGCGACAAGGGCGATCAGCAGGATGGGCAGGCGGCGCATCGGTTTCCTCCGGTTGTGGTTGCCAAGGGGAACGCCCCTGCCCCGCCGCAGGTTTCTAGAGCCCGAGCCGCGCCGCGAAATCCCGCACCTCGGCCGCGTCCCCCGCCGCCAGCGAGCGCAAGAGCGTCGCCTGCGAACGCAGGATCGGTTCCTCGCCGATGATCTTCAGGTGGTTCGCCCGCAGCGTCTCGCCGGACGAGGTGATGTCGGCGATGGCCTCGGCGGTCAGGTTGGCCACCGTGCCCTCGGTCGCGCCCTGGCTGTCGACCAGTTGGTAATCCGCCACCTCCTGCGCCGACAGCCAGGCGCGCACCAGCCGGTGATACTTGGTGGCGATGCGCAGGCGGAAGCCGTGCTCGGCGCGGAAATCGCGGGCGATGGTGGCGAAATCGTCCAGGCTGTCGCAATCCGACCAGCAGGCGGGCACGGCCAGGATCAGGTCGGCATGGCCGAAGCCCATCGGCGCCAGCTCCTCGACATGGCTGCGCCAGCCGGCGAGCTTTTCCCGGATCAGGTCGGTGCCGGTCACGCCCAGATGGATGCGCCCGGCCATCAGCTCGCGCGGGATCTCGCCGGCCGAGAGCAGCACCAGCGCCACGTTTCCGACCCCGTCCACCCGTCCGGCATATTCCCGGTCCGAGCCGGCGCGCGACAGGGTCACGCCGCGGTCGGCGAACCAGTCAAAACACTGCTCCATCAGCCGCCCCTTGGACGGCACGCCCAGCCGGATCATGCCAGCCCCCCCAGTTCATGCACCAGACCCGGCCGGATGATGCCGCCCACCGCCGGGATCGAGCGGCCCTGCGCCTGGCCCAGAACCGCCGCCAGCGCGTCGTAGCGGCCGCCCGAGGCGACGGGCGGCCAGTCCTCGCGCCCGGCCGCGGCGAAGCTGAAGGTCATGCCGTCGTAATATTCCATCGTGTGCCGGCCGTGGCTGGCGGCGAAATGCACGGCGCCCACGTCGATGCCGCGCGCCGACAGCGCCGCGAGGTTGCGCTCCAGCCGGTCCACCGCCGCGGCGATGTCGGGGATCTCGGCGGCCAGGTCGCGCAGCTGCCGCAACGCCTCGGGGGCCGGGGCCTCGATGGCGAACAGCCGCTCCAGCCGCTCGACCCATTGCGGCGGCAGCGGCGCCTCGACGGCGTCGCTGCGCAGCCGGTCGATGCGCGCCTGCATCTCGGCCGGCGAACGCAGCCCGGTCCAGGGCGCGCCGGTTTCCGGAAAGCGCCGCGGCGCGGCCGGCGCGGCAAAGCGCGCCAGCGCCTTGGCAAAGCGCCGCGGCCGCCAGATGTGGTGCAAGAGCGCCGCGCGGCGCGCACCGGATAGCGGCAGGGCGCGCACCGCGTCCATCAGCAGATCCATATCGCCCATGCTGGCCTGCAGCTTCAGCGGCGCGAGGATGTCGTGAAACAGCGCGAACACCTCGGCATCGGCCTCGGGATCGCGGGCGAAAAGCTCGAAACCGGCCTGCAGATATTCGTTGTCGCGCGGATGCTCGGAGCGGGTCTCGCCATGGTCCTGCTTGCGGAACACCTCGCCCAGATAGCAATAGCGCGCCGGCTCGGCGCCACTGGCCATGTGCATCTGCACCACCGGCACGGTGAAGTCGGGGCGCAGCATCATCTCGCCGCGGATCGGATCCTGGGTCACATAGGCGCGGGCGCGGATGTCCTCGCCGTAAAGGTCCAGCAGCGTCTCGGCCGGCAGCAGCAGGTCGGGCGCGACCTCCTCGGCGCCGGCGGCGCGGAAGGCGGCAAGGATCTGCTGGCCGATGGCCTGTTTCTCGCGCTTGCTCATCCGAGGATGCGCCGGACTTCCGCGACCAGATCGGCACGGGCGACCTCTGTCTGGGCGGGCTGGGCCTTCCATTCCTCGTGGCTGGCCTGGGCCGCGAGTTTCGCGCCAAGGATCAGGTCCTTGACCTGCACCACGCCGCGCGCCGCCTCGTCGCCGCCCTGGATGACGGCGACCGGGGCGTCGCGCTTGTCGGCATATTTCAACTGGTTGCCGAAGTTCTTCGGATTGCCCAGATAGACCTCGGCGCGGATGCCGGCGGCGCGCAGCTCGGCGGCCATGGCCTGGTAATCGGCCATGCGCTCGCGATCCATGACGGTGACGACGACCGGGCCCCGCGCCTCGCTGCCCGTCAGCCCCTTGGCGCGCAGGGCGGCCAGCAGCCGGTCCACGCCGATGGAAACGCCCGTCGCCGGCACCTTCTGGCCGGTGAAGCGTTCCACCAACCCGTCATAGCGGCCGCCGCCGGCGACCGAGCCGAACTGGCGCTTGCGGCCCTTGTCGTCGAGAATTTCAAAGGTCAGCTCGGCCTCGAAGACCGGGCCGGTGTAATAGCCGAGGCCGCGCACGATCGAGGGGTCGATCACCGCCCGATCCTCGTCCACGCCCATGGCGGCGAGCATCCGGGCGATCTGCGCCAGTTCCTCGACGCCCTCGGCGCCCGTGGCCGAGGCGCCGACGGCGGCGCGCAGGTTCGAGAGCGTGTCGGCGTTGTCCGCGCCCTTGGAGGTCAGGAAGGCCAGCACCGACCCCGCCTGTTCGGGCGAAAGGCCCACGCCCTCGATGAAGGCGCCGGAGTCGTCCTTGCGCCCGGCGGTGAGCAGCTGGCGCACGCCGTCTTCGCCGACCTTGTCGAACTTGTCGATGGTGCGCAGCACGTCGTCGGCCGGCTTGCCCTCGGCGACGCCCATGGCTTCCAGGATGCCGTTCAGCACCTTGCGGTTGTTGATGCGGATCAGGTAGTCGCCGCGGGCGATGCCGGCATGTTCCAGCGCCGCCG
Organism: Paracoccus sp. TOH; assembly: GCF_030388245.1. Classification (NCBI taxonomy): domain Bacteria; kingdom Pseudomonadati; phylum Pseudomonadota; class Alphaproteobacteria; order Rhodobacterales; family Paracoccaceae; genus Paracoccus; species Paracoccus sp. TOH. The sequence continues at coordinate 269,583 of NZ_CP098361.1, forward strand.
CCAGCATGGCGCAGATCTCGGCATCCGCGGCGACCGAGGCCGAGCCCACGGTATCGGCATCGCATTGGTAGAACTGCCGGAAGCGTCCGGGTCCGGGCTTCTCGTTGCGCCAGACCGGGCCCATGGCATAGCGGCGATAAGGCGAGGGCAGGTCGTTGCGGAACTGCGCCGCGACGCGGGCCAGCGGCGCGGTCAGGTCATAGCGCAACGCCAGCCAGTCGCCGGCGCCGCCGCCCGGAACCTCGGCCTCTTGCCAGGCGAAGACCCCGGCATTGGGGCGGTCCACGTCGGGCAGGAACTTGCCCAGCGCCTCGACGGTTTCGACGGCACTGGTTTCGAGCGGCTCGAAGCCGTGGCGATGATAGATCTCGGCGATGCGGTCGAGCATCTGCTTGCGCTCGGTCACGTCTGCGCCGAAATAGTCGCGGAACCCCTTGGGCGTCTCGGCCTTGGGACGGGGCTGTTTCTTCTGATCTTTCGCCATGGTTTGCCTCGGGCTTTTCCAGGCGCGGGTCTAGCGGATGGAGGATGGATGGACAAGCAGACGCAGGAACGGATCGAGCGGCTGGAGGAGGCCGTGGCCTATCTGGCGCGCACGGTCGAGGATCTGTCGGGCATCGTGGCCCGGCAGGAAAGCGAATTCGCCCGGCTGGCGCGGCATGTCGGCATGCTGATGGAGCGCGAGGCGGAACGCGAGAGCGAGACGGGCGTGGTGCCGCTGGCCGACCAGCGGCCGCCGCATTGGTGAGGGCCGGAGGGGCGCTGCCCCTCGCCCCCGTGCCGGGGGCTCACCCCGGGGTATTGGGAAAACGGTGAAATCAGCGGCTGGCCGGGCCGAGGCGCGGGCCGGCGGGGGCCGGGGCCGGCGGCGCGGTCAGCGGCGGCTCGGCGGCGCGGGCGCGGCTATGGTTGCCGGGCGCGGCCAGCGGCGCGGGCTTGGGCGTGGCCCGCATCGGCTGGCTGAAGGGGCCGCGCGCCGGTTGCTGGCCGGCATCGGCCGGGGTTTCCGCGGCTGCGGGTTCTGCTGCGGCAGGTTCCGCGGCGGCGGGCTGCGGGTCGGCCGCGGTGGCGGGCAGGGGAAGCTGCTGTCGGCCCGGCGCGGCCAGGGCGCGGCGGAAGATCAGCAGGTTGTGATAGACCGTGGTGCGGCTGGTCAGGCCCGAGCGTTCCTCGGCCGGCAAGGTCTCGGCCCGGACATAGTCCCAGCCGTCGCGGGCCATGTCGTTCAGCACATCGGTCAGGGTGGCGGCGAAGCGCTCGATCCCGGATTTCGCGCCCCGGCTCTTTTCGCCGCGGGCGGGTGCGGGGATGACGGTGTATTCGTAGCTGCTCATGCGGATGCCTTTCCTTTGATCCGGAGGTTAGGCGAGATGGCCTGCCAAGGGAAGCGGGCCGCGCAACGCCGGCGCGCGTTGCGGGCCGCACAAATTCGGGAGCGGCGGGAAAAAACACCGGCAAATGCCGGGGTTTTCGCGGTGACCGGCATGCACGGACCGTACACCGGGCGTACACCGGCCGTCGAACACCGGCCCCGCAGGACGGGACCGGCCGCGGCAGGCGGGACGCCCGTCAGCCGCCCAGCTTCTTCGCCACCAGTTCGTTCACCGCCGCCGGGTTGGCCTTGCCGCCGGTGGCCTTCAGCACCTGGCCGACGAACCAGCCGGCCAGCTTGGGATTGGCCTTGGCCTTTTCCACCTGCGCCGGGTTCGCGGCAATGATCTCGTCCACCGCCGCCTCGATGGCGCCGAGGTCGGTGACCTGCTTCATGCCGCGCGCTTCCACGATCCCGGCCGGGTCGCCGCCCTCGGTCCAGAGGATCTCGAACAGATCCTTGGCGATCTTGCCCGAGATCGCCCCCGAACCGATCAGGTCGATCACCCCGCCGAGCTGGGCGGCGGAAACCGGCGCCGTCTCGACCGTCAGGCCTTCCTTGTTCAACCGGCCGAACAGCTCGTTGATGACCCAGTTCGCCGCCATCTTGCCGTCGCGGCCGGCGGCCACCTGTTCGAAATAGTCGGCGCTTTCCACCTCGGCGGTCAGCACGCCGGCATCGTATTCCGACAGGCCGAGTTCCTTGACGAAGCGCGCCTTCTTCTCGTCGGGCAGTTCCGGCATGACGGCGGCGATGCCGTCCACCCAGCCCTGCTCGATCTCGAGCGGCAGCAGGTCGGGGTCGGGGAAATAGCGGTAGTCGTGGGCTTCCTCTTTCGAGCGCATCGAGCGGGTCTCGCCGCGGTCGGGGTCGTAGAGCCGGGTTTCCTGCACCACCTTGCCGCCATCCTCGATGATGGCAATCTGGCGGCGGGCCTCGTATTCGATGGCCTGCTGGATGAAGCGCAGCGAGTTCATGTTCTTGATCTCGCAGCGGGTGCCGAGATGGCTGAAATCCTGGGTCTCCTGGTAACGCTCATAGGCGCCGGGGGCGCAGACCGAGACGTTCACGTCGGCGCGCAGGCTGCCGTTCTGCATGTTGCCGTCGCAGGTGCCCAGATAGCGCATGATCTGGCGCAGCTTGGCGACATAGGCCGCCGCCTCCTCGGGACCGCGGATGTCGGGACGCGAGACGATCTCCATCAGCGCGACGCCAGTGCGGTTCAGGTCCACGAAGCTCATGTTCGGGTCCATGTCGTGGATCGACTTGCCGGCATCCTGTTCCAGGTGGATGCGCTCGATGCGGACGCGACGGGCGATGCCGGGGGCCATGTCCACGATCACCTCGCCCTCGCCGACGATCGGGTGATAGAGCTGGCTGATCTGGTAGCCCTGCGGCAGGTCGGGATAGAAATAATTCTTGCGGTCGAAGGCCGAGGTCAGGTTGATCGCCGCCTTGAGGCCGAGGCCGGTCTTGACCGCCTGCGCCACGCAGAATTCGTTGATCACCGGCAGCATCCCCGGCATGGCGGCGTCGACGAAGGAGACATGGCTGTTCGGCTCGGCCCCGAAGCCGGTCGAGGCGCCCGAGAACAGCTTGGCGTTCGAGGCGACCTGGGCATGGACCTCCAGCCCGATGACCAGTTCCCAGTCCTGTTTCGCACCCTGAATGGTCTTCGGTTCCGGGGCGGTATAGGTCAGATGGTCGAGCATGGCATTTTCCCTGGCAAGGTTGCCCCGCCTTTTAGGGGCTTGGCGCCCGCCCGGCAAGGCCCGGCCCGTGGCGCGGCGACCCTGGGTATCTGCGCAACGACGAAGCCGGGGCCCCCCGATCCGCCCGGCCGCATTGCGGCTTTCCCCGAATGCTCCGATGCGACGGCCCCCCGGCCGCGCCGGGCGGGGCCGGCCCCGTCATGTTCACCGTTTTCCAAATACCCCATCGCGGCCGGGACGCCGGCCGGCGCCGGCCGGTTCAGCGCCCGCCGGGCCGGCCGGGGCGGGCCGCCAGGCCGTGTTCGGGCACCTCGTCCTGCTCGGCGGCGATGGGGGCGGCGCTCGGACCATGCGCGAAGCGCTCCATCAGCACGTTTTCAAGCTGGCGGTTCAGGTCGCGGGTCAGGGTCATGTAGTCGCGATTCTCCTCCATCGGCACGCCGGGCTTCCAGACCTCGGCGAGCTGGCGCAGATGCGCGCGGTCCATGCGGTAGAAGATGCGCTCGAGCTCGGAGGCCTCGTAGGGCGAGAGGCCGAGGTTTTCCAGCACATAGCGGCCGGCGCGCAGCGAGCTGTCGAAGGTCTCGCGCACGATATGGTCGGCGCGGGCGGCATAGAGCTGGAACACGTTCACCCGGTCGCGGGCGCGGGCGATCACCACGATGTCGGGGCGCTTTTCCTTGGCGTAGCGGATCAGCCGCAGGTTGGCCTCGGGATCGTCCAGCGCCGCGACCAGCACCCGGGCCTTGTCGAGCCCGGCCGCGGTCAGGATCTCGGGGCGGGTCGGGTCGCCGAAATAGCCCTTGAAGCCGAAGCGGCGCATGAGCTGGATCACCTCGAGGTCATGGTCAAGCACCGTGGTCTTGAAGCCGGACATGGTGACCAGCCGGTTCAGCACCTGGCCGAAGCGGCCGACCCCGGCGATGATGATCGGCTGCTGCTCCTCGATCTCGTCGGCGATGTCGCTGGCGCGTTCCTCGGCGATGCGGCGCGAGATGAAGTCCGACAGGATGAACAGCAGCGGCGTCGCCAGCATCGACAGCGCGATGACCAGCAGGAAGCCCTGCGCCAGGGCGCGCGGCAGGATCGCCAGCGACACGGCATAGGAGATCAGCACGAAGCCGAACTCGCCCGCCTGCGCCAGAGACAGGGTGAACAGCGTGCGGTCGCGGCCGCGCAGGCCGGTCAGCCGGGCGATCAGGTGCAGCACCAGCGCCTTGATGGCGATGATCACCACGGTGACGCCCAGCACCGTCACCGGCCGCTCGAGAAACAGCTGGAAATCCATGCCGGCGCCGACGGTGATGAAGAACAGGCCCAGCAGCAGGCCCTTGAAGGGCGCGATCTGGCCTTCGAGCTCGTGGCGGAACTCGGACCCCGCCAGCATCACCCCGGCCAGGAAGGTCCCGAGCGCCGGCGACAGGCCGACAAATTCCATCAGCGAGGCGATGCCCACCACGATCAGCAGCGCCACGGCGGTGTCGAGCTCGTTCAGCCGCGCGGCATAGACCCAGCGGAACAACGGCCGGATCAGATATTGCCCGATCAGCACCACCGCCGCCACCGCGCCCAGCGTGACCAGCGCCGCCGCCCAGCCGGGCAGCCCATGCATGAAGGCCTCGCCGATATGCTCCTCGGCATCGGCGATCGGGGCGCGGGTCGCCAGAAGCGGCATCAGCGCCAGCATCGGGATCACCGCGATGTCCTGAGTCAGCAGCACGGCAAAGGCGCTGCGTCCGCCCGGCGTCTGCATCAGCGCTTTCTCGCTGAGCGTCTGCAGCACGATGGCGGTCGAGCTGAGCGACAGGATCATCCCCAGCGTGACCGCGATATGCCAGTCCTGGTTCAGCGCCATGGCGGCCAGCGCCAGCAGCGCCACCGTGCCGAGGATCTGCATGCTGGCCAGGCCCAGCAGGCGCTTGCGCATCTGCCACAGCGCCTGCGGCTCCAGTTCCAGGCCGATCAGGAACAGCATCATCACCACGCCGAATTCGGCGAAATGCTGCAGGTCGGCCATTTCGCCGGCGCTGCCGGCGATGCCCAGCACCGGGCCGATGACGATGCCCGAGACCAGATAGCCCAGCACCGAGCCCAGCCCCAGCCGCGCCGACAGCGGCACGGCGATCACCATTGTCATCAGGTAGACAGTGGCGATCAGCAGGAATGTCTCCATCAGCGGCCGTCCAGCATCCGCAATTCGTGGGTGCGGCCGGATTTCACATAGGTCAGCCGGCCGTTGCCGATCGAATTGATGGTGCCGCCGTCGATGCGGTCGCCCAGGCGCACCGTCACCACCTTGCCGCTGCGCAGGCGGATCAGCGCGCGGCTGGCCTGGCCGGCGCCGATGATGCCGATGATGGTGGTGCGGCCGGTATCCATGCCGCGGCGCTGCGTCGCGGATTTGGCGACGGTGGCCGAGGTCGCGCCCTTGCCGAGCGCGCCGGCGGCGATCTCGGGCTCGTTGTCGACCTCGGGCGGCTTGTATTCTTGGCGGCGGGCGCGGGCGGCGCGTTCCTCGGCCGCGGCCTGGGCGCGGGCGCGGGCCTCGGCCTGGGCGCGGGCCTGGGCCTCGGCGGCGGCATCGGCCTGGGCGCGGGCGCGGATGCGCGCCTCGGCCTGGGCCTGCAGCTGTTCGTCGAGCTTGCGGCGCGCGGCCAGCTCGGCGGCGCTGGGGCCGGCGGCGGCGGCGGCCGGGGCGCCGGGCGGCGGCGCGTCGGCAGCCGCCTCGGGGGCCGGCTCGGCGGCCTTGCCGCGCCGAGGCGGCAGCGGCGAGGAGCTTAGCGCCGATAGCCGCACCCCGCCCGGCGACGCGGGCGATGCCTCGACCGCCTGGGCGATGGCGGATTCCACCGCCTTGGCCGAGAGCCCGGCCGCAGCCGCCCCGGCGCCGGGGCGAGGCCGCGGCCGCGGCCGCGCCGAGCCATGTAAAAGCCCGCCCGAATCCCGGGCGGGCGCAGCAGCGGTCTCGACGCTGTCGGGCTTGTCTGGTGGTGGCGTGGTGGCGGAACGCAGCGCCGCGTCTATGGCCGAGGGGCTGGCGGCATCGCTGGCCGTGGCCTGGCCGGGCTTGCGCGCCGGCCGGGCCTGCGCCAGCCGCTCGCCCTGGAACGGCAGGGACCGGGCGGCGGCCCGCCCGTCGCGGACCGATTGCCGGCCCAGATCGCGGATCAACCCGCGCAGCTGCTGGCGTTCCGCCGGGGTCAGGCCGTCGCCCGGCGCGTCGTCCCGGATCAGTTCGGGGGTCGAGCCTTCGGGGCGCAGCGGCGGCCGGGCCGAGCCGCGCAGACGGGCCGCGGCATTGCTGGCCGTGGCGGCGGGCGCCGCCTGCACCGGCGCAGCGGCCGCCGTGGTGGCAGGCGTGGCGGCGGGCGTGGCGACAGGCGTCGGCGCGGGGGCGGCACGGCGGCTGCGTTCCGGCGGGCGGGCGCTGCCGGTCAGGGGGCTGCGGCGTTGGCTGGCCTCATAGGGCAGCTGGTTCGCCGGCACGGTCGGCGCGGTATCGGCGCGCGGCGTGGTGGTTTGCGGCGTGCTGCGCCGGGGTGCGAGCTGCGGCCGGGCCGAGCTGGTCAGCCGGGACGCGCCGGGCGCCGCGGGGCGCGGCGCGGCCTGGCTGCGGGTCTGCGCCGGCGCCGGCATGCGTTCGGCGCTGGGGCTGGGGCTGGGCGCGGCGGCCGGGCGCGCGGCGGCGATGGCCTGGGCCGGCGCGCTGGCGGCGGCGACCGGCGCCGTGCCCTGGGGCGCGGATTGCTGGGCCGAGGGCGGCACCACGGCCGCGGCCACGGCGGCGGCGGCGACGATGACCCGACGCTGTTCTTCCTCGGTCAGGGCCGATGCCGGAACCGGCGCCGCGACGGTGGCCGGTGTCGGCTCAGGCGTGGCCGCCGTGACCGCGGCGGGTCCGGTCGAAGCCGGGCTTGCCCCGGCACCGGGCGGCGTCGCGACGGCCGCCGGGGATGCGGCGCCCGGTGCCGCAGCCGGCTCCGCAGCCGCAGTCTTGGGGGCGGAAGTCTGGGCGGGGGCGGTCTGGGCGGGGACGGTCTGGGCGGAGGCGGGCGCCTGCTCGACCGGCGCGGCCGGGATTTCGGCCAGTTGCCCGTCCCGCTCGCCCGGCACGAGGAAGGCCCAGATCAGAATCAGCCCGACGACCAGCGCGCCCAGCATCGCCACCAGGCCCAGCAGGCCGCCGCGCTCGCCCGGGCGGCGCGGCGTCGGCGGGGCGCTGCCGGCCGGGCGGGTCTGGCGGGCGCCGGCGGCGCGTTCATGGAAGGCGCGGGCGCGCGGGTTCAGCGCCGCCCCGCCCGGCTCGGCCGTCGGGGCCTGGCGCGCGACCGGCGCGGCCGGGTTCGGGGTCGGGACGGGTTCATCCGGCGCGGGGGCGGCGGTGAAGGCCGCGGCGGTCTCCTCCGGCGCGGCGGCGGGTTCTTCCATCGCCGGCCCGCTGTCTGCCGCGTCAGGCTCGGCCGTGGCCTCGGCAACCGTCTCGGCCGTGGTCGCGACCGTCTCGGGGGGCGTCGCCGCGTCCCCGGCGGCCGGTGTCCCGGCGGCCTGCTCCGCCTCGGGCGCCGTTTCCGGCTGATCCGCCGCGCTGGCCACCGGCTCGATCGGTTCGGCCGGGTTTTGCAGCCGGGCGGCCGGTTCTGCGGCTTCGGGCTCTGCCCCGGCCTCGGCCGGCGCTGTCCCGGTGCTGGCGACCGCTGCGGGCGCCGCCGCTTCGGGGCCGGCTTCCGCGGCCTCGGCCGCATCGCCGCCAAGGTCGAGATCCAGCGCCGCCGCCGGCTTCTTCGCCGCGGCCGGCGGCTCGTCCTCGATCAGCAGTGCGGCGGCGGTCACGCCGGCCTGGGCCAGATCGACGGCGGGACGCGCCCGCGGCTGCGGCGGGTCCAGCACGAAGACCGGCTCGCCGGGATAGGTCTCGCCCTGGGGGGCGGCGCAATAGCCCTGCCCCGCAAAACCGTATTGCGCGGCGAAATCGCGGGCCTCGCGCAGGGTCTGGCGGGCTACGGCGGCAACGCGCACGCTGTCGCCGTCGCCGTCCCAGTCGAAGGCCAGATCGTCGATGGCATAGGGGGTCAGCCCGTCCAGCGCCCGGCCCACCGCACGCTCGCGGTCGGCGCCGGGCGCCACGGTCAGCGTGGTATAAAGGATCTGGTCGTCGGGAATGATCAGCGTCACCGGCAGCGCCGCATCGGCATCCGTGCCGCCGGCCATGACGCGCAGCCGGACAAATTCCTCGCGGAAGGCAGGGGAGTCGAAATCCGCCGACCCCAGATGCCGCCAGGCCGGCTGCCGGCCCGCCGCCTGCCCGTCCCGCGCCTTTTCGCGCCGTTGAAGATGCACCGCATCCTCGCTGAAGGAGAGGGCGTATTCGGTAGCGGAATCAAGCGTCATGAACGGGCTTGCCTTGCGGTTCCTTGCGCGGGGGCGCATCTTTACAATGGATCATCCCGGACTAACGCAGAACGCCTGCCGTGAAAAGCCGAACACCGGATTGTGAGGCATCCAAAACCGGTTTTCCTGCGTTTCCCGGGCTCGCAAACCAACCACGCGGCGGAACCATTCCCCGACGCGCCCAGGAGAAAGACCCGATGCCCCAATTTCGACCCCTGCTGACCGCGGCCACGCTGATCGTGCTGGGCGCCAGCCCGCTGCTGGCCCAGGCCCCTGCCCCGGACACCCCGCCCGCGCCGCCCATGGGACATCACGTCATGAAGCATCACGGCCCCGTCGCCAAACTGACCGTCACCGGCCAGGGCCAGGCCTGGGCCCAGCCCGACATGGCGACGATCACCCTGGGCGTCAGCACCCGCGCCGCCACCGCCGCCGAGGCGATGACGCAGAACGCCGAACAGCAGGCCAAGGTCATCGAGACCCTGAAGGCCGAGGGCATCGAGGCGCGCGACATCCAGACCTCGGGGCTGAACCTGTCGCCGGTGATGGATTATCAGGACGGCCAGCCGCCGAAACTGACCGGCTACGGCGCGCAGAACAGCGTCACCGTGCGGGTGCGCGACATCGCGGGCCTCGGCGCGGTGCTGGACAAGCTGGTCGCCTCGGGCGCCAACGAGATCAGCGGCATCGCGTTTTCGCGCGAGGACATGGCCGAGGCCGAGGACAAGGCCCGCAGCGAGGCGGTGGCCGATGCGCGTCGCCGCGCCGAGGTGACGGCCGAGGCGGCGGGGATGCGGCTCGGCCGGCTGATCTCGCTTTCCGAGGAGCAGAGCGGCGGCGGGCCGCGGCCGATGATGGCGATGCGCGCCGAGGCGGCCGGCGCCGCCGACACGCCGATCGAAGCGGGCGAACTGGCCGTCAACGCCTCGGTCACCGCCGTCTTCGCCATGCGGCCGGTTGACGGGCCGGAAGGCGGCGCGGCGACGGCGCCCGAGGACGCCGGCGAGGCCGGGGAAGCCCCGGCGAACTGACGGGCAACGGGGCGGCGAGGCGACTCGCCGCCCTGCAATGTTCAGGCGGTGAATGTTCAGGCGGTGGCGGCGGCCAGCGCCTGATCCAGATCGGCGATGATGTCGGCCGCGTCCTCGATGCCGATCGACAGCCGCACCACGTCCGGCCCGGCCCCGGCGGCGATCTTCTGCGCGTCGGTCAGCTGGCTGTGGGTGGTCGAGGCGGAATGGATCACCAGCGAGCGCGAATCGCCCAGGTTCGCCACATGGCTGAACAGTTTCAGGTTGTCGACCAGCTTCACCGCCGCATCATAGCCGCCCTTGATGGCAAAGGTGAACAGCGCCCCCGCCCCCTTGGGATAGACCCGCCGCGCCGTCGCGTTCCAGGGCGACGACGCCAGCCCCGCATAGGTGACCGAGGTCACGCGCGGATCGTTTTCCAGCCATTCCGCGACCTTCTGGGCGTTTTCGACATGGCGGGCCATGCGCAGGCCCAGCGTCTCGATCCCCATCAGCGTGTAATGCGCGGCCTGCGGGTTCATGGTCATGCCGAGATCGCGCAGCCCGATGGCGATGCCGTGGAAGGTATAGGCCAGCGCGCCGAAGGTCTCGTGGAATTTCAGCCCGTGATAGGCGGGCTCGGGTTCCGAGAGGCTGGGGAACTTGTCCGAGGCCGACCAGTCGAACTTGCCCGAATCCACGATCACGCCGCCGGTCACCGTGCCGTTGCCGGTCATGTATTTGGTCAGGCTGTGCACGACCAGGGTCGCGCCCATCTCGATGGGCTTGCACAGGAAGGGCGTGGCCAGGGTGTTGTCGACGATCAGCGGCAGGCCGGCCGCATCGGCGATGCCGGCCACGGCCGGGATGTCGGTGACATAGCCGCCGGGATTGCTGATCGATTCGCAGAAGATGGCGCGGGTGTCGTCGTCGATGGCGGCGCGCAGCGCCTCGAGATCGTCCAGATCGACGAATTTCGCGCTCCAGCCGAAGCGTTTAATGGTCTGGGCGAACTGGGTGATGGTGCCGCCGTAAAGCCGGGTCGAGGCGATGATGTTGCGCCCCGGTCCCATCAGCGGGAACAGCGCCATGATCTGCGCCGCATGGCCCGAGGAACAGCAGACCGCGCCGGCCCCGCCCTCGAGCCCGGCGACGCGGGCCTGCAGCGCCGCGATGGTCGGGTTGGTCAGGCGGGAATAGATATAGCCGACCTCCTGCAGCCCGAACAGCCGCGCGGCATGGGCGGCATCCTTGAAGACAAAGGCGGTGGTCTGATAGATCGGCACCTGCCGCGCCCCGGTCGCCGGGTCGGGCGCGCTGCCGGCATGGATGGCGGTGGTGTCGAAACCCCAATTCTCGGACATGGAAACTCTCCCCTGGTTCGGGGCAGAGACTAGGCGCAAGCGGCCCGGAAAGGGAACAGCAAAGCGGCGGATCCCGCGCGGAAAGAACCGCGGCCCTGCGCCGCAACCCCTTGGGAAAAGGCGCGTCCCTTTCCGCCGGCCGAGGCCGGGGTTCCACGGCCCGGGATGATGCGCAAAAGCGCCGCCATGGCCCGACCGACAGCGCAAGGCCGGTCGGCGCCGGACTGCCGGACAAGAGAACCACTTGAATTTTCTGGAAGAAATGGTGCGGTCGAGAAGACTCGAACTTCCACTCCGGTTAGGGAACAGCGACCTCAACGCTGCGCGTCTACCAATTCCGCCACGACCGCACGTCCGTAGGCTCGCGTCTCATAGACGCTTGCGCGGCGGATGAAAAGGGCATTTTTTCCGCCCGCCGCGGGTTTCTTTTCACTCGGCCGCGACCGCCGCCTGCGGGGTGTAGTTCAGGATCGGCGCCAGCCAGCGCTCGGCCTCGCGCAGGGATATCCCCTTGCGCGCGGCATAGTCCAGCACCTGGTCGTGCTCGACCTTGGCGACGCCGAAATAATAGGCCTCGGGATGGCCGAGATAGAGGCCCGAGACCGAGGCGCCGGGCCACATCGCCATCGATTCGGTCAGCTCGACCCCGGTCGCCGCGGTGGCGTCCAGCAGCCGGAACAGCGTCACCTTCTCGGTATGGTCGGGCTGGGCCGGGTAGCCGGGGGCCGGGCGGATGCCCTTGTAGGGCTCGGCGATCAGCTGCTCGGGGGTGAAGCTCTCATCGGCATAGCCCCAATATTGCCTGCGCACCCGCTCGTGCATCATCTCGGCCAGCGCCTCGGCGAAGCGGTCGGCCAGCGCCTGCACCAGAATGGCCGAGAAATCGTCATGCGCGGCCTTGAACCGGTCGGCGATCTGCTGCTCCTCGCCGCCGGCGGTGACCACGAAGCCGCCGACATAGTCGCGGGCGCCCTCGGGGGCGACGAAATCGGCCAGCGCCACGTTCGGGCGGCCGTCACGCTTGCTCACCTGCTGGCGCAGGGTGTGCAGCGTCGCCAGCGGGGCGGCGCGATCCTCGCCGGTGAACAGCCGGATGTCGTCGCCGACCCGGTTCGCCGGCCAGAAGCCGATGACCGCGCGCGGGCGGAACCATTGCTCGTCGATGATGCGCTGCAGCATGGCCTGCGCGTCGGCAAACAGTTGCCGCGCCACCTCGCCCTGCTTCTCGTCATCCAGGATGCGCGGATAGACGCCCTTCAGCTCCCAGGTCTGGAAGAACGGCGTCCAGTCGATATAGCGGACGATCTCGGCCAGATCGAAATCGTCGATCACCCGCGCGCCGAGGAATTCGGGCGCCTTGGCCCGGAACCCGGTCCAGTCGATCCTGACCGCATTGTCGCGGGCGACGGCCAGCGGCAGGCGCTTCTTGTCCGCCTCGGCCCGGGCATGTTTGTTGGCCACGTCCATGTATTCGCTGCGGACAGTTTCGACATAGGCGTTCTTCTGACCGGACAGTAGGCTGCCGACCACGCCCACGGCGCGGCTCGCGTCGGTGACATAGACCGCCTGGCCCTTGGCATAGCGCGGATGGATCTTGACCGCCGTATGCACGCGCGAGGTGGTGGCGCCGCCGATCAGCAGCGGGATGTCGAAGCCCTCGCGCTCCATTTCGCTGGCGACATGCGCCATCTCGTCCAGCGACGGGGTGATCAGGCCGGACAGGCCGATGATGTCCACCTTCTCGGCCTTGGCGGTTTCCAGGATCTTGGTCGCCGGCACCATCACGCCCAGGTCGATGATCTCGTAATTGTTGCAGGCCAGCACGACGCCGACGATGTTCTTGCCGATGTCGTGCACATCGCCCTTGACCGTCGCCATCAGCACCTTGCCGGCGCTGGAGGAACCGCCCCCGCCGCCCGCCGCCGCCTTCTCGGCCTCCATATAGGGCAGCAGATGCGCCACCGCCTGCTTCATCACCCGGGCCGATTTCACCACCTGCGGCAGGAACATCTTGCCCGAGCCGAACAGGTCGCCCACCACGTTCATGCCGGCCATCAGCGGCCCCTCGATCACGTGCAGCGGGCGCTCGGCCTTCAGCCGCGCCTCCTCGGTATCCTCGTCGATATATTCGGTGATGCCGTTGACCAGGGCGTGCTCCAGCCGCTTCTCGACCGGCCAGCTGCGCCAGGTCAGATCCTTTTCGCGCGCCTTGGCGCCGCCTTCGCCGCGGAAGCGCTCGGCGATCTCCAGCATGTTCTCGGTCGCGGTGCCGCCGGCCTTCGGCTTGCGGTTCAGCACCACATCCTCGCAGGCCTCGCGCAGGCCCGGGTCGATCTGGTCATAGACCACCAGCTGGCCGGCATTGACGATGCCCATGTCCATGCCCGCCTGGATGGCGTGATACAGGAACACCGCATGCATCGCCTCGCGCACCGGCTCGTTGCCGCGGAAGCTGAAGCTGAGGTTCGAGACGCCGCCCGAGACATGCACATGCGGCAGGGCCTGGGTGATGCGCCGGGTCGCGCCGATGAAATCGAGCCCGTAATTGTCATGCTCCTCGATCCCGGTCGCGATGGCGAAGATGTTCGGGTCGAAGATGATGTCTTCGGGCGGGAAGCCGACCGTGTTGACCAGCAGGTCATAGGCGCGCGCGCAGATCTCGACCTTGCGGTTCTCGGTATCGGCCTGCCCGGTCTCGTCGAAGGCCATCACCACCACGGCGGCGCCGTAGCGGCGGCAAAGCCGGGCCTGGGCCAGGAAGCTCTCCTCGCCTTCCTTGAGGCTGATCGAATTCACGATGGCCTTGCCCTGCACGCATTTCAGCCCGGCCTCGATCACCTCCCATTTCGAGCTGTCGACCATCACCGGCACGCGGGCGATGTCGGGCTCGGCCGCGATCAGGTTCAGGTAGTCGATCATCGCCTGTTTCGAATCGATCAGCCCCTCGTCCATGTTGACGTCGATGATCTGGGCGCCGTTCTCGACCTGGTCGCGGGCCACGTCCAGCGCCGCGGCGTAATCGCCATTGGTGATCAGCTTGCGGAACTTGGCCGAGCCGGTGACGTTGGTGCGCTCGCCCACGTTGACGAAGGGAATGTCGTCGGTCTTGACGAAGGGCTCCAGCCCCGACAGGCGCAGGCGCGGTTCGATTTCCGGGATCGCGCGCGGCGGCAGATCGGCCACGGCGCGGGCGATGGCGGCGATATGCTCGGGGGTCGAGCCGCAGCAGCCGCCGACCACGTTCACCAGCCCCTCGCGGGCGAATTCGGCAACCTGCGCCGCCATCTCCTCGGGCGATTCGTCGTATTGGCCCATCTCGTTCGGCAGGCCGGCATTGGGATAGGCGCAGATCAGCGTGTCGGCGACCGAGGACAGCTCGGCCAGGTGCGGGCGCATGGCGGCGGCGCCGAGCGCGCAGTTCAGGCCCACGGTGATCGGCGCGGCATGGCGCATGGAATACCAGAAGGCGGTCGGCGTCTGGCCCGACAGCGTGCGGCCCGACAGGTCGGTGATGGTGCCCGAGATCATCACCGGCAGGCGCTGGCCCTTCTCCTCGAACACCTCCTCGCAGGCGAAGATCGCGGCCTTGGCGTTCAGCGTGTCGAAGATGGTCTCGATCAGGATCAGGTCGGCGCCGCCATCGACCAGCCCGCGGACCTGCTCGGCATAGGCGAGGCGCAGACCGTCAAAGGTGACGGCACGATAGCCGGGATTGTTCACGTCCGGGCTGATGGATGCGGTGCGGTTGGTCGGCCCCAGCGCCCCGGCGACCCAGCGCGGCCGGCCGTCCTCGGCGGTGGCGCGGTCCAGCGCCCGGCGCGCGATGCGGGCGCCGTGGAGGTTCAGCTCGTAGATCGCCGATTCCATGCCGTAATCGGCCTGGGCAATGGTGGTCGAGGAAAAGGTGTTGGTCTCGACGATATCGGCGCCCGCCCTGGCATAGCGATAGTGAATCTCCTCGATCGCCTGGGGCTGGGTCAGGTTCAGCAGGTCGTTGTTGCCCTGCTGCGGATGCTCGCCCGGCGCGGGCGGATGGCAGCCGCAGGCGCAGCCGGCGCCATGGCCGGCGAAATCCGCCTCGCTTAGGCCAAGCTGCTGGATCTGCGTCCCCATCGCGCCGTCGAGGATCAGGATACGGTCGCGCGCAGCCGCGCGCAGGGCGTCGAAGACGGGGGAAAGGGGCAAGGTCATGTGTCGGTCCGCGCTTGGGTCGAATTGCTGTATAGCCACAGATGATCCGTTAGTGAAATTCAACATCCGCAGAATGATCTTGCACAGGATTCATGATCCGGCGCCATGCCGCCTCACCGTTTCGCAAATACCTTCGGGGGTCCGGGGGCAGACAGCCCCCGGCGCGGCGCCGCCCGCGGCACCGCCCTTGCGCCCCGATCCGGTCGGAACTATCTCGCGCGCATGACCGAATGGATCACCGCCCCCGGCCTGACCGATTACCAGCAAGCCGTCGCCTTCATGGAGGCGCGCGCCGCCGCCATCGCCGAAAGCCGGGCCGAGGAACTGGTCTGGCTGGTCGAGCATCCGCCGCTTTACACCGCCGGCACCTCGGCCAGGGCCGCCGACCTGCTGGACGCGCGCTTTCCGGTGCACGAGACCGGGCGCGGCGGGCAATACACCTATCACGGGCCGGGACAGCGCGTGGTCTATGTCATGCTGGACCTGAACCGCCGCGGCCGCGACGTGCGCGCCTTCGTCAAGGCGCTTGAAAGCTGGGTCATCGACGCGCTGGCCGCGTTCAACCTGAAGGGCGAGATCCGCGACGGCCGGGTCGGCGTCTGGATCGCCCGGCCCGACAAGGCGCCGCTGTTCGACGGCACCATGCGCGAGGACAAGATCGCCGCCATCGGCGTCAAGCTGCGCAAATGGGTCAGCTTTCACGGCATCGCCATCAATGTCGAACCCGAGCTGAGCCATTATGCCGGCATCGTGCCCTGCGGCATCCAGGGCCACGGCGTGACCAGCCTGGTCGACATGGGCCTGCCGGTCGGCATGGCCGACCTGGACGACGCGCTGCGCCGCAGCTTCGCCCGGAACTTCCCGCCGCCAGCCGGCTGACTTTCGCCGCGCGGCACAATCACCCTCTCGCGATCTGCTACTTTTTGCCGGTGTTCCCCGGGCTTGACGCGTGCTAGCCCTTTGTGCGGAGGAGGACGTGGAGGTCCTCTCTGCCAACGATAAGCAAGATCCAGAGGACACGCGATGAAGACCAGCATCTACGCCACTCTCGCCGCCATCACTCTCGCCCTGCCCGCAATGGCCCAAGAGGCCGGCGACCCCGCCAAGGGCGAGAAAGAGTTCAAGAAATGCAAGGCCTGCCACATGATCCAGGCGCCGGACGGTACGGATGTGGTCAAGGGCGGCAAGACCGGACCGAATCTTTACGGCGTGGTCGGGCGCAAGGCTGGCACCGAGGAAGGCTTCAAGTATTCCGACGCGCTGATCAAGCTGGGCGAGGCCGGCGAGATCTGGACCACCGAGGATCTGGAGCATTACATCACCGACCCGAACAAATATGTCGAGGAGAAGGTCGGCGACAAGTCGCTGAAGACCAAGATGACCTTCAAGATGGCCAAGAATCAGGCCGATGTGGTCGCTTTCCTGGCCCAGCACTCGCCCGAGGCCGGCGCCGCCCCCGCCGATGCGGCCGCTGGCGAGGCCGCTGCCGCGGCCCCGGCAGCCGAGGCACCCGCCGCGAACTGAGCCCCTGTCGCGGCGCGGCAACATTCCCGCCCCCGGCAGACGCAAAAGCGGCCGGGGGCCATGGATTTGGCCCCTGTGGCGGATTGCCTCAGGTCATGATCTTGTTCTAGAACCGAAAGCGAGTCCGCTGGCCCTTCGAGGCCGGCCAGCCGCATTCTGAGGGAGTCCACGCATGGCAGACGCAGCCGTTCACGGCCACGGTGACCATCATGACACCCGCGGGTTCTTCACCCGCTGGTTCATGTCAACAAACCACAAGGATATCGGTATCCTTTACCTGTTCACGGCCGGCATCGTCGGCCTGATCTCGGTCTGCTTTACCGTCTACATGCGGATGGAGCTGCAGCATCCCGGCGTGCAATACATGTGCCTGGAGGGCGCACGCTTCATCGCCGACGCCGCGGCCGAATGCACGCCGAACGGCCATCTGTGGAACGTCATGATCACCTATCATGGCGTGCTGATGATGTTCTTCGTGGTGATTCCGGCGCTGTTCGGCGGCTTCGGCAACTATTTCATGCCGCTGCATATCGGCGCCCCGGACATGGCCTTCCCGCGGCTGAACAACCTGAGCTACTGGATGTATGTCTGCGGCGTGGCCCTGGGTCTGGCCTCGCTCTTGTCGCCGGGCGGCTCGGACCAGGCGGGCTCGGGCGTGGGCTGGGTGCTCTACCCGCCGCTCTCGACCACCGAGGCCGGCTATTCGATGGACCTGGCGATCTTTGCCGTCCACGTCTCGGGCGCCAGCTCGATCCTCGGCGCGATCAACATCATCACCACCTTCCTGAACATGCGCGCCCCCGGCATGACGCTGTTCAAGGTGCCGCTGTTCGCCTGGTCGGTCTTCATCACCGCCTGGCTGATCCTGCTGTCGCTGCCGGTGCTGGCGGGCGCGATCACCATGCTGCTGATGGACCGCAACTTCGGCACCCACTTCTTCGACCCGGCCGGCGGCGGCGACCCGGTGCTTTACCAGCACATCCTGTGGTTCTTCGGCCACCCCGAGGTCTATATCATCATCCTGCCCGGCTTCGGCATCATCAGCCACGTCATCTCGACCTTCGCCAAGAAACCGATCTTCGGCTACCTGCCGATGGTCCTGGCCATGGCCGCGATCGGCATCCTGGGCTTCGTGGTCTGGGCGCATCACATGTACACGGCCGGCATGTCGCTGACCCAGCAGGCCTATTTCATGCTGGCGACCATGACCATCGCCGTGCCCACGGGCATCAAGGTGTTCTCGTGGATCGCGACCATGTGGGGCGGCTCGATCGAGTTCAAGACGCCGATGCTCTGGGCCTTCGGCTTCCTGTTCCTGTTCACCGTCGGCGGCGTGACCGGCGTGGTGCTGAGCCAGGCGCCGCTGGACCGGGTCTATCACGACACCTATTACGTCGTGGCGCATTTCCACTACGTGATGTCGCTGGGTGCGGTCTTCGGTATCTTCGCCGGGGTCTATTACTGGATCGGCAAGATGTCGGGCCGGCAATACCCGGAATGGGCGGGCAAGCTGCATTTCTGGATGATGTTCCTCGGCTCGAACATGATCTTCTTCCCGCAGCACTTCCTGGGCCGCCAGGGCATGCCGCGCCGCTATATCGACTATCCGGTCGAGTTCGCCTATTGGAACAACATCTCGTCGATCGGCGCCTATATCAGCTTCGCGTCCTTCCTGCTGTTCATCGGCATCGTGTTCTACACGCTTTTCGCCGGCAAGCGCGTCAACGTGCCGAACTACTGGAACGAGCACGCCGACACCCTGGAATGGACCCTGCCCTCGCCCCCGCCCGAGCACACGTTCGAGCAGCTGCCCAAGCGCGAGGACTGGGACCGCAGCCACGCGCACTGAGCCGATGCCCTGGCAATGGCATGATGCGGCCCCGGAGCAATCCGGGGCCGTTTTCCGTCTGGAGATCCGCCCGCATCGCGCCCTGCCGCGGCGCGGTTTCGTCTGGGTGATCGGGCTGACGGCGGGCTTCCTGGCGCTGCCGCTGATCGCGGTGCTGGGCACGGCGGTGCTGTGGGGCCTGCTGCCCTTTGCCGCGCTGGCGGTCTGGGGGCTGTGGGCGGCGATCCGGCGCAGCTACCGAGTGCCGCAGGAGGTGATGCTGCTGTCGCGCGACCGGCTCGAGCTGGTGCGCAGCGACCCGGGCCGCGCCGACCGCATCTGGCGGACCAACCCCTATTGGGTGCGGGCGGTGCTGCGCGCGAATGGTCCGGTCGAGGATTACCTGGTGCTGACCGACGGCAAGCGCGAGGTCGAGCTGGGCGCCTTCCTGGCCCCCGAGGAGCGGGTGGCGCTGCGGGATGAACTGACCCGGCGGCTGGGGGCGTTGCGGGGGTAGCTGGCTGCGGACGCAGGGCGCGCAACGGGTCGCGTAATCCTCTGATATCCAAGAAAGACCTGCTGTGACTGGCGTACACTCGGCGTACACCGCGGGTGCACCGGCGGTGCACCTTGAAATCGCGAGCACGGCGTTCGGAAACCTGTCCAAATCGCCAGCTACTGCGGCAATCCGGGACAGGGTAAGGCACAAGGATCACGTATTGTTTACCATTGGTTGATCATGCCCGACACCGGCCCCTCGCGCCTTCTGGCGCTTACCGCTCCCTCCACCCTTGCCCTGAACCGCGACCCGGTTGCGGCGGTGTTTGCTGCCCATGTCTCGGACCCGGACGGGGTGCGCCAGGTCACGGTCCATTACGACCGCCCGCTGGCGACGGAGATCGGAGCCTATGATTTCCAGATCATCCACGGCGGCGGCAGCGACTGGGCGGACGGCAGCCACAGCCATACCGTGCAGGTGCTGCCGCATAACGTCGCCGGGCCGCTGCACATTACCCATGTCGAGATCACCGACTTGCTGGGCAACCGGACCACGGTTTCGGCCGATGCGCTGCGCCGCGTGGGCGTGGACACCTCCATCGACGTGCGCAGCACCAGCGCCGACACGACGGCGCCGGTGCTGACCTCGCTGGACCTGCCGGATGTGGTGGATCTGAGCGACGGGGCCACGCTTGCCAGTTTCGCTGCGACGGGGCGGGATCGGACCGAGATCGACAGCGTCGGTATCTTCTTCGACCGGGATTTTTCCTATTCGTTCGGCAACGAAGCCCCCTTCGCCTATGGCAATGTCTCGCTTGGTGGCTTTGGCCAATTCTCTTCGGGCAGCGACACATCGGACATTCGCATCGGGTCCAGCAATGCCTCTGGCACCGTCGATGTCACCCATGTCCGCATCACCGACATCTACGGCAACGAGCGCGTCTATACCAACGACCAGCTGCGCGCCTTGGGTTTCGACACCTCGTTCGAGATCATCGGCACCGCCGCCCCCACGCCCACGACCTATGTCGCCGACCTGCCCGAGACGATCACCATTCGCGAGGGTCAAAGCGTCGGCATGGCGCTGAATTTCGTCGGCATGACCAATCATTGGGTCAGCTACAGCTATCACATCTCGACCAGCGGCGGCACGGCGACTGCGGCCGACATCGGCGCGACTTCGGGCCGCGGCTCGATCAGCATCAGTTCGACCCGGCCTTACAATGACCAGGTCGACATGTCCCTTTCGGCCCTGCGCGACGGCGTGCACGAGGGCACCGAGACCGCCTATCTCGTCGTCGATTTGACCGGCAACATGACCTTCGCCGATGGCGGCACCACGCGGATTGTCGCGATCCGCATCGCCGATGACAACTGGTCCATCGGTGATGGCCGGGCCAACGTGCTGCGCGGCACCAGCGCGGCCGAGGATCTGGTCGGCCGCGCCGGAAACGACAGCTATTACGTCACGGCCGGCGACCGGGTGGTCGAGACGGCGAATGCCGGAAATGACACGGTCTTTACCAATTTCTCGCGCGGGCTCGAGGCCAATGTCGAGAACCTGACGCTGCTTGGCCCGGGCAATATCAACGGCACCGGCAATGCGCTGGCGAACCGGATCAGCGGCAATGCCGGCAACAACGCGCTGCTGGGCGGCCTGGGCAACGACACGCTGCTGGGCGGTGCCGGCAACGACACGCTGGTCGGCGGGGCCGGCGACGACAGGCTGGACGGTGGCGCCGGGGTGGACCTGGTCGCCTATGGCGCGGCCACGGGGGGCGTGCGGGTCAACCTGACGACGGCCGGCGCGCAGCTGATCGGCGGCGGCCAGGGCAGAGACCTGCTGAGCGGGATCGAGAACGTCAACGGCTCGGGATTCGCCGACCTGCTGACCGGCAATGCCGCCGCGAACCTGCTGTTCGGGGCCGGGGGCAATGACACGCTGGTCGGCGGGGCCGGCAATGACCGGCTGCTGGGCGGCGCCGGGGCCGACAGCCTGCTGGGCGGGGCCGGCAATGACGTGCTGACCGGCGGCGCCGGCGCGGACCGGCTGAACGGCGGGCTGGGCGCCGACCAGTTCGTGTTCCTGGGCCTGGGTGAGTCGGGCGTGGCGGCGGCGGGGCGCGACCTGATCCAGGATTTCAGCCGCGGCCAGGGCGACCGCATCGACCTGCGCGGCATCGACGCGCATGCCGGGCTGGCCGGCGACCAGGCCTTCCGGCTGATCGGCGAGCGCGCCTTTACCGGCGCGGCGGGCGAGCTGCGCTATGAGCGGGCCGGCAATGCGACCACGATCCTGGCCGATACCAATGGCGACGGCCGGGCGGATTTCTCGGTGGCGCTGAACGGCAGCCACAGCCTGGCCGGGGCGGATTTCCTGCTGTAACCGGCTGGCCGAACAGCAAAAAAGGCCCGGCATCACGCCGGGCCTTTCCTGCATCTGCGGCTGGGGAGGAGGGTCAGCCGTCGACGCGGATCACCTTGTTTTCCGGGTCATAGGGGCTGTCCTCGGTCACCACCGCATCCCAAAGCTGGCGCTGCATCCGGACCTTCAGCTTGGTGCCCGGCTCGGCCAGGTCGGGGCGGACATAGCCCATGCCGATCGACTTGCCGAAGGCCACCGACCAGCCGCCCGAGGTCAACCGGCCGATCTTGGCCGCGCCGTCCTCGGTATAGAGCGCCTCGCGGCCCCAGGGATCGGCATCCGACGGCCCGTCGATCAGCAGGGTGCAGCATTTCGAGCGCACGCCGGTGTCCAGCATCGCCTGCTTGCCGTTGAAGTCCTTGCCCAGATCGACGAAGCGGTCCAGCGCGGCTTCCAGCGGCGTCGCATCGCGGCCAAGCTCGGTGCCGAAGGCGCGATAGGATTTCTCCTGCCGCAGCCAGTTCTGCGCCCGGGCGCCGACCAGCTGCAGCCCGTGCTTCTCGCCCGCCGCGACCAGCTGGTCCCACAGGTAGCGGCCGAACTCGACCGGGTGGTGCAGTTCCCAACCCAGCTCGCCGGTATAGGCGACGCGGATGGCGCGCACCGGGCACATGCCAAGCTCGATATTGCGCATCGTCAGCCACGGGAAACGCTTGTTGCCCAGCACGGTGTCCGGGTTCGCGTCGCGCACCAGCTCGTTCAGGATGGCGCGCGATTTCGGCCCGGCGATGGCGAAGACGCCCCATTGCGTGGTGATGTCCTGGATGATGACCTGGCCGAATTCGCCCTCCATCTCCTCGGCGGTCTTGCGCAGGTAGTCGCCGTCGTAATCGGTCCAGGCACCGGCCGAGATCAGGTAATAGTCGTCCTCGGCCAGCCGCACGATGGTGTATTCGGTGCGGGTGGTGCCGGTCTCGGTCAGCGCATAGGTCAGGTTGATGCGGCCGACCTTGGGCAGCTTGTTGGTGGTGAACCAGTCGAGGAAGGCGGTGGCGCCGGGGCCGTAGACCCGGTGCTTGGTGAAGGCCGAGGCGTCGATCAGGCCGGCGGTGTTGCGGACGGCCTCGGCCTCGGCCTTGGCATATTGCCACCAGCCGCCGCGGCGGAAGCTGCGCGAGGCGTGATCGTCGAACCCGGCAGGGGCATAGTAGTTGGGGCGTTCCCAGCCGTTCACCTGGCCCATCTGGGCGCCGGCCGCGATCTGGCGGTCATAGGCCGGGGCGGTGCGCAGCGGCCGGCAGGCCTCGCGCTCTTCATCCGGGTGGTGCAGGATGAAGACGTGCTCGTAGGATTCCTCGTTCTTGCGCGCGGCATATTCGGTGGTCATCCACTGGCCGAAGCGGCGCGGATCGAGGCTGGCCATGTCGATCTCGGCCTCGCCCGCGGTCATCATCTGCGCCAGGTAATGGCCGACGCCGCCGGCGGCGGTGATGCCGAACGAAAAGCCCTCGGCCAGCCACATGTTGCGCAGGCCGGGCGCCGGGCCGACCAGCGGGTTGCCGTCGGGGGTATAGCAGATCGGGCCGTTGAAATCGTCCTTGAGCCCCACGGTTTCCGAACTGGGAAGCCGGTGGATCATCGACATGTATTCTTCTTCGATCCGTTCCAGATCCAGCGGGAACAGGTCGGCGCGGAAGGTTTCCGGCACGTCGTAGAGGAAGCGCGCGGGGGCATTGCGCTCATAGGGGCCGAGGATCCAGCCGCCGCGCTCCTCGCGCACATACCATTTCGCGTCGGCGTCGCGCAGCACCGGATGCTCGGGGTTGCCGGCCTCGCGCCAGGCCAGCAAGGCCGGGTCGGGCTCGGTGACGATGAACTGGTGCTCGACCGGGATCGCCGGGATCTTGATGCCCAGCAGCCGGGCGGTGCGCTGCGCGTGGTTGCCGGTCGCGGTCACCACATGCTCGGCGCGGATCTCGAACTCCTCGCCCGAGCCGACCAGGTTGCCGCCCTTTTCGATCATCTTCTCGCAGGTGACGACCCATTCCTCGCCGGTCCAGCGATAGCCGTTGACCTGGATCTTGCGCTCGATGCTGGCGCCGGCCATGCGCGCGGCGCGGGCCATGGCCTGGGTCACGTCGGCCGGGTTGATATAGCCGTCGGTCGGGTGGAACAGCGCGCCCTTGAGCCCGTCGATATTCACCAGCGGCCAGCGCTCCTTGATCTGGGCGGGGGTCATGAATTCATGCTCGACGCCCACGGTCTCGGCGATCGAGGAATACAGCTCGTATTCGTCCATCCGGTCCTGGGTCTGCGCCATGCGCAGGTTGCCGCAGCGGGTGAAGCCGGCGTTCAGCCCGGTCTCGGCCTCGAGCCCGGCATAGAGCTTGACCGAATAGTCGTGGATGTGGCTGGTCGCGTAGCCCATGTTGAACAGCGGCAGAAGCCCCGCCGCGTGCCAGGTCGAGCCGGCCGTCAGCTCGTCGCGTTCGACCAGCAGCGTGTCCCAGCCGGCGCGCGCCAGATGCAGGGCGATGCCGCAACCGACGGCGCCGCCGCCGACCACCAGGGCCTTCACATGGGTTTTCATGGCTAGCGACTCCTTCTCCGCGCCCAAAGCTCCCTTACCGGATTAGAGCTTTCCCGGGGTCAGTCTGCCGTATCCCGGCGACATATTCTCGGCAAAAAGCGACATGGCGCGATTTGGCGGCGGCGCGAAAACGAACGCCCCGGAAAACCGGGGCGCGCGGGTCACAGCATCGAGGGCACCACCAGATCCGGCGGCCGGTGCCCGTCGGCGAAGGTCTTGATATTGATGAGCACTTTCTCGCCCATCTCGACCCGGCCCTCGACGGTGGCCGAGCCCATATGCGGCAGCAGCACGACATTGGGCAGCTCGCGCAGCCGCGGGTTGATCTCGTGCCCATGCTCGAAAACGTCGAGGCCGGCGCCGGCGATCTCGCCGGCGCGCAGCATCCGGGTCAGGGCGTTCTCGTCGATCACCTCGCCGCGCGAGGTGTTGATGACCACGGCCGAGGGTTTCAGCAGCTTCAGCCGCCGGGCGTTAAGCAGGTGGAAGGTCGAGGGCGTGTGCGGCGCATTCACGCTGATGATGTCCATCCGCGCCAGCATCTGGTCGAGGCTCTCCCACCAGGTGGCCTGCAGCTCGGCCTCGACCTCGGGGCGCAGGCGGCGGCGGTTGTGGTAATGCACCTGCATGCCGAAGACATTGGCGCGGCGCGCCACCGCCTGGCCGATGCGGCCCATGCCCAGGATGCCCAGCCGCCGGCCGCCCAGCCGGCCGCCCAGATGCGCGGTCGGCGACCAGCCCTGCCAGCGTCCGGCCTGCATCTCGGCCAGCCCCTCGGGAATGCGGCGGGTCACGGCCAGGATCAGCGCCAGGGCCATGTCGGCGGTGTCCTCGGTCACCACGCCGGGGGTGTTGCTGACCAGGACGCCGCGCTGGCGGGCGGAATGCACGTCGATATGGTCGACGCCCGCGCCGTAATTGGCGATCAGCTTCAGCTTCTCGCCGGCCTGGGCCAGCATGGCGGCGTCGATATGGTCGGTCACCGTCGGCACCAGCACGTCCGAGACGCGCATGGCGGCGCAAAGCTCGTCGCGACTCATCTTGTGATCGTCGGCGTTCAGGGACACGTCGAAAAGCTCGGACATCCGGGACTCGACCGCCTCGGGCAGGCGGCGGGTCACGGTAACTTTAAGGCGCGACCGGGTCGGATCGGTCGTTTGAACGGCGGGCATGGTCGCTCCTCTCTTCCAAAGCCGGGCGGGTTTTGGCAAAGTGCCCGCGATGCGGGGCGCGCACAAGACCCCGAAATTGCAGGACGGGCATATGAAGCAAGGACAGGCTTGGCTCGGCGCCATGGCATTGGCGCTCGGGACATGGTTCGGGGTCGCGGCACCGGCGCAGACCACCAATCCGGGCGAGAACCTGGACGCGAAGCCGGTGCCCGGACTGTCGGCCGATGCGACGATCAGCCGCCACCAGGACGGCGAGCGCGACCCGCATCGCGGATCGGTCACCAACCTGCCGCTGCCGCGCTATGTCAGCCTGAAGGGCAGCGAGGGCAATGCACGGCGCGGCCCAAGCCTGTCGCACCGCATCGACTGGGTGTTCCGCCATGCCGGCATGCCGCTGCGCGTGGTGGCCGAGTTCGGCCACTGGCGGCGGGTCGAAGACCAGGACGGCGCCGGCGGCTGGGTGCATTACTCGCTGCTGTCGGGCGTGCGCACCGCCATCGTCACCAAGGACATGCTGGACCTGCTGGCCCGGCCCGAGCCGCGCGCCGATGTGATGGCGCGGGCCGAGGCCGGCGCCATCGTGCGGCTGCACGAATGCAATCCCGACTGGTGCCGGGTCTCGGGCGGCGGCGAGAAGGGCTGGGTGCCCAAGACCGCGATCTGGGGTGTCGACGCGGGCGAGATCCGCGACTGATCAGCCAGCCTTGCGGATCACCACATGGCCCAGCGAGACACGCATCCAGTCGAAGCGCGACCGGCGCGGCGTGCCGGTGCCGAAGCTGGGATGGGTCATGTCCTCGGCGCCGCATTCGTCGATCAGCTCCTTGACGAAGCCGACCATGCCGCGGTCATGGCCGTGGAAGCGCCGCCGCACCAGGTTCCAGCGCATCCAGCCGGTCGCCTTGCGCAGCGGATAGACCGCCTGCACCAGCGCGGATTTGTGCATCCGGTCCAGCAGCTTTTCATGCGCGGCCAGGTCCGGGTCGGGCGGGCGGTAGTGCTTGCCGTCCGGGTATTGCGGCCAGTAGCCGGTGCCCCAATCCTCGATGAAGTAATAGCCGCCGGGCTTCAGGTGATGCTCGAACAGATGCCAGAAGCAGAGCCGCGCCAACTGTCCGACATGGGCGGCGTCGTCGATGATGACGTCGAAGCCCTCGGGCGCGCGCTCGGCGGCAAGGCGGTCCAGCACCGCCTTGTCCTGCTGCTCGCCGACATAGCAGCGCACCCGGCCGCTGTCGAAACGCGCCGGGCAGGGGGTGATATCCAGGCCGGTGATCTCGGCATTGGGCAGCCAGCTTTCCCAATGCCGCAGCGAATCGCCGCGGGCTATGCCCAGTTCCAGGAACTTCAGCGGCCGCTGCCGGATCGGTCCCAGATAGGTTTCGTAATTCGCGAAATAATGCGCGAGGCCCATCTTGTCGATCGGGACCTCGTCCACGCTCTGCATCAAGACCGTGCCGGGCAACGCCATGTCCCTCCCCGTGCCGTCCCTACCCAAGCCGGGCCTGCGGCCGCGGCAACTCGTGACCCGGAAAGGATAGGGGGCGGCCCGGGGCGCGGGCAAAGAAAATCATCGCGGCCTTGCCCAATAGACAGGCGCCGGCTCGGCGCGGGCATGGCCAAGGATGTTCGACGGGGTCGCCTTGCAGCCCCAGGTTGCGGAAATCCCCGCGAAACCGGCCGCCCCGCCGGGGGCGGCCGGGGCCGTCACATGGTCTGGCCGACCAGAGAATCGGTGCTGGCCGTGGCCTTCATGCATTGGTGATAGGTCAGCGTGGTCGAATCCTCGGTTATGCGCAGCGTGCCGTCCGGCCGGGTCTGCAGGTCCACCACGCGGTTGCCGGCGGCCGGAGAGCCCTCGCAGGCCAGGGTGACGCGGGTCTGGTTCACCTGTTGCTCGGCATTGGCGACGGTGCAGGTCGCGCCGGGGAACATGAACTTGTTGCCGTCGATGACCAGGCTCTTGTCGCTGGTCGGATCGCCGCAATTCGATTCCAGCAGGTTGTAGGTGCCGTTCAGGGCGCTGGACTGCGCGATCGGGCCCGGGGTGGGTTCGGGGGTCGTCGGCGCGACC
This sequence comes from Paracoccus sp. TOH, assembly GCF_030388245.1. Lineage (NCBI taxonomy): Bacteria > Pseudomonadati > Pseudomonadota > Alphaproteobacteria > Rhodobacterales > Paracoccaceae > Paracoccus > Paracoccus sp. TOH. Next base: position 296,671 of record NZ_CP098361.1, read on the forward strand.
TGATCGCAGGCCACCAGGCCCAGCGTCGCCACGGCAGCAAGGGCGAGAAGAGGCTTCATCACAGTCATTTCAATCTCCCGTTGTTTCAGGAAGCGTCGGCCAGCAGGCCGCGTCCTCTCAACAAAGCGTGAACCCCCGGTTTTCGTTCCCTGAATTTCAACCAAAGTTCGTCCGCCGGCAGGGAATCGCCTTTCGACAGGATCCAGCGTTCGAGCTTGCGGGCGGTTTCCGGATCGAAGGCGTCACCCTTTTCCAGGAAGGCGTCGAAGGCGTCGGCATCCATCACCTCGGACCACATGTAGCTGTAATAGCCGGCGCTGTAGCCGTCGCCGGAAAACACATGCGCGAAATGCGGCGTGGCATGGCGCATCGGGATGGCGGCCGGGGCGCCCAGTTCGGCCAGCAGCCCGGCCTGCCGCGCCATCGGGTCGGAAGGCGGCGGGCCCCGGTGAAAGGCCAGGTCGACCAGGGCGCTTTCCAGATATTCGGTGGTGGCAAAGCCCTGATCGGCATTTCTCGCCGCCAGGATGCGGTCGCGCAGCGCCGCCGGCAGCGGCGCGCCGGTCTCGGCATGGCGGGCGTGGCGGTCCAGCACCTCGGGCTGCTCCAGCCAATGCTCGAAAAGCTGGCTCGGCAGTTCGACGAAATCCCGTGCCACCGACGTCCCCGAGATCGAGGGCCAAGCCACGTCGGAGAGGATATGGTGCAGCGCGTGGCCGAATTCATGGAACAGCGTATGGGCGTCGTCCCAGCTGAGATAGCAGGGCGCGCCGGCGGTCTCGGGCGGGGTGAAGTTGCAGACATTGACCACGATGGGCCGCTGGCCGGCGCCGATCCCGTGCTGCTGCTGCAAGGACGAGCACCAGGCCCCCGAGCGCTTGCTGGGCCGGGCGAAGTAATCGCCCAGGAAGACGGCCATCTGCCGGCCGTTCCGCGTGATCTCCCACGCCCGGACATCGGGCGACCAGAGCGGCGCGTCGAAGGGCCGGAACTCCAGCCCGAACAGCCGCTGCGCGGTGTCGAAAACCGCGCCGATCATGGCGTCGAGCGTCAGGTAGGGCTTGACCGCCGCCTCGTCGAGATCGTGCTCGGCCTTGCGGCGGCGCTCGGCGTAGAAGCGCCAGTCCCAGGGCTCCAGCGCGCCGTTCACGCCATCCTCGTGCAGCATCTGGGCCAGGCGGGCGGCATCGGCCTCGGCCCGCGCCTTGGCCGGGGCCCAGACCTGCATCAGCAGCGCCTCGACATTGGCGGGCGCGCCGGCCATCTCGGGTTCCAGCTTGTAGCTGGCGAAATCCGGGTAGCCCAGAAGCTGCGCACGCTCATGCCGCAGCGCCAGGATCTCGGCGGCGATGGGGCGGTTGTCGGTCGCGGCGCCGCCGGCGCCGGCGCCGCTGCCGCGCGCCGTCCAGGCCCGCCAGGCCACCTCGCGCAGGGCGCGGTCCTCGGCATGTTCCAGGAAGGGCACGATCAGCGAGCGGTTCAGCGTCACCACCTGCCCGGGCAGGCCGCGTTCGCGCGCCGCCGCCCGCATCGAGCGCAGCAGCCAGTCCGGCAGCCCCGCCAGCCCGGCATCGGGCACCGCCAGGGTGAAGTCCCGCTCGTCGGTCAGCACGTTCTGGGCGAAATCGGTCGAGAGCACGGCCAGACGCTCGCGGATCGCCGCCATGCGCTGGCGCGCGGCGCCGGTCAGGCCGGCCCCGGCCCGGCGCAGGCCGCGCAGGCTCAGTTCGGTCAGCCGGCGATCCTCGGGGGGCAGCCCGTCCCTGTCCTGCATGATCGCCTCGACCCGGTCGAAAAGCCGCGGGTCCATGCTGACCTTGCTGCCATGCGCCGCCAGCCGCGGGGCGATCTGGCGTTGCAGCGCCTGGCGCGCCGGGTTGGAATCGACGCCGGTCAGGGTGAAGAAGATGGCGCAGAGCCGGTTCAGGGGATCCTCGGCGGTTTCCAGCGCCGCGACGGTGTTTCGGAAGGTCGGCGGTTCGGGATTGGCGGCGATGGTCTCGACCGCGTCGCCGGCCAGTTTCAGACAGACGTCGAAAGCGGGGGCGAAATCCTCGTCGCGGATCCGGTCGAAGCGCGGCAGCCCCAGCGGGCCGGTCCAATGGGTGAGTTCGGGGTTCATGCGAGCCTCCTGTTCGGTTGCCCGCGAGTGTTTCAGCCCTGCCGGAAATGTCCAGAGCCCGCGAGCCCCGAACAGACCGGGCAATCGGCGCGGCGGGCGATTTTCATCACCCGGTTCTCGCCATAGAGCCCGTCGAAGATCAGCATCTGCCCGCGCAGCGGCTCGCCCGCCCCGGCGATCAGCTTGATCGCCTCGAGCGCCAGCATCGAGCCGATCACCCCCGGCAAGGGTCCGACCACGCCGGCCTCGGCGCAGGCGGGGGCAAGACCGGGGGCCGGCGCCTGCGGGAAGATGCAGGCCATGCAGGGCGCGCCGTGTCCAGGATCCCAGACCGTCACCTGGCCTTCCCATTGCGCGATGGCACCGGCGACCAGCGGCACGCCGGCCCGCACGCAGGCGGCGTTGACGGCCTGGCGGGCGGCGAAACTGTCGGTGCCGTCGATGACCAGATCATGGTCGGCGACCAGCGCGGCGTCCTCGGCCGTGATGCGGCGGTTCATCGCCGTGACCGCGACATGCGGGTTCAGCGCCAGCATGGCGGCACGCGCTGCCTCGGCCTTGAGCGCGCCGTCGTCCGAGGCGCGGAAGATCACCTGCCGCTGCAGGTTCGACAGGCTGACCCGGTCGTCGTCGGCGACGGTGATCCGCCCGACGCCGGCGGCAGCGAGGTAAAGGCAGACCGGCGCCCCCAACCCGCCCGCGCCGACGACCAGCACCCGCGCCCGGCGCAAGGCAGCCTGTCCCGGCCCGCCCAGTTCGCGCAGCACGATATGGCGGGCGTAGCGGTCCAGTTCCGCATCCGAGAGCGGGCCCGGATCGGCCCCGGATTCGGGCGCGGACCCATCGGCGGGTTCGGGCGAAGGCTCGGCTGCGGCCTGCTTCGCCGGCACCAGCCCCGGCCCGTCATGCGGCAGCGCGACGCTGTGGCGGTGCAGCAGGCGCAGGGCCAGCCAGGCCGAGACGCCGATCAGGGCCATGGCCAGCAGCCAGATCAGCGCATGGGGGGACCATTGCACGAAACGCGAAAAGGCGTTGTCCGGCCAGCGTTGGACCGCGCCGGCCACCGCCAGCCACAGCAGGACGGCGGCCATTCCCAGCAGCCAGCCGCGCAACCGCAGCCAGTAAAGCCAGCCCAGCACCGCGCCATAGCCCAGAAGCCACCAGCCGCCGGTCAGCCAGACCAGCACCAGCAGAAGGATGAGGACAGG